>JBCDAD010000005.1:0-53950 GCA_039186325.1 Pseudomonadota bacterium | reverse complement strand
TCATTTCTGCATCACAAGCAACGCTGCAAAATACTGGCGAGGTCAATCAAAGTCTGGTGAGTCGGTTGATGCACGGATTATCAATACGAGTTCGGGCGCCGGACTATTGGGATCCGTTGGACAGAGTAATTATTCTGCGGCAAAAGGCGGAATCCTAAGTCTGACCCTCGTGCAGGCGGCGGAATTGGAGCGATATGGTGTGACGGCGAATGCGCTCGCGCCCGCCGCGCGCACTGGCATGACTGAAGATGTCTTTGCGGATATGATGAAAAAGCCGGACGGGGATGTGTTTGACAGCTATGACCCGGCTAATGTTGCGCCGCTTGTCGCCTGGTTGGCGAGCGAAAAATCCGTCGGTGTGACGGGGCGATGTTTTGAAGTGTCCGGCGGAAAGATCTCGATTGCGGATGGCTGGCGAACCGGCCCTGCAGTAGATCGCGGCGCACAATGGCCCGTTGCGGATATTCCGGCGGCTTATGAAAAGCTTAAAGCCGAGATGACACCGCCCGAAAAAGTCTACGGGACCTAAAGCGCACTCATGCCTTATCCGTTCAATGATGATCATGATGCTATCCGCGAGGTTGCGCGCGGGTTTCTTGCGGAATGGCGCGACGGCGGCGGATTAGAAAACGCCGCCAAAACGGGCGGGGATCTGGGTGCATGGCGCGAAACGACGGCTCTTGGCTGGGCGGGCGTTGCAATTGACGAAAGATATGGCGGCGCCGGATTAGGCCTGTTGGGTCGCTCGGTCTTAATGGAGGAAATGGGCTATGCGCTTTTCAGCGCCCCGTATTTCTCCTCCTGTTGTGTCGCTGCAGACTATATTGAAGCGATTGCGGATGAACCGAACAAAGAACGGTGGCTGGGCGCAATCGCCGGCGGCGATGCGATCGCGACATTCACAGATGGGCGATCAAATATCAAGTTTGACGGCGACCAGCTGTCAGGCGTTGCGTCATGTGTCCCTGATGCGCCCCATGCTGAGCATATTTTTGTTACTGTGGAGAAACCGGCCGGCGAGATATGTTTGGTTGTCGCTGAACGCGACGCGCCGGGCCTATCCATTGACCCATTAGATACAATGGACCCGACTCGCGCGGCCGGGCGGGTCACGTTTGAGGGTGTAGACTTGAAACCTTCAAGCATTCTGGGCGGCGGTTCTGTCGCGGCGCTGGACAGCGCGCGGCGCCGCGCGTATTCCTCGCTGGCGGCTGAATGCGCCGGGGGCGCGCGCCGTTGTCTCGACATGACGGTCGAATACGCGAAAGAACGCATACAGTTCGGTCGCCCCATCGCATCATTCCAGGCGGTCAAACATCGGTGTGCGGATATGATGGTGCGCAGCGAAGGTGCGCGATCAGCCGCTTACCTGTCGGCTGGCGCTGACCCAGATGAGATAGAAGAGGCCGCATTTCTGGCGAAAGGATATTCCAGCGACGCATTTTTCAAAAACGCCGGTGACGCCATTCAGCTTCATGGTGGTATTGGTTTCACCTGGGATTATCCGCTGCATTACTATTTCAAACGCGCGCAGGCGAACCGATCACAGTATGGTTCCGTCGAACGCGCCTTTGAGGAATTGGCGAGCTGCATAATCGATGGGGAGGGCGCCGCAGATGCTGGATGATCCGAAAGCCGTCGCCCTGCGACGTGATATTGGCGGGTGGATGAAAGAAAATCTGACCGGCAGATTTGAAGAGATCAAATGGCGAGGAGGACCGGGAGACGAAGACGCGTTTCCGGAGCTTCGTAAGGACTGGGAACGCCATATGGGTGAGGCTGGGTGGATCGGGATCGCCTGGCCTGAAGAGCACGGCGGTCGTGGTGCGGGTCTGCTCGAACAGGTCGCTTTCAACGAAGAATATGCCCGCCATGGGGGCCCAGGTCGGTCGGGACATATCGGTGAGACCCTTGTCGCCCCGACGCTGATCGCATTTGGGTCGCCGGAACAACAGCGACAGTTTCTGCCGGGCATTAAAGCTGGCGAGATTTTCTGGTGCCAGGGTTATTCGGAACCAAACGCGGGGTCTGATCTGGCGAATGTCAAAACCAAAGCGCGATTAACCGAAGACGGCGCTGAATGGATCCTGAACGGACAAAAAATCTGGACATCGAACGCAACCGAATCCGACTGGTGCTTTGTGCTCGCCCGTAGTGAAGAAGGATCGGTCGGCCGCAATGGATTAGTCTATCTCCTTGTGCCATTGGATCAGTCTGGCGTTGAAATCAGGCCAATCATCCAAATCACCGGGACGTCAGAGTTCAATGAAACATTTTTTGACAACGCGCGGACAGACGCATCCAATATCGTCGGCGCTGTTGGTGACGGGTGGAAGGTCGCCATGGCTACCCTTGGTTTCGAGCGGGGCGCGTCGACATTGGGGCAACAGCTTCTGTTTCGTAATGAGCTTGACGAGATTATTCGCCGCGCGCGCGCAAATGGCGCCGCAAGTGATCCATTGATCCGCCAACGGATCGCCAAAGCGTATGCGGGGCTTGAGATAATGCGATTTCACGCAATGCGTATGCTGAGTGATCACGATGACGGCCACTTATCCAATGAAGCTTATGTTTCGAAATTATTCTGGGCAAGTTGGCATCGTGATTTGGGCGAACTTGCGATGGACGTCGTCGGCCCCATCGCCGAAACGAAAGAGAATGGCGAATTTGATCGTTTGCAGCGACTATTTTTGTTCTCCCGCGCCGACACAATTTATGGCGGCACAAACCAGATCCAACGCAATATCATTGCGGAACGGGCTTTGGGCATGCCGAAAGAACCGCGGGGGAATGCGCCGTCATGACCTCGTTGAAAGATAAACCGAACTATGTTGGGGGACATGGTCTGCTGGCTGGTAAGCGCGTGATCGTCACTGCGGCCGCAGGCGCCGGAATTGGCTTTGCCGCCGCCAAAAAAGCGCTTGAAGAAGGCGCAAAGGTGATGATCTCCGATATCCACGAAGGCCGATTGCAAAAAGCATCCGAGGCGCTCGCAGCCGAATGTGGTGAGGCCGTTCCCTGGGCGCTTTGTAATGTTACGCAGCAGCCTGACGTGGACAAACTGTTTGCATTGGCGACCGAACAATTTGGCGGCGCTGATATTGTAATCAACAATGCCGGGCTGGGCGGCGCCGCAGACCTCGTTGATATGACAGATGACGAGTGGACGAATGTCATTGATGTAACGCTCAATGGTTGTTTTCGCATCAATCGCGCAGCCTTTCAGCATATGCGCGAACGTGGCGGCGGGGTCATCGTCAATAATGCGTCAGTCCTCGGTTGGCGGGCGCAAAAGGGCCAGGCGCACTACGCAGCGGCGAAGGCCGGCGTTATGGCGTTAACGCGATGCGCCGGCTTAGAAGGCGCCGAATACGGGATTCGCGTCAATGCGGTTGCGCCGAGTCTTGCGATGCATCCGTTTCTACACAAAGTTACGTCACCGGAATTATTGCAGCAACTGGAATCGCGCGAGGCGTTCGGCCGGGCGGCGGAAGTTTGGGAAATCGCAAATGTGATGATTTTCCTGGCGAGTGATTATTCCTCTTATCTTACTGGCGAGACGATATCCGCCTCCAGTCAACGAGCCTGATATGAAACAGATTTTTGAAACGCCCACTGATCTTCTTGAGGCTGTCGGAAAAACCGCTGGTCCCACCGATTGGCTCGCTATCGACCAAGACCGAATAAACCTCTTTGCGGATGCGACGGGTGATCACCAATGGATTCACGTCGACGAAGCGCGGGCGAAAGAAGGCCCATTTGGCGCGACGATCGCCCACGGATATCTGACGCTTTCACTCGTCAGCAATTTTTTACCAGACCTTATGGAGGTCAAGTCTTTCTCCATGGGCGTTAATTACGGCTGCGATAAAGTTCGGTTTCCAAACGCCGTAAAATGCGGAGCGCGCGTGCGTGCGCGAGGTGAGTTTGTTGATGTGACCGAGGTCAAGAACGGCGTGCAGATCAAAGTTCGTGTGACGATCGATATAGAAGGCGAAGAAAGACCCGCGTGCGTCGTTGACACAATCAGTCGGTTTTACGCGTAGAGGCGTGTGAAAAGCCTTCAGTGTGGACGCACGTCCATTCCGTCGTCCTAATCCCTGAGCTCCGGTATTTCTGACGACGTCACGCTGATAATTCGTTTGAGTATATGTTTTGCGTCGGCGATTTCGCTTTCGGAGAAGTGTTTAAGGATTTGTTCTTCGACGGCCTTGGCGTGGGACAGGATGCTGATAAAAGCCTGCTTCCCGCGATCTGTCAGCGTGATCAACGCATCTTCCGAATGCGGCGCGTAAACCACCAAACCCTTGGAATGAAGCCCTCTTATGGTCTCGTCATTGGCCTGAAAACCGGTATGGGCGAGGCGGTCCGAAAGGGCGTTTATCGTCAGCTGCCCGTTCATGCTGATAAGGGACATGGCCAAATATTCCGTCTCGGACAGACCAACATCTTTTAGTTTTTCACGCGTTGGAAATGATGATTGAAAATGGCTGCGCGAGAGAAGATAAAGGAAAAAGTCGTCCGTGAACCGTCCATGTTCCAGATCGATAGGATCACTATTGTCGCCGCCGGTCTGGCGCGGTCGCGCGTCCGCGTAAGCGCCGCTATGATAAACAAGGGGCGCCGTTTCGCGCTCTTCAAAATGCACGACTTCGCCGACAAAAATAATGTGATCGCCACCCTCATATTGATGGGTCGTTTTGCATTGGAAACGTGCGGCGAAATCCTGCAGGAGCGGCGAACCCTGAGCGCCCGGCGTCCAGTCGACCGCATCAAATTTATTTTCGCCTTTGCGGGCGAACTGGTTCGACAATGTCTCTTGCGCGGCTGTCAGGATGTGGACAGCGAAATGTCCGGACGTGCTAAAGGCATTCATCGATTGCGCGGACTTTGCCAAAGACCAGAGAACGAGGGGCGGCTCTAAAGATACTGAATTAAAGCTGTTCGCAGTCACGCCAACGGGTTGGTCATCTGACCCCATGGTGGTGACGATGGTAACGCCAGTTGCGAACTTTCCGAGTGCGCTGCGAAATTCATTCGGCCCGAAATTGCGCATCTCTATTCAGCCTTTTTGTTCCGGCATTCTTTGCATCGCCATTTACGGAAACTCCGTCCACGGTGTCATTCAATTGGTTTCACTAAGCATGAAATGATTGAAACGCCAAGGGGCGAAACGCCTTGACCGGCTGTGGACGGTGACTATCGTTCAGCCGTCAATGAACAGAAGAAAAAGCGATGCAAACCCAAAACCCAACTGATCCCCATTGGTATTCCAATGTCGAGGCGCCGTATGAGGTAAGCGATGCGGCGGCATTAAAATGGGATATGGAATGCGACGTCGTTATCGTCGGATTTGGCGGCGCTGGGGTCGCTGCGGGGTTGCAGGCGGTGGAGTTGGGACTCTCCGCTATCGCCCTTGATCGGTTTCACGGGGGCGGTGCGACCGAGGCGTCGGGCGGCGTTCTCTATGCGGGCGGCGGCACAGTCATCCAAAAAGATGCAAACGTTGAAGACAGCACAGAAGAGATGTTTCGGTATCTCCGTCTAGAAGTCGGCGATATCGTATCGGAAGATAACCTGCGGCATTTCTGTGAGCAAAGCCCGGAAACTGTCGATTGGCTCATTGGTCACGGCGCGAAATTCAAAGGCGTTCATTACCCCAAAAAAACATCTTATCCGGGCGTCGAATACTTCCTTTACCATTCAGATAACAGCCTTATTGCTCCCTACAAAGATGAAGCAAAACCGGCCGCAAGGGGGCATAGAACTTTTGTGTCTCCCGAAGAGGGTATTCGGGCGACAAGCCTTGGCGGACCGATCTATCGTCCGCTGCGCCAATCTTTTCTTGACCGTGGCGGATCTGTACGTGAACAATCTGAAGCGCGTCAGCTGGTTGTGGATAAAGCCGGGGAGATACTCGGTGTAAAAACCCTCGAATTTCCCGCTGGTGCGCCTGAAGCTGAGCAGCACAAAAACTTACTCGCAAAGGCTTCCGCAATCCAGGCGAAGTGGCTCCCTATTATTCCGGGCTCAGCGTTTTTCTTAAAACGTGCGGAGAGAATGATCGCGAAAGCGCGTGCATTGGAAAATAATTTTCGTGTTGAGCGATTTTATCGAGCGCACAAAGGTGTCGTGCTTGCGGCCGGCGGATTTGTGTTTAACCGCTCCATGCTGAAACACTATGCCCCAAAATTTGCCGACACCTTTCCCCTCGGCACGACAGCGGACCAAGGGGACGGCATTCGGCTTGGTCAGACAGTCGGCGGCGCTGTCGGTAACATGGACCGCGCAAGCGCTTGGCGGTTTATCAATCCCCCGATCGCATGGTCGCAGGGGATCGTTGTCAACGAAGCGGGCGAGCGGTTCATCAATGAATCGTCTTACGGTGCGGCGATCGGCACTTCAATTGCGCTTGATCAGAACGGGAGAGCCTGGAGTATTCTCGATCAGACGCTCGTCCGTGAGAGTCTCTCGCAGATCAAAGGTGGGAAGGTCCTTCCGTTTCAGCGCGACCTTGCGCGACTAAATTTCTGGTTCGCGGCCAAGAAAGCCAGTACAGTTGAGGCGCTCGCGTCGAAAATTGGCGTCAACGCCAGCGGCCTGGCGAAAACAGTCGAGCGATATAATAGCGGCCAAAATGCAGCGCAATCAGATGCATTCGCCAAGTCAAACGATGATATCCGGCAACTCACGACGCCGCCGTTCTATGGCATTGATATTGGCTTGTCGGCGAAGCTGTTTCCTTGTCCGACCATCACCTTGGGCGGTCTCCGGGTAGAGGAAAATACCGGCGCTGTCCTTAACGATGCGGGGCGACCAATCGGCGGATTGTATGCGGCGGGAAGAACTGCGATAGGGATCTGCTCGTGGAACTATCTTAGCGGATTATCGATCGCCGATTGCATTTATTCGGGAAGGCGCGCCGCGCGAAGCATCGCTTCCGGGCCGTAGTAAATTGCGCAGCATATTCGCACATAATCTGCGGAAAAAGGCCAAAAATAGGCCACTCATTTATATTTACCGTAGTCAATGGTGGAAATTATTGCTGATTTGGCATTCGCGAGATTGCGCCGCTGCGCGCATTCGGATATTTTCCACGTGAATGACGCGCCCCGCCAATTTGAACTTTTTGGGAGGCAATCGTGGCGAAAACGGCTGACTACGAATTCGGTCCATTCACCTACCCACGAGGTTGGTTCATGGTCGCTGATGGAACAGAGGTGACCGCAACGCCGCAATCCATCCGTTTCTTTGGTGAGGAAATGGTCGTCTATCGCGGCGCCAGCGGCGCCGTATATGTTGTGGAAGCCTATTGCCCCCATATGGGCGCTCATCTGGCGAAAAACACCACCTCTTACGTTGTTCTGGACAAAGAGCATGTGCAAGGCGAGTCGATCACGTGCCCCTTTCATGGCTGGCGTTTCGGTCCGGATGGCAAATGCGAAAATATTCCTTATTCGCCAGCCCCGATCCCTAAGGCGGCGCGCTTGAAATCATGGCCAGCGATTGAACGCGGCGGCTGCGTATTCGTTTGGCATGATGAGGAGGGCGGCGAACCCGACTACGATGTGCCGCCTTTGCCCGAATGGGATGATCCGTCATGGGTGCAGTGGAAGATCGACTATCTCGGAGAGATTGATTGTCACCCTGCTGAGATCGTCGACAATATGGTCGATAAAGCGCACTTTACGCCTATTCACGGAAGTATGTATCCGGAATATTTTGAAAACATCTTTGAGAAGCATGTTGTCTATCAAAAGTTTTGCGCCGGACACAAAACGTTGTCGAGCGAACCGCTGGTTACGGACACCTGGTATACAGGGCCGGCAATTTTGATGTCGAAGATGATGGGCTATCATCCGTCCATCATCCAGATATGCCATACGCCTGTTGAAGACGGACGCGTAAAAGTGTGGCATGCGCTCTTAGTCAAATCCGCAAACCAGGAAAACCCTGATGAAGGTGTTGCGATGGCGCGGCAATATCAGGAGGCGAGCCGGCTGGCGCTCATGCAGGATTATGAGATCTGGGCGTACAAACGGCCGTGCAAGACTCCAATGCAAGTCATTGGCGACGGACCTTTCGGTAAACTTCGCGCCTGGTATCGACAGTTTTATAATGAGCGCAGCGCCGCAAATGCTATTCATCAAAAAGTCGATGGGACCTATGCGACAAAGGGAACGAACAAACACCCCTGGCCGACGGCGGCGGAGTGAGCGCCGTCAGGAATTCTCCAACACGGCGCGAACTCTCATATGCTGATCGTCTCGTGCAGATTGAGTGAAGAGCTTTGAGCGGAACGACAGACCAATTTGACGATCTGGACGATCGTATCGCCCTTGCACTGAAATCAGATGGGCGACAATCCGCTCAGGCGATCGCGGAGATCGTTGGTGCGTCAGCGGTGACTGTACGAAATCGGATTAAGTCAATGACGGACGCCGGTCACCTGAAAATTGCGGCGGTCACAGATTTTGCTGCGGCAGGCTTTGAAGTTTTAATGATGATTGGTGTCGAAGTCGACAAACGCAAACCGGAGGAGGTCGGCGAGGAGTTGGCGAAATTTGATCGTGTGCTCGCAGTGAATCTGACCACTGGCGCCAATGATCTTGAAATACTCGTTGGGGCGCCGGATATGGCGTCCGTATCTGCATTTATGCAAGATGAAATCGGCGCGGTGGCTGGTGTCGGAAAACTCTCAACTGCTGTCGCATTGGAGGTCTACAAATATCAGGCTGATACCGTAACCACAGCTGGACGTGAAGATTGATGCTCGATCCGGTTGACGCAGAAATTTTAGAAATTCTGGGACGCGATGCACGCGTCAGCAATCGCGAAATTGGTCAACGGCTTGGTCTCGCCGAAGGTACGATCCGAAGTCGGATCAAGCGGATGATTGATACAAAGGCGATCCGTATTACAGCGATCACGCGCGACCAGAATAACACCCCGCCTACGATGTGCTTTGTTGGATTACGTGTTGAGCTCACAACGTTGCAGCGCGTTGCGCGCGAAGTGACTGAGCTTTCAGAAGTTCGTTTTGTCGCAACCACAATTGGTCGATATGATATCCTCTGCATTGTGCTGGTGGAATCAATCGATGCGCTGACATCACTGATCTCTGACAAAATCATGTCCATGAAAGGCGTTCGGCGTTCCTACACAAGTATCGCAACCAAGACGATCAAATATGATCACCGTTGGGGCAAGGTGGATTAAGGGAGACATGATGGCCAGTATCGAGGAAAAAATCGAAGCGACCATTCAAGGCTATTTCGACGCATTTAACGCTTTAGACGCAAACGCGGTCGTCGTACTTTTTGCAGATAATGCGACGGTTGAAGATCCGGTCGGAACGCCTCTCAAGTCGGGTTCGGACGAAATAATATCCTTTTACGAGCGCTCTATGCAGTCAAAAGCGAAATTACAGAGAACGGGGCCGGCGCGGATCAACAATCAGGAAGCAGCGTTTCCTTTTCGCGCGCAAGTCACAATGCCCCAGGGTCGGCTGGAGATCGATGTCATAGATCATATGACTTTTGATGAGGATGGAAAAATCCTCACCATGCGCGCCTTTTTTGGCGAAGCGAATACGCGAATGCTCAAAGAGGGTGAAGAGGCGTGATCGAGTTGAAAGATCACGCTGTTTTTGTCACCGGCGCCGCATCCGGGATCGGGAAAGCGGTCTGTGGCGCGTTGAAAGAAGCGGGCGCATCAATCGCCGGTGCTGATATTCACGCTACAGAGAAAATAGCGGAAGAAGCGGGCCTTGGCGATAGAGATGTTGCGGTCACCGTTGATGTCTCAAAAGAGGAACAGATTTCTGACGGCGTTGGCGTTGCGATAGAACATTTCGGAAAAATTGACGGACTCGTCAATTGCGCCGGGATTCACGGAATGGGCGTAACGCACGCGCTGGAACTAGGTGATTGGGATCACGTCCTGCGGGTGCATCTGACGGGATCATTGCTTACAGCGAAACACATTTTACCTAGTATGATGGATCGTCAATCAGGCGCGATTGTGAATGTCTCATCGATTTATGGGATGACTGGCGGTCTTGGCCAGACGCCTTACGCCACCGCCAAAGCGTCAATTATCCAATTAACAAGGTGCATGGCGGCTGATTACGGGGCGATGGGAATTCGCGTTAATGCCGTCAGTCCCGGCGTAATTGAAACGCCAATGACCTCCTTTCTGGGAGACGGGCCGATGCGTGAAGGCCTTACGAAAATGCACCTGTTGAAACGAACCGGGCAACCAGACGAAGTGGCCAGGGTTATTCGGTTTCTTCTTTCCCCGGAGGCGTCTTTTGTCACGGGCGCAAATATTCCGGTAGATGGCGGCTTTTCGTCCGCGCGAATAAACGTCGCCATTTAGGCGTTGGCAAAAAACGAGACGAATATGGAAGAAACAGACGTCGATCTATTGGTGGTGGGGTCCGGCGCGGGCGGTTTGACTGCCGCCATTGTCGCGCAGAAATATGGGGCAAACGCCCTCGTCATTGAAAAAACCGACCAGTATGGCGGCACCACGGCGACGTCTGGCGGCGGGATCTGGGTGCCGAATAATCATCTGATGGCGGAGCATGGCGCGTCAGACAGCATGGAAGATGCGCTCTTATACCTAAGGGAATGTGTCGGCGACGTTGTTAGCGGGGAGCGACTACAGAGTTATGTTGAGCAATCGCCAAAGATGCTTAAATTTCTCGAAGAGAATAGCGATATCAAGTTCGTATCAACGCCGTATTCTGACTATTTTCCCGATCGGCCGGGCGGAAAAACCGGATACCGAACGCTTGACCCGGTTCCTATTAGCGCCGACGAGTTGGGCGATGAGTTCTTCAATCTCAGACCGCCGCATCCGCAGACCATATTCGGCGGTTTCACAATTACGATGAAAGAAGCGCAAACGGTCATCACACGAGCGAAGGGATGGCAAATGTTGATGGCGAAACTGAGCGCATCATATTGGTTCGATATTCCGTTTCGAATGAAAACAAAACGCCACCGACGCCTGGCGCTGGGAAATGCGCTGGTGGCGCGATGCCTCAAATCTGCGTTTGACCGGAACATTCCAATCTGGCGTCAAACTGCGCTGGAAGAATTGGTCGTTGAGAACGGCGCGGCGAAGGGCGCGATAGTCTCGCGTGACGGGAAACAGATGCGAATTAACGTTGCGCGCGGTATTGTGTTGGCGGCGGGCGGTTTTGAAAGCAACGCGCAGATGCGGGACGCCAACCTGCGTAGCCCGACAAATACTGAATGGAGCGCGTCCAACGGAAATAATACCGGCGATGCGATCACCGCCGCGCAGGCGGCCGGGGCTGGCCTAAAACTGATGGACGCCGCCTGGTGGGGGCCGGCTGTGCTCGTGCCCGGAGAAGACCGGGCGCGGATATTGTTTGCAGAACGCGCATTACCTGGGATCTATATCGTCAATCAGAATGGGGAGCGTTTCTTAAATGAGGCGGCTTCCTATGATGAGGTTGGACGACAACTTTACGATGCGCCGGTGCCCGCTTGGATCATTTTTGATTCGACCGTACGTGCAAAATACGCTGTTGGGCCTTTCTTGCCAAAATCTGCTCAGCCAGATTTTTCCTGGTCTGCCGGCCTGAAGGAAATTATACACAAATCAAAAACGCTGGAAGAACTGGCGACGTCAATTGGTGTGTCCGTAGACGGATTGCTGGCGACAGCCGATAAGGTTAATCGGTTCTCCAAAACCGGAATGGATGAAGACTTCGGAAAAGGCGGCAACGCATATGATCGCTATTATGGCGATCCCGGCGTGACGCCAAACCCATGCATGGCGCCGTTGGCGAAACCGCCATTTTACGCCTTTCCCATTTACCCCGGGGATATCGGCACGAAAGGCGGCATAGATGTCGATACAAACGCCCAGGCGCTGCGTGACGATGGCCAGCCCATTCCCGGATTATACGCGACGGGTAATACGTCTGCTTCCGTCATGGGCCGGACATATCCGGGCGCCGGCAGCACGATCGGGCCCGCCATGACCTATGGCTATGTCGCCGCACGTCACGCCATGGGCGTCAATGATTAGGTTTTTGTTTGCCGAACGATCGCAAATTGATGGTTTTTCAGACGGGTACGGCTTAATTGAATCTCGGGTAAAATCCGTCTAGGCTTGCGCAATGAAAACTTTGAACATTTTCGTTGCTGCAGCCGCAAGCCTTTTTGCGGCGTCGACGGGCTTTTCGCAAACACCGCCGCTTGATCCGCAAGCGATACACACGCCCAATGCCGGACGCCACGGCATCGTGGTGGCGGAAGAGGAGATGGCCGCCGCGATAGGCGCTGATATCCTGAAACAAGGCGGCAATGCGGTAGACGCCGCGGTCGCAACAGGTTTCGCGCTGGCCGTAACCTATCCCAATGCCGGCAACATTGGCGGCGGCGGTTTCATGTTGTTCTATGATGCTGAGACGAAGCAAACGCTCGCGATCGACTACCGCGAAACCGCGCCTGCGGCGGCCAGTCGCGACATGTATCTGGATGAGAACGGCAACGTCGACGAGGACATGGTCCGTTATCGTCACAAAGCTGCTGGCGTGCCGGGAACAGTGGCTGGATTACTATTTGCACACGAACGGTATGGGCGCCTGTCCCGCAAAGATATTTTAGCACCGGCCATAAAACTGGCAAAAATGGGATATCCGCTTCGTTATTATGCCGCCGCAGATATTACGGAGCACCGCGAGCATCTCACACGCGACCCCGATGCGCGCAGCCTATTCTTCAAAACTGACGGTTCCGATTATTTTCCAGGTGATCTTTGGCGAAATCCAGACCTGGCGAAGGTGCTTGAGGAAATCTCGGAAAAGGGCCGAGACGGATTTTATGAAGGATGGGTGGCGGACGCGATTGCAAATGACATGGCGGCCAACGGAGGTCTTGTCACGCGGGAAGACCTTGCCGGATATGAACCGGTGATGCGCGAAGCGGTCTCCGGGACATATCGGGGATATGAAATCGTCTCCATGCCGCCGCCAAGTTCCGGTGGTGTCCATCTCATTCAGATGCTGAACATGCTTGAAAAGCATGCGCCATTTCAATCTGCGGGACAGAGCGCGGATGAGCTTCACTTTTTGGCGGAGGTGATGCGCCGCGCTTTTGCGGATCGCGCCGTATTGCTGGGCGACCCTGACTTCGTTGATGTGCCGATTAAGGGGCTAATAGCAAAGGAATATGCAGAATCGCGGATGGCTGACATAGAAACTGACGCTGCAAGCGCATCATCCGCCATTGGCGAGGGAGATCCAGCGCCATATGAAAGTCCGCAAACAACGCATTTTTCTGTTATCGATAACGACGGCAATATGGTCGCCAACACATACACGCTCAATTTGAGTTACGGGACCGGCATCGTCGTACCTGGTACAGGTATGTTGTTGAACAATGAAATGGATGATTTTTCTGCCGCGCCAGGACAACCTAACTACTATGGACTTGTTGGCGGCGTTAAAAACGCAGTTGCGCCCGGAAAACGTCCTTTGAGCTCTATGACGCCGGCGCTCATTTTTCAGAATGGAGAGCCCATTCTGGCGGTTGGAGGCGTGGGCGGATCGCGCATTATCACGAGTGTTTTAAACGTCATCGTCAATGTCGTTGATCGCAATATGAATATTGCGGACGCGATTGAGGCGCCGCGTATTCATCACCAATGGTTGCCGGATCAAATCTCTCATGAGCCCGCCCTCGGCGCCGATACGAAAATGTTGCTTGAAGCAAAGGGGCATACGGTCAAAGCGCAAGATTGGTATGGTCGGGTGAGCGGGGCCATGCTTCTCGATGGTTGGTATTTTGGTTACGCCGACCCGCGCACGCCGGGCGGCGGCGCCTGTACGCCGGACGCTGGCTGTTAGAAATATCTCTTTCCGTAAACGAGATATTACGGGCCGACCTTGGCGCGCGACTCGCAGGGATCAACCACAAAAACGAAACTTAAAGCTCACACTTTCATGTCTTTGAGTAACTCGCCGCTGATAATCATTTTACGGACTTCTGTTGTGCCCGCGCCGATCTCCAGAAGCTTGGTTGATCGGAACAATCGGTTAATTTCCGATTCCCAAATATAACCTGCGCCGCCATGCACTTGCACCGCACGATCCAAAACATCGTGGCAGGCCTGCGCCGCATACATGACCGAAGCTGCTGTGAGTTTGTGGATATCACCGCGGCCGCCACCGCCAATTTCCAAATCTTCCGTATCGGAAAGAACGCGATAAGTGAAAGTGCGCATGGTCTCCACAAGAACATACATTTCCGCGAGCATAGATTGGACCATCTGGAAAGCGCCGACTGGCTTTCCGAACTGCTGACGGGTTTGTGCATAATCAACAGAAAGCTCTAATGCGCGTTCGGCAATCCCCAGACAGATCGGTGATATCATTGCGCGCTCAAGATCGAGGCCGCTCATCACCACTCCGACGCCGTGATTTTCTTCGCCAATACGGTTTTCTGAGGGCACTTTGCAATCATCAAATACAAGCTCGCCGGTCTGGCTACCGCGGTAACCCATTTTATTTAGTTTCTGTGCGACTGAAAAACCGGGCATGCCTTTTTCAACGACAAACGCCGAAATGCCTTTGGTTCCCTTCGACAAATCGGTTTTTGCGTAAACCAGGAGCGTATCAGCGATGGGCCCGTTCGTAATGTAGAGCTTTGATCCATTCAGTACGTAGTGATCGCCCTCCCGGCGCGCCGTTGTGCGCATTGAGCCGAGTGCGTCCGAACCTGCGCCGGGCTCTGTGAGCGCCAGCGCGCCAATTTTTTTCCCGGAACACAAATCAGGCAAGAACCGACGGCGTTGTTCGTCGTTCGCATTACGATAGATATTCTGAAGACAGAGATTCTCATGCGCCACCCAACTGAGCGCCAAAGCATGGTTCCAGCGTGAAAACGCCTGCAGGATCGCGCCTGACGTCCCCATATCAAGGCCAAGGCCGCCATACTCCTCAGGGATCGTGATTCCAAAATAGCCTGCTTCGCCAATTTTTTCGAAAACGTCGTCCGGCCACCATTCCTCCGCGTCCATTTTCTCCGCCAGGGGATAAAGTTCTTTCCGCGCAAACCGATCCGCATGATCCAGGATTTCCTCCTGAGGCGGCGTTAAGCGGTAGGGTTTGCCAGCGTCGTTTCGCCGATCGTCATATTCCGCCAGACTGCTCATGGTCGCCTCATCATTTCATGCATATTTATTTAATAATTGCCGGATTGGGCGGGCGCGGGTCACCCAACATTTTCCGGTGTGACGGCGGTTGTTTGCCGTTGCGGTCCCTTAAACCCCATTTTTCCGCAATCTCGGCGGTAATGATCGTCTGACCGGACAATTCGGCGGTATCCGGATCGCTAGCAAGTCGGTGGACAATATCGCCAACAAATTGCGGCGTTTCCGCCATGGCGATGAAGTCTTTGTATTGCTCTGGATTGACTTCAGCGGCGATCAGCGCCCGCTCCGTCAATTGAGGACCGAGCCAAAGTGAGAGCGCGTTGACGCCGACGGGTTTCAAATCAACCGCCATATCATGGGCGAGTTTATCAACGCCTGCTTTCTGCGCGCCATAGGCGGGCCCGTGCATATAGCAGGTAGCGCCGAATGACGACGTGAAAGTGATGAGACCGGATCGCTGAGCAGCCATCATTTTGGCCGCATGCCAGCTGGCGATATAAGCTGAGCGCAATCCGACATCGAGAATGCCGACAGCATCAATCTCTTTTTCCCAGAAAGGCCTATCCTCAATAAGTTGAGGATGCATATAGGCCGCGTTGTTGACGAGAATGTCCAATCGACCGTGATCTGATTGAATTTGATCGAAAAGTTCGGCTACGGCGCCATCATTGTTATGGTCGCATTTGACCGCGATCCCGGTTCCGCCGGCCTTTGAGATCGCTTCGGCCGTGTCATGGATTGTGCCGGGTAAAGGCGAACCGTCCCATCCGCGGGCCTCACCTGTTTTTTCGCTGCGACCCGTTACGTAAACGGTCATGCTTTTTTCACCGAGCGCTAGCGCAATGCCTTTCCCGGCGCCGCGGCTGGCGCCTGTCACCAAAGCGACCGTTGGGTTTGTCATAGTGTTCTCCAGTCTGACTTATGCAGGGGACGGTCGTTCGCCGACATGGCCGCCGCCCAGAATGAAATGGGTGAGGGCGGCGTCGGGTTCATTGAATACGCGCTCATAGATTCGCGTATAGCTGGACGATTGGATGCGCCATGACCGGCCGTCATGGGTGTAGCTGTCTTTGTAGTTGGCGGCCCCTATAGTCACGAGATTGTTCTCGCGCAAATTCATCGCGTAATCGATGAGGCGCCAACTGCCGGTCGCTGTTGTCTCGCTGGTAACGTCGATAACCGGATGAATGACGCTGTGGCAGGCGACAAACTCGTCATGAAATGCCGCTTTGATGGCGGCCAAAATATTGTCTCGTCCTTCAGCCTGAAAACGATAAGTGCCGCCCTCATAATCGACAGTGGCGTCCGGTGCGAAAACCGTCTCCAGGAGCGCAAGGTCACAGGTATCGATAGCCTGGCAATAGGCGTATTTCACCCGCTTGATCCGTTCGATAGCTTCGAGATCCAACGCCACGTTAATCCCCTCGTGATTTGTACATTGTCTCCGCACGGTCTTTGAGCGCATATGCCGTATCGTCGAACGCTCGTTTCACCCAGGGCCCGGCGAATCGCATCACATGAATGCCATTGTCGCCGAGAAACGCGTCGGTGGAATGATACGCGCATCGGTCCGGTCCTAAAGACTCAATAATTTGATCGCGTCGCGCCGGATACGGCCACTCATCATAATGCGGCAATTTCCAGGAAAGTTGTTTCTCCGGTTCAAACGCGCAGACATATTCGCAATTATCAAAGACTTCGTCGGGGGTGATGTAGCTTTTCAGCTTCATCTTAACCGGCGCTCCCATCTCCAGAGTGGATTCGCAGGCGATACAGAAGGGATTCCACTCACCATATTTGGGCAAGTCGATAAGAATTTCCCAGACTACCGACGCCGGCGCGTTGATCTCAACGCGTTCTGACCGCACGATCGCGTCTGGATCCACCCGCATTTTCGGGTCGTCAGTATCGCTCATATTATCCTCCGTGATTTTCGCCTTACTCGGTTAGTGCGTTTGCGTTGTCCGGTAATGTTGCGCTCGTCCAACTCTGGCCAATGCAAATAGGCCCAATGCATCCTTTGACGACAATCTCATCTGCTGATTTGCGTCTGATTTTGGCGCGGTAGGTATCGCCTTTTTCGGCGTGATAGAGATTTCCGTTTTTCCAGGTCCGCCGCCCCCTTTCAAAACCCCAGATGACCTGCGCGCCAATCAGTTTGCGCCCTTGGAGATTGGGGTCGGGATTAAAATCATCCGTATATGTTTCCGTAATCTCCGGATTCATCCATACCATGGCGCCGCACGGCGAACCGTCGCCGCAATCGTCAATCCGAAAAATGGCTTCATTGTCTTTCGTTAACCAAAGGCCGAAGACATCGTGCGGATCTATCTCCTGCGCTTGCGATGAAACGGAGATTACGCAAATGGCGAACACTAATGCCGTTCTGTTCACTTTAGATTTCTCCTGACGCGCTACTGATCACTCAGTCAAACAGCCTTTTGAGGTCATATTGGCTGGTTGGTATGCAATCCATTCGGCTGTGGTCGATAAAACGCGCAACGCTTTCCATCATGGTTTTGAGGTTGGCCTGGTATTTTTCCGGGTCTCCGCCTGCATCAAAGTACACCTGAGGGTCCAGACGCGCCTCTTCAGGGAAACACTCCTCGACGATTGCGGCATATGCCGGCGCCCCATAAGTCAGTGGACGTATGATCAAATTTTGATGATATTCAAAATTGCTTTGTGTATTTATCGCTGGTTCTGTGTGATGGACCTGCCAGGCCTCACGCCACGCCTCCCAGCTTAGTCGCGGCGGGCGCCCGAGAAACACCATTTGCGAAAATCCAGGGGTACGTTCGCCGGTTTTGACGACATATTTCGTATTCGCAATAGGCGTTGCTTCCGAGACAAGCCAGGCGGAATACCGCGGCGCGACAGCGCCAATAATAGCGTCAATGTCTGATCGAAAAGCGTCTTCGGCGGCGTCGACCCACAGTTGCACCATGGCTTCCATTTGCGGGATGGTGGAGACCGCACGAGGTGAAGCACCGCCTTCAACTTCCGTATCTTGTATATTTAGTCGGACAGCATGCGCATTTTCAACAAGTGCTTTCCCGGCGGCTCGGAGTGCATCATTAAACTGGTCGCGGGCCGTATTCTCAGGACGCCACAAAGTGTAGATAATTTTTTCCATCAGTCCGACCTAATGCTCGTTATTTCGACGTTTCGCCGATCCATTGTGCGGTGACGCTGTCGTCCGCCAGTGCGCCATCGATGATGGCGCGCGGCTCAGAGCGTGTGTACGAAATTCGCCAGCCGTCAGCTGTGCGTTTGTAACGGTCCGTATAAAAACTAGACAAGAGTCGAAATGTTCTGGCGCGAGGGTCGTAAGTCGCGAATCCGAGATTCCAACGCCCTTCGGCTATATCGCCGTTGACGGAAATCTCTGCATTATGGCCCTGGTGTGTGTCTACAATAGGTGTGGTCGCCGCCATTTCGGTGAAAATCCCGATTAATCCATCCAGATCAAATGTGCCTAAGGGCGGAAAATCGATCTGGGCGTCTTCAGTGAAACACGCGCGAATGGCGTCGACGTCTTTCGCGTCGCACGCGTTAAGATAGCGCGCTTTGAGTTTTCGAATCGCACTTTCTGCTTCAAGCGTTTCGATGCGGCGTTCGAGATCACTCATGACGTATCACCTCTACGGTTGGGATCGGATGGTCGTCGGCCCCGGTCCAGCGCCACAGCATTGTCCCATGATGATGGCCGCACGTATCCAGCCGATTAGGCGCATCGTTATCAGTATGCGTTACATAAATGGATATGCTGCCATCATTGTTTGGCTGCGCTGTATGATTATTGATGTGGATACGGCGATGTCGGTAGTCTAAAGATTCCATCCAGACATTGTTGAGTTGAAAATTCCAGCCCTCGCATGCTGGCGGTTGGGTTCTGATTTTTAAGGATTCGTTCGGCTTCAACGACCACCATCCGTGTAAATAGTGAATCATTGGATCACCGCCAGCGCGCACAAAGCGGGACTGATCGACGGTGTTCAATGCGTTGAAATTGTCCTGGCGAAAAGACTGGGCCCAATTTTCAAACAATCGAGCGGCGCCTGCGACAAAAGCTGATGTGTCGTCGAGTGAGCGTGCAAGCGAGTCGGCCGTGAGGATCGATTTTTGGGCCGTGCCATCCAGGCATTCGATATGCACTTCCGCGGGCCGTTCGGCGGATCGATCAAAAAAAGTCTGGCGCACCAGCACCATACTGGAATCCGCCTCAAGGCCGAGCCAGTCTCCGTTGACCTTGTTTGGGGAAACAAAAATTTCAAATTCGCCATTTGGACCAAAAGACATGTCGCGGGCGTCTAATTCACCGGTCGAGGCCATAGTACCGTCTACGGCATAACGATTTGCCTTCGTGCCAAAACTAAATATCGGCGCATCGCCGCGACGGCCCCAGATCCGATAGCGTCTTTCACCGGATATTGTCGCGTTCAGGTAAACATTGTCCGGATTATCCGCGCCGATTTTAGCGGTTTCGTGAGAGGCTTGATAAAAGCTCGGAAGGCTCGGGTTCGCGTTTTCCAGGTGCATTTCCAGCCCGACGCGGGTGAGGCGGCTCAGATATCGAAACCCCTCGGCAATATCGAGTGGCCCGTCGACGAGGTCGCTGTTTAATATGAATTCGCCGGCGGCTTCTAACTCCCGGCAGAAGCGCCGCCAATCGTCTTTGGAAAAAGTCCGGTCATTCATCAGACTTATGGCGCCATATATTGGCCGCCATTGACGTCAAGCGCGGCGCCGGTCACGACTTTTGCATAATCGGATAAGAAAAAAAGAACAGATTTCGCGCAGTCTTCTTCAGGCGGAATAACGCCTAGCGGAATTCTCCCGGTGATTTCGTTCATGACCGCGTCTCGTTCTTCCCCGCCCTGTACACGCGCATCAATATATCCGTAGACAGGTTTACCGCCGATCCACCCCATGCGCGCCGCGTTTACCCGAACGTTATATTGGCCGAAGTCTTTCGCCATATGTTTGGTCAAAACGTTAAGCCCGCCTTTCGCCGCCGCGTAGGCGCTTTCGCCGGGGAAGGGATTGACTGTCGACATTGTCGAGACGTTCACAATGGCGCCGCCGCCATTGTCTTTCATGGACGGTAAAACCGCCTGGGCCATCCGTAGCGCGCCCGAACAATTGACGTCAAAGACGGTCGACCAGTCCGCCGGGTCGGCCTGATCAGCCGTCGCCCATGCGCCGTGAACATAGGCGCTGTTCACCAATCCATCAATTGGACCGAATGTTGATGTCGCCGCGTCGGCAAGCGCCCGACATTGATCCGGGTCGGTTATATCTGTTGACTGAGCAATCGCTTCACCGCCTACGGCTTCAATCTCGCGCGCGACGTCATCCAAAAAGCCCTGCTGCCGCGCTCCAAGGGCCACTTTGGCGCCTTCCGCTGCTGCGATCTTGGCCATGGACTGGCCCATGCCGGGACCAACGCCGCTGATGACGATGACTTTGTTGCGAAGCAGCATAATCGTCTCCCGTTTTTGTGCCGGCGCATTTGTTACGCTCATTCCGAATTCGCAAAATCTAGCAACAAATCTGCGCAACTCAACTTAATTCTTGTGGTCGACAATCGAATTTCGTAAAATATGATAGGAAATTTAGTGCATTTCGATTCTTGCTTTCGGTGACCGGACGATGACGTCGAATGAAAATTTCAAGGAAGGCGCAGCGATTATTTTTGGTGCGACAGGAGGCATTGGCCGGCATGTGGCGTTGTCATTTGCGCGAGCCGGCGCCGACGTCGCGGTGGTCTGGCGTTCAAAGGAAGAGGCCGCCGCTTCGCTTGCAGAGAACATAAAAAAGCTTGGGCGGAAAGCGACAACGCATCATTGTGATGTACTGGAAGACGGCGCCGTTGATAAAGCGATGAACGCGGCGCGCGGCGACCATGGTCAATTGCACACCATGGTTTGGGGCGCAGGGCCCCTTGTAGAGCAGGTTTATTTTGCGGACCTCACGGAAGCGCAGTGGCGCCGGGCGATCGACACCGAGGTGCATGGGTTCTTTCGCGCCTCTCATCATGCGGTCCGGATAATGCGCGAGCAGGGTGGCGGGTCCATCATCCATTTGGGTTCCGCCGGCGATATGCGTTGGCCTGAGAAAGACGTTTTATCCGTTGCGCCGAAAGCGACGAATGAGGCGCTCATCAAATGCGTCGCGAAAGAGGAAGGGCGGCATGGTATTCGAGCGAACAGCATTCTTGTTGGGGTGATTGAAGCGGGGATGTTTTTGGAGTTGTCAAAACAAGGCGTTTTTGATGAGGCGTGGACTGAGGAGGTCCACAAAAATCTGGCGTTGAAACGGTGGGGTCAGCCGGAAGAAGTCGGCGATGTGGCGGTTTTTCTAGCCTCCACCGCCGCCGGATATGTGACAGGCCAACAGATCGCTGTTGCCGGCGGGTACGGCGTCTAATTTCCGGTTACCAACAAACTGAGGACCAAAGAATAGCATTATGATGGCAGCTCAGTCAGCGACCGTACCGGACCGGGAAACACTCCTAACGGAAGCGCGCGGCCAGGCGCATCTCGATGATTTTGGCGATCCATGGTTCTTTCCGCATATTGATCATCTTGTAGGAACCTTGAACTCGGAAGCGAGGCTTAATCTTGAAGGCGCATTCGGCGCCCGGACGACGATTGTTAATTCCCTCGTCAATAAACTTCGCCACATCGACCTCGTCAAAAAACATCCGGAAATTCGCAAAGAGGATGTTCAAGTCGCCGCAATTGTCGTTGGTTTGCCACGCACCGGCAGCACCATGCTGCATAGAATGTTATCCGCCGCGCCGGGCATGACCGGTGTAAAGTGGTTCGAAGCGCACCATTACGTCCCCTTGCCGGAAGAAGGGCGCGGCGAGACCCATCAACGCCGCGAAGCCGCTTCGGCGCTTATGGCTTATATGCTGGATAAAATCCCGGAATTAATGTCCATACATCCCATGAGTATTGATCAGCCTGATGAGGAAGTGATCATCCTGGGGCAGTTGTTTTCAAGCACTATGCTTGAGGCAAGTTATTACATTCCGAGCTATGCGCGGTGGCTGGCGCAGCAAAACCCACTGCATGCGTATCGTGATCTGAAAGAAATTCTGCAGTCTCTCCAGTGGCAGGATCCGGCCCGGAAAGGCGCCCGTTGGGTGTTAAAAACACCAGGCCATTTAATGGCGCTCGATGCTGTTCGCGCGGTGTTTCCAGAAGCAAAAATTGTGATGACGCATCGGGATCCAAAATCAACGGTGCCGTCCTATTGCAGCATGGAACAGACCCTTTATCGGTTGGGGTCCGATGAAATCAATGCGGAATTGGTCGCTGGTTATTGGCCGGAACGGCTGAAAGACCTTCTAAAGCAATTCATGGATGCGCGTGAGAATGTTCCGCCGGGCGTATTTATCGATGTTGCGTATGCGGATTTGATTTCCGATCCTATCGTACAGGCGTCACGTGTGCTGAAGGGCGTTGGCGTTGAGGATATTGATTTGATGATGGGCGGTATGTCCGAATGGATCGAAGCCAACAAGCGCGAAGACCGTGCAGCGCATCGGTATAGTCTTGGAGAATACGGTTTAACTGCGGATGCGGTGGACGAAATGTTCGCCGGTTATAATGCGGCCTATTTGTCAAAGTAAAAAAGATACGGGAGGGTCTGGGGAATGGCGACTTTAGAGGAATTGTCGGATCGCTACGAGATCGACAATCTGATAACCGCCTATTGTCACGCCATTGATCATCGCGATTGGGATGCGCTGGACGATATCTTTACGGAAGATGCGATTATCGACTACACAGCCGCGGGTGGCGCCAAAGGTGATTTAGCGGCGGCGAAGCGATATCTCGTTCGCGCTCTCGAACAATTTGTCGGTATGCAGCATTTTGCCGGCAATACGAAACTAGTGATTAATGGTGATACGGCCGAAGGGCGAACAATGCTCTTCAATCCGATGGTGGTTGAGAAAGACGGCGAGCAGGCCGTTTTCTTTTTCGGTGCGAGCTATATCGACAAATTTCGCCGGACCGAAAATGGTTGGCGCATTGCTCATCGCAGTGAGGACGTGAATTATATCCACAATTTGCCAAGTTGGTTCCGGCCGGTAGATCCCGATGAATAGGGGCGCTGGCGTCGCCATTTCGGGCATGAACAAGCGCTTGGAGACCGCTGTCTTTTTCTGCGCGGCCTTATTGTTGTGGGCTTGTGGAAACGATCGACCGACAAAACCCCTACCAGAGGCGGATCAGGCCATTCCGGCGTCTATCGAACGCCATCGCAACGCTAACGTTGCGATGGCGGCGCGCAATCCGTTTTTGGCTGATAGCGTCAACCCGTTGCCTCATGGTGATCCGGGACAGCAAGATTCCTCAATGATCCCCGGTCCAATGGACATAACCCGGCGGTTGGAGAGTGAAGAAGTAGCTTATCAGTTTTTGGGGCCGGGGAGTTTCGGCGCTTATGTGAGCGCGGAATATGCGGATGGCGGACGAGTGCTGTGGGTGAACAATGTCAACGGGCTCTACAAACTTGACTATGAAACATACGAGGTTCTCGCGCACTTGCCATCGCCTGCGTCTGAAAAATATACAGAAGAATGGGCGACGGCCATCACCGCCAGTCTTGACCGAAACAATAAAACGACGGGTGTGAGGGCCGCATATGATGCGGTGTCTCCTTATCGCGATCTGTCGGGCGTTTACCTTGTCGTTGGCCGGAATAACTGGATTTATATCGCGGACAATGACGGCTCGGTAAGCGCTTTTGGCGATGCGTCGCCCAGTGATCGACGATCCGGAATTGAGCGAAAGGCAGTAACAAAAATTCCTGATGTCGCCGCGGGAGCGACGGTCGGAATGAATATGACGTATGACGGGTGGATCATTTTACCGACTGAAGAAGGTTATTTGATCGCACTTGATGAGGAATTGAAACGTGCAAAGACTGTGCGTCTTCAAAACGCCGACAGCGAAGATACTGCGTCGCAAGGTGTTGGCTATGGCTGGGTGCGTAATGGCGTGGCGGTTGATGAGGCCGGCGGGATCTATGTGGCGTCGCGTAACCACATGCACAAAGTTGTCTGGCGCAATGAAACATTTTCAATTGACGAAAAAGATGGCGCTTGGGCGGCGCCATACCGCAATGGCGGTGGAGGCGGGACAGGCGCAACGCCAAGCCTGATGGGGTTTGGCAATGAAGATCGATTTGTCGTAATTACCGATGGCGACAAATTGATGAATATGACGCTTTTCTGGCGTGATGGGATTCCCGAAGACTGGACGCCGTTGCCTGGGGCTCCTTCACCGCGCATTGCCGGCATGGCTCCCGTGACAATGGGGGCGTTAAATCTCCAGGAAATTCAGTCTGAACAAACAGTTGTCGTGGCCGGCCATGGCGCGCTCGTTGTCAACAATCAGCCGCGTAACGCTCCGTTCTTTTTGCCAACCAAAGGTCGCGCGCGAGGGCTGTTAATTGGTCCCCTCGGCAGTAATCCGAATTTTCAACCCTATGGTGTCCAAAAATTTCATTGGGATGCAGAAGATCGCGCGCTGAAACGATCCTGGGTTAATGCGGATGTAAGTTCCCCTAACGGGGTGCCTTGGGTCAGCCTGGGTTCGGGCCAGGTCTATTTTGTCGGCGCGCGCGATAACCAATGGACATTGGAAGCGCTCGATTGGTGGAGCGGCGAGGAGACTTTTTATTACATAATCGGCGGGCAAAAGTTTAATTCGCAATTCTCCGGACCATTCATCGATGAAAAAGGTCGTATCGCGTACGGCACAATGTGGGGGCGCGCGCGAATTCAGCCCTCAAATACCGATATTTCAGGTATTGAATGACGTTTTGCGTAAAATTGGTGCTGCGCACAATAATCAATTCTGTTTCGTCGGTTAAAACGTCTAAACGACGTCAGCGTCGCCGAGGAATAAGACTTGCAAATTCCCGGTGCGGTGTTGCTGACGCGCCATTGCAAACGTCACAAATCAATTCAATGATGAATAAAGTCTGCCTGGGAGGAATGACGACATGATCGGACAACGGACGCTCAATGCAACACTGGCGATGTCGGTTTCCGCCTTCGCGTTAACGAATATTGCCTTTGCGCAGGAAACAGATCGGCGACAACTGGATCAGATCGTCGTAACAGCCCAGAAAAAAGCAGAAAATCTCCAGGATGTGCCTGCATCGATATCTGCGTTTAACGAAGAAGCGCTGGTGGCCAAAAGAATTGCAGGCCTTGAAGACATCGCGCAATTCACACCCGGACTTTATACCTACCCGAGCGCCGCAGACAGTAACGGATTGCGTATTGCGCTGCGTGGCGTAGGCACCTTTGACCCGCAGATTGGCGTTGATAGTCGTGTGGCAATATACGTAGACGGATTATATCTTGGAAAAACCCAAGGATTGGCGTTTGATTCACCGGATCTGGCACGCGTCGAAGTCCTGAAGGGGCCGCAAGGCACGCTTTACGGACGTAATTCGGTCGCCGGCGCCATTAATCTGATCTCCGTGCGGCCAAGCGATGACGGTCTTTCCGGGCGCGCATCTGTTGGGTATGGCAATTTTGGCACCGTTGAGGCGAAAGCCGGCGCAAACATTCCGCTTGCAGACGGGCTGGGCTTACGGGTTTCCGGATTATACAATAATCGCGAGGGCTGGGTCGAAAACAACGGCCTCGGCGAAGACTTCAATGGGTATAAACGGTGGGGCGGGCGCGCCGCACTGGGATATGAGGCGACAGATAATCTCTATCTGGAGATCGCGTCTGATTACGTTCGTTCAGACAACCAGGTGTTCTTTTATCAGGCGCTTACGAACCCGGCGAATGATGGACAGATTTTTTCTCCGGCAGTCAATACATTTGACGGCCGCCAGGAGGAGGTATCCACAGAATTTACCAATGGCGTAGGTTCTGCTGAATCCTGGGGTGTTGTTGGGACCGCCGAATTTGACTGGCGGGAGAACCACAACATCAAAGTCGTCACCGGCTATCGGCGCGCCGAGTCCGACCGGTTTGTCACCCTCTTACCGGACGCGAGCGGCGAGGGGCTGACGAATATTCTTACCGACGCGCAATTGAATATCGGATTATTGTCGTTGCCAACTATTTTGGGGCTTGAGGGTATCACGGTGCGTCCGGATTATTTTGATGAAATTCCGCGCGATAGCGTTGATTCGATCTTCGCATCCGTGCCTGAGGGACAGCCGGCGCTGGATGGTCATGAACAATTCAGCGTTGACTTCACAGCGACTGGTTCGGTCTGGGACGATAAAATCGATTACGTTTTTGGCGCCTTTTATTTCGACGAGGACACATCTAATCGGCGCGATTTGCCGGTTACGAATACGCGCGACGCCCAGGACTATCTTCTTGTCTTAGCGGCGCTCGGCCCACTCGCTGTGTTGCGAGATCCGACCGCGACACCGGATGATATCACGAATGCGATTAATGCCGCGGGCGATCTGACGGGATCGGCGCGTAACTCGGCAAGCGGACTTCTCGCCATCGAAACGCAAGCCTGGGCTGTTTATACGCAGTTGACCTGGCACGTAACGGACCGCCTGCGCTTAACCGGCGGAATTCGTTATTCAGATGAAACCCGCGATGGCTTTGGTCAGATTAATTCGCCATTTTTTGCTGACACGACAACGCTGCTCGGTGATCCGATCCTTCCCAATATTGCTTCGCTTGATGGGGACAGCATCGATCCAGCGGTTATTGTTGAATATGACCTGACTGATGAAATCCTGGTTTATGCAAGCCGGAAAGAATCCTTCCGCGCTGGTGGTTTCAACGCCGTCGCTGTCTCAACAGAACGCACGAACTTCACGAGTGATTGCACGACGCCAAATGGCAGTTTCGGTGAAGATTTTGTCTTCTGCCCCGAAGAGATCACAGCTTATGAAGCGGGCTTCAAAGCGGATCTTTTGGACAATCGGTTGCGCTTGAACGCCGCCGGGTATTTCTACAATTTCACCAATGAACAGGCGACAGTTCAGACGAACCCATTACTCTCTACCGACAGAGCGGTTGTAAATACCGATACAGAAGTATGGGGCGCTGAAGTTGATGCAATTCTCCTCTTGGGCGATGGCCTGACATTCACCGGCAATTATTCCTATACTGACGGCGACCCCGGAGATCGTGTTAATCCTGTGACGGACGAAGTTGTCATGCGTGATCGTTTGCAAGGCGCCCCCCGCAATAGTTACACGGTTGCGCTTGACTATGAGAGCCGCCTTACAAACAATCTCGATTTCTTTTCAGGCGTGAGCTTCAATCACAAAGATTCCGCATCCGCCTCGCCGGGTGTGACGCTCACTAATCAAAACCTGCTGGCGGCGCGTGTTGGCGTCAATCATGAACTTGCCAATGGCCAGACACTGACCCTGACATTTTGGGGCGAAAATCTGACTGACGACGTTTACACAATTGATGAGATTGATTTTTCCGGATTCGCGTATTCCGTGGCCGTGTTTGGTACGCCTAGAACCTATGGCGCGACGGTCAGTCTTAATTTCTGACCTTGCGCCGCTCGCTTGTAAGCGCTCGCGAAGTAAAATTGTCATGGGCGCTGTCCACGTGATGATCCAAACGGTAGTTATTTCGCAACGACGAAAGGATTGATGGCGTGCCACGGCCGTTACGCGCTTTGCTGAGCGCACTCTTTGTCATTGTCATCGTGTGTTTCGACGAGCCCGGTCGCGCCGCGACTGCCGCTCCTGTTGGGCAGCCAAATATTGTTATTCTTCTTGCGGATGACCTTGGTTGGGCCGATGTCGGTTTTCGCGGTAGCGATATTCAGACGCCAAACCTTGATCGTTTGGCCGCTGAGGGCGCCGTTTTAGGCCGGTTTTACGCAACCCCGATTTGTACGCCGACCCGGTCAGCGCTGATGACGGGGCGCGATCCCATGAAATTGGGATCAGTATATGCGGGGTTTCAACCTTGGGCCGAAGGCGGAATTTCGCCAGATGAGCATTTCATGCCGGAGAGTTTTCGGGCTGCAGGTTATGACACGGCGATGATCGGTAAATGGCATTTAGGTCGCCATATTGAGCAATTGACGCCCAATGCAAGAGGGTTTGATCATTTCGTCGGCCATCTGAATACCCAGATAGACTATTTCGATTATACCGTAGCAGGTGGGGTGGACTTACAGGAAAACGGCGACACGATAGAACGACCTGGTACATATGCGACCGATTTGCACGCAGCCGAAGCCGTCCGTTATCTGACGGAAATCAGAGACCGCTCCAAGCCGTTTTTCCTTTATGTGCCGTTTTTGGCCCCCCATAGCCCAATGCAGGCGCCCGACAAAAGCCTAAAGAAGTATCCGCGGCGCCTCAATCTACCGACGCCTCGGAAGACTTATGCGGCGATGGTGGATAGTCTCGATCAAGCTGTCGGTGAAATTTTATTGGCGCTTGAGACCGAAGGCGTAGCAGACAATACGATTATTCTCTTTTTCAGCGACAATGGCGGTTTAGAAGTTTTTGGCGCCAGCAATGCGCCGCTACGGGGTGGTAAGCTGGAAGTTTTTGAGGGCGGGGTTCGTGTAACTGCGCTCTTGAAATGGCCTGGCGTCATCCAGGAAGGCGCCGACATCGCGAACGTACTCTCCGTACTCGATATATTTCCCACAATGGCTGCAGCGGCTGGCGTAAAAGTTCAATCCGAGAAACCACTGGACGGACTTAATCGTTTATCGGCGTTAACAGACCCCGGCGCGGCGCCGCGGGATGGGAAACTTTATTTTGCGTCGAATAGCCCAATGTTTAATCGGTACCGTGTGGGCGTGATCGATGGCGACTGGAAACTGGTGCAGATCATTGACCACAAGAATGCAGAGACTCACGTCAAGAATTTCCTCTTTAATCTTCGGAATGATCCGAATGAGAAAAAAAACCTGGCTAAGTCCGAAAAGAAGCGCGTCACAACTCTTGCAAAGGCGATTGATCGGTGGCGTGCGAAACATCCGATAAACGGTGTGCGTGTCGCTATCGTGCCGCATCCCGGATGGCGCGCGCCGAAAGACTATGCGGCTGACGTGACGCCAGCAGAAGAGGTGATCGATGCCGGCTATGAAGGCTATGTCGCCGGGGTGCGTGGTCAACTGTTACAGCAACAACATGGGGGGCGCGGTCGGATCAAATATGATTAACTCGGCGCGCCGGCTTCCCGGAGAATTCTGTTGATCAAAAAACTATTGCTCGCCCTCGCGCTCGCCGCTGCAGTGATCGCTGGCTTTATCTTTTTGTCTCCGAACGCTCGGCGATCTGTTGAGTTACAAGCGGTTGACGCAATCGGGGACATCGCTGCGCGGCGCATTCAGTCAGATAGCGAAAATCAATCGGGTGTTGCTGCTGAGTTCATCAATATTCCTATTGAAGCCCGTGAAATCGCTGACGGCGTGTTTCAGGTATCGGGCGTTGGCAATGTCCAATTGATTGCGACAGGAGACGGCGCCGTCCTTTTTGATACTGGGCTGGTGACCCAGTCGGCGAAACAGATTGAAGCCATGAATGCCGTTGCGCCGGATGTCCCGTTGACTCATATTATTCTGAGCCATTCCCATGCAGATCATATTGGCGGCCTTCGCTTTTGGGATCGTGATGGCGCTGAAATCATCGCACATGAAGATTTCCCGGAAGAACAGCGATATCTGAAAGAACTGGAACCTTATTTCTGGTCGCGAAATCGGACCTTGTTTCCGTTCATGCCGGAAGAACCGCCGCAGATTGGCCTCATCGCCTATGGCGGCGCAATTCCTGATAAGCTTGTCGATGAAGATGAACCGTATGTCTTCGAACTCGGTGGACGGCAATTTGAAGTGATTGCAGCGACGGGCGGCGCGGAAGGTGCGGACAATGTCGTTCTCTGGATGCCCAAAGAACGCATTTTGTTCAGCGGCGATTTCTTTGGCCCGCTTTTCCCGCAATTCCCGAACATTTTTACGATGCGGGGCGAAAAAATCCGCAGGCCTGTCGAATATATCGACTCGCTGAACCGTATAATTGCGCTCGAACCGGAAATGATTGTGCCCAGCCATCTGACGCCCGTTAAAGGCGCCGAGGACATAAAACGTGATCTCGTCAAGATGCGCGACGCGGTGAAATTTGTACACGACGCGACAGTGAAGGGCATGAATGACGGAAAAACGGTTGAGCAATTGATGGCCGAAATTGAATTGCCGCCAACGCTTGCGCTGAGCGAACAGCATGGCCGGGTTTCCTGGGCGGTAAAAAGCATATGGGAATATTATGCAACGTGGTTTCATTTTGATCGGACAACGGCGTTATATGCGACGCCAGCATCGTCCGTGTATGAAGATATCGCGTCAATCGCTGGTGTTAGTAGTCTAATTGATCGAGCGGAAGACTATATTGAGGACGCCAAACCGTTGCATGCATTGCATCTACTGGACATTGCAGAGCACAAACGCGCGCCGAATTCGAGGGCGTTGCATGCACGGCTTGCTGCTTTGGAATTACTGCTCGCCGACGCTAAAACGGGCAAGAAGAATAGCTATGAAATCTATTGGCTCAATGCGCGTATCCGCAAATCGAAGCAAAAGCTCGCTGAGGCGGGCGCCGGCTAACTGATCAGACGTTCGGTGAACCAGTAAAATCCGGCGGCGAACAAGCATGCGCCAAGTGATGCATGGATTTTCCATGCGCTATTTGGAAGATGCTTGATGAGGCCGATATTGACGATGGCGAGCGTTGACGCGAACGCGAATTGCCCGAGTTCGACACCGAGATTAAACCCAAAGAGGGGGGCTAGAATTCCGCCGCCCGTCAGCTCCAGTTCCATGAGGCCGCCTGCGAATCCGGCGCCATGCGCGAGACCAAAAGCGAGCGCAATGATCGGTGTAAGGGTGTTAAATAAGCTTGGGCCGGATTTCGACCATGCGACAAGAAACAGCGCTAAGAATAAAACGCAAACGATAATCTGCATATTGCCTGTGGACAGAGCAATCAGGGTCGTAGCTGCTGCCGTAAGCGGATAAGCGATCTGCTTTGGAAGTCCGTGTTTTGCGCCGGCGTCTAAGGCGGCGGCGAGGATTGTAAAACCGATCATCGCTTCTATCAGCTGGGTATTTGGGTGCAGGACGCCTGCATACGCCAGCCCAAGTGTGAGCGTATGGCCGAGCGTGAAAGCGGTGACGCACAATATAAGGGCGCGCCGTGACTGCGCAGCAAGCATCAACGCCGCCAGAAAGAAAAGGTGATCAGGTCCTGACAATACATGCCAAAATCCGATTGCAATAAATTCAGGGATCGCGACTGGTGACGGGTTTTCGGAAAGTCTGATCCGGGTTTGACCACTGCGCAAAATCGCCTCCCCGGAAGCGGCGCCATTGCGAATACTGGCGATATGCATGTGTGTCGGCGACACATCATGAAAGGCGCCGACGGAAACCGTCGCTGCAGATTGCTTGAAAAGAACGGGGCACTGAATGTCTCCATAGGCGGAAACGTTGCTTGACGATACGTCGCGGACTGTTTGAATGGTGACGGTGCAAGGGGCGCGGTCTTGTTGCGCAATGATCGTATCGCGCAAATGTCGCTTCAGGAGTGAAGTCAATTCCCGTTCGTCTGGATATGCAGGGCTTAACTGGGTGATCCGATATCGATCGACTTGAAAAGTGAATTGCGCCGTCGCGCCATCCAATGTCCAGGTTGAGAAGGACTGGCTGCGCGTGTGTCCATATGCGTCGCCCCCACACAATACACATAACAATAGTGCAGCGATCCAGACCCTAAAATCCTGCATCAGGAAGATGGATCCGGTAGCGAATCGGAAATCTGAATAGCTGCCCCGCTACGTAACCGCGCGATATAGCTGTCAAACGCCTTTTCTTCGCGGCGACGGCGCCATTCGGCGGCGACTTGATCCTTAACAGCGGCGAACTCGATCGCCGCGCCGGTTTGGGATTTCAACCATACAAAGCGTTCGCGACCGACGGACGGGAATGGGCCGGCGATATCGCCGACGGCCATCGTAATGAGGGCATCGCGAATATCGCCGCCGACGTAATCAGCGATTTTCGCGATCGGGAGATCAGGCGGAATATTCGGGGTTTCGAGACCTGCTTGATGCGCCGCGTCTTTAAATGTTTCGCCGTCGGCCAGCAGGCGTTGAAATGTCAACGCCATTTCACTCGTGTTCGCCGCGGCGATGTTGATTGTGACGGTGGAAGCCGGCGAAAACAGTTTTCGCTCCTTCTCAAATAAAGCGCGGAGATCATCTTCCGTCGGCAAGCTTTCCCGTTCATCCAGCGCTGCGATTTTTACGACAGATTGGATCAGTAGTTTTCGCAAAGCGATATCTTCGCGCGGCAAGCCCAGATCGAGCGATTGTTGCAGAAGCAATTCCTCGTTAATGAGCAAGTCCAACGCCCGTTTTTTGTCGTCAGCGTTTAGGGGGCGACGCAGACTCTCCTGCATGGCCGTCAGCGCCCGGACATACTCTGCGCGTGTGATACCTTCGCCATTGACGATCGCCGCCGCCTGTGACGTTCGAGCCGAACGATCAAACACGCCAAGCGCCGACAGGATCGCCCCGCTCAGGCCGACAAGCGCAGCAACAGCGTAAAGCCGCGCCGGCCCGCTTGATGAGAAGTTATCCTTCATCGCTCTGCGTAAGGTCGACATCGAGCTTTGCTTCAGATCGCGCCTTATAAGAGAGGTAAATTGGTGAAGACCAGGCGCGGACATCTTTCATGTCGGTGCATTCATCATCGCCCGTTCGCCAGTCGCCATAGCAAATTGTCGCCTTGATACATGCGCCGGTTTCGTCCCGCTCGCATTTTATTGGTTCCGCATTAATCGTTGGGCTCGGTTCCTGTATTGCGCGCGCATAATATAGGGCGTCGCGGGCGCCGACGGTGAAATCAGGATCGGTGAATTCGAAAGTGCATCCGGCCTGATCTGCCTTGCATTCATGGACAAGGTAGGGGTCTTCAATCAAATCGGCTACGTTTTCATCGGGCGTCACTTGTGGGCGGATACGGACGATCTCAATGCGTTCGATAATATTGCGTTCGCTTGTTGGGTTGTAACACTCGCCCGCGCATAAACCCTTGATGCGGTCTGCGCCAAGGGCCTTCACGGCAAAATCCGGACAGCCAGGTTTTTGTTTGAAAGAGCCCACCGCTTTGACCTTGAAAGCGCCGGATTCTGACGCACTGAGACTGGCCCCCATCGGCGCTGTTGCACCGTCGTTGGCGACCCGGTCAAACCAGAGCAGCATACGCGGACCTGATGTTGCGAAAGTTTCCCGCCTTCGCAAAGCGTCCCAAATGTCCTCGCGTGATCGGCCATCTGTATGCACCGCCGCCAAACCACCTGTCAGCCAAAAACTCGATTGCCGCTCAAATTCAACGAAGCTCAAATTCGCCGTTTCGACCATCTCCTCAACGGTCATGGGATAGACATTCGCGTCACCCGGCGTGTCGTCGGCCAGGAGCCGATCACGCCACTTTTGAGAGATAGCGCCGGATGCTTCTGTGTTAAGACGCCGAGCGACTTCTTTATAACCGGTGCCGGGACGGGACCGGTGATTATCAGAGGACGAGATAAAACCCCAATTAAACCGGATGGGGTCTTCCGGATTCTCGTCGAACCGTGAAATGGCGAGACCATATTGGACGCTGGTAAGCGGGCGATAGTGGAAAGCCGGCAAATAACAATCCGGACACTGACCGGAATCCAAATAATCTTCAGGCGCCTCTCCGCCGAGCGCTTTATGATAGGCTGGTCCCATAGACGCCGATGCATTGCGCGCATATTCTGCGCGAGCCGCACATGTCTCCACATCATCTCCGTCGTCCAGGCACCGTTCCTCAATGATCTCTCCGACCCGGTAGCAGGAGGGGGTAAAAATTTCCGTTTTCGGGCCGCAGATTGCGGTGACGCCATCTTCAGCCAAATAGGCGGAAACAAAGTCGCGATATTCTTCGGAATTTCCGTGTCCAGAGTATAATTCAATCAACCTAAATTTCTCCGGCCGAAATTCGGGTTTTAGTTGTTTGTCCCATGTCGTGCCTGGCGGCGTATACATTCCCCATGTTGTTCCATGGGGAATGATCAATGGATCAAGTCCTTGTTCTTCAAGTTTGCGCACAAGATCGCCCGGGGTCGCCGCAGCTTCGAAACAATCGATCGGCAATTCGTTCGACGGCGTATCATCCGCGCATAGCGGCACGCCTTTAACATTCCGAATAAAGGTGCTGAATTCCCAATATGTCCGGCGATTGTCGAAATCCAACAAAGAAACCGCAAGCGGCATTCCGGGATTGTTCCCACGCAACGCATTTGTCGACGCGCCGGCTGCTGCTATCGGGCGTAGAGACACATCGTCATCATCAAGGCCCAGAAACACAACATTCTTGTGCCCATAGTGGGTTTCCGGGGCGTCGCCGATTTGCGTCCATTCAAATCCGATCATGGAGACGAGATCCGGATTTGACGGGTCGCCAGCGCGCGCCTGACACTGACGAATGCTGTCTTTGGTCTGCGCCCATCGATAAGGCGTCGATCCTTCAGCGTGATCAGTGATCGCCCAGAAGTCGATTGCCGAACAATACCGCGCATAATCACATGCATCCGCGACGGGGTGCACGCCTTGGCCCATATTGATCGGCAGCGCCCACAAAAAAGCATCGGGCGAATAGGTGGAATGAACGTGGAGATCGCCAAACAGAATCTGCTTGTTCGCGCCTTCAGGCGCAACGGCGTCATCGGCGTCCTGGCGTGCGATAATTTTGGATGCAGGGACTGCCGCTCCGGTGATTTCACCAGCGTCGCGCTCTGTTCCCAAGCGCCCGTTCAGCGCCGCATTATCCAGCGCCATGTAGGTTACCATAATAACGAATAGCGCGACGCCAATCAGACCTAAATAACGCATCTCCATCCTCCCATTGGGCGCCTCTTATTTTTATATAGTCCGGGACCAATCATTCAGTGTCGTGCACAATTGACCAATTGATGAAAAACCAAGCGAGTTATGCCCTGTTTCCGGCAAGACAATGATGCGAATATCGGGCGCGTTGATGAATTCCGCCGCCGCCCCTTGCGGTGGTCCGCCAAGATCCCGGTCGCCAAAGGCGAAAAAAATCGGCGTATTAATCGCCTGTACTTCTCGCATGATGCTGCCGGCGATCATCGACATTAATCCTCCCGGCGTGTAAAGAGGCGCGCTCGCATTCTTCAATAGTTCATTTATAGCGTGCGTTTCGCCCCCGAATATGCTGGAATTTTCACTCGGCCCCGGCTGACTGACGAACATGGCGCCAAATTTGGCTTGGGTGAGGTCAAGAAGTACCGCTTCCAGTTCATCCGGGCGCCCGATAAACGTTTTCTCCTCCGCCGTCAGACCCCAATCAAGCCCTTGCGCGTGGGCGCCAAAAAACGCGGTTGCATCAAAAGGCTTTTGGGCGCCTTGTATAATCATGGTCATGAACCCGCCCATGGAGTGACCGAGACCAATGAACGGGCGGGAGCCGATTTTTTCGCGGAAGGCTGCCGCAGCGCCGGACAAATATTGCGCCGCTTGCCGCGGCGTAAATTGGGGGAAGTCATCCGGCGTCGCATTATCGCCAATGCCGATGTGATCTGCACAGATTATGTCGGCGCCAAGGGCTGTCATGCGTGCTGCGAAACTGAAGTTCACGCCATCTGATTCGCCAAGGTCAAAATACCGCCGGGAGAGGCCGCCGCCCGGCAGACAAAAAAAGACAGGATCGTCAGGGCCCGTGGATTTCGCAGAGACGTAATGCGTGGCCGCGACCTTCAGCGGCGGTAAATCGGTCGGTCTGACCGTCGTTGTGAGGATCTTCTGATCCATAATTTGTCAGACCTTAAGCATCGGGCGCCGCTTCAAGCTCCAACCCGTCGAGGTCGTCCGTAAAATCAATCTGGCAGGCTAAGCGCGATGTGGGGCGAACCTCGACAACCGCTTCGAGGGATTCAAGCATATAGGCTTCGTCTTCTGTTCGCTCGCCCGTCTTTGAAAGCCAGCTTTCCGCGACGTAGACATGGCACGTGCCGCATGAGGCGACGCCGCCGCAAACAGCGTCGAGCAAGCCTTCGTCACGCAGAGGCTCCATCAATACGCCCCCGGGCTCGGCCTCCACGGTTTTTTCCTCCCCGTCCCGTGACCGCGCTTTGATCACCGCCATGCTCAGCCCTCTTTGTTTGTCTGGATTTTTGTTGACTAACCGGATAACCGGGATATTTTCAGAACCACGTTCGGAAATTATTACAGACCGGTTCTCCGCCTGACAAGTCGCTTTGCCGGATTTCATTTTTGCAAGTTGCGACGCCCAAGGAGAGCCATAATCTGAACAAGGGAGGATACATGGCCGGAGTGTTATCTGGACTGAAAGTTCTGGATTTGAGCTGGGGCGTCGCCGGGCCAATGACCGGAATGTTGATGGCGGATCATGGCGCCGACGTCACCCGAATTGAGCGATCGGAGGGTGACCCATTTGGCGATTTGCTGGGATACAAGGTCTGGCATCGCGGCAAGAAAAATGCGGTTTTCGATCTCAAAGATGCGGATGATCATGCGTTATTTCTTAAAATAGCAGCGGAAGCTGATGTTTTAATTGAGAGTTTTTCACCAGATGTCACAAAGCGCCTGAAGATTGATTATGACGCGTTGGGTTCGATCAATCCGAAACTGATCTACTGCTCGATTACGGGATACGGATCAGATACGCCGGACGCCGAACGCCCCGGCTATGATGCGCTTGTTGCGGCGCGATCAGGATTGCAGTTTGAGCAGCGCGGTTGGCCCGAGGGCGCCGTCTATCACATGAACGGCATGGACGATCCGTTTGCGGAAGTTGAGATTGATCCGACCTGGGTTCAGGGCGCTGACCGCGACGGCCCGCTATTCGTCGCCTCGCCATGGCCGAGCCTCGGCGCATTTTTTTCCGCCGCCACCGGAATCGCTGCCGCGCTTTTCGTTCGTGAGCGTACGGGCGCAGGCCAGAAAGTCGAAACGTCTTTGATGCAAGGCGCGCTCGCATGCGGTAGCGGAGTTTGGCAACGCGTTGACGATCCAGACGCCCAGGGTTTCAACACATGGATTATGGGATCGCGCAGCCCGAAAGGGCATTTTCAGTGTAAAGATGGAAAGTGGATTCATAACTGGGTGCCAAATCCGCGTTTTGTGCTAGAAGCGTCAAAGGGCGAGGAGATTAACGCGACGCCCGACTTAACCGTACAAAACGATCCCGATCGTTTCGGTATTGGGCCGGAAGAACTCCTTGTCATGGCCCATTACCAGCCAATCCTGGCGGATGCGGTGAAAAAATTCAGCGCCGAAGAATGGGTTGAAGCCGCGCGGGTCGGCGAGATGACCATGCAGGAATGCCGTACGCTGGAAGATTCCCTCACGGATCCATATCTCATCGACGACAAATGCGTTGCGACGGTCGATGATCCGCAACTGGGCCCGGTTAATCAGGTCGGCGTCACCTATCGTCTGGAGACTAGCGAAGGGGCCGTTCAAGGCCCGACACGGGCGCAAGGCGCGGATACGGCGACCGTCAAAGCCGCCGCCGCGGCGTTGCCTGAGCCGCTGCCAAAATCGCGCGCCGATCTACCCGCCGACGCACCCTTAAAAGGCGTGCGCGTTATAGATCTCGGTCTTGCGATCGCCGGTCCGTTTGGTTGCCAGATTTTGTCGGACCTTGGCGCAGAGGTGATCAAGATCAATACCCTCTGGGACAGTTATTGGCACCGGACCCATATCGCTTATATGGCGAACCGCGGGAAGCGCTCGATTGCGTTGATGCTCAAACATCCAAAAGGCCTGGAGATACTAAAGAAACTCATCGCGACCGCCGATGTCGTTCAGCACAATATGCGATACCCGGCCTGCGAGCGCCTCGGTGTTGATTATGAGAGCCTGAAGAAGGATCATCCGCGTCTCATCTATTGTCACACACGCGGATTTGAAAAAGGCCCGCGAATGAACCTTCCGGGCAATGATCAAACAGGAGCCTGCCTTGGCGGCATCCAGCATGAAGACGGTGCGCTCCACAATGGCGGCCACCCGTTCTGGTCGCTGACGTCCCTTGGCGATACCGGTAACGGATTTTTGTCGGCGATTGGTATTTGCAATGCGCTGATGGAGCGCGAACGTACGGGCAAGGGTCAGTTTGTTGACACGTCAATCGTCAATGCCGCGCTTCTGAATACGAGTTATGCGTTGGCGAAATCCGATGGATCGCCTGTTGACCGACCGCGGCTTGATGCCGATCAAACCGGGTATGGTCCGTTTTATCGCCTTTATCGTTGTTCGGACGGTCAATGGATTCAGGTGGCGGCGATCAGTGAAGCCCAAAAACAGGCATTCAAGGCTGCGATCGGCAGAGACGTAAATGGCGCTGCGGATGCGCTTGCCGGCAAAGCGTCAAAAGACTGGTTGTCTGTTTTGCAGGAAGCAGGGGTGCCCGCGGAACTCTCTGACGGCGAGGCGTCGCGGTCTTTGTTTGACAATAAGCAGTATAAGGAAGCGGGTTGGACGACGGAATATCAGCATCCGTATGTTGGCAAGCTGGAGCAGATCGGCGCGACCTACAGCCTTTCCGCCACGCCATCGGTGATACAGAGCCCGCCACTAATTGTCGGCGACAACTCCGCGGCGATTTTGAGTGAGTTGGGCTATAGCGAAGAAGAGATTGACGCGCTTGCGGGCGAGTCGGCTATCCTCTGCGATCCGCCCCGCGAAGGCCAACAGGGAATGAAAAGCCCTTGGGGAATTGACGGATGAGCGACCCCGCCATGCGCCCTGATCCAATTGAGAGAATTGACTCCGCATTTTTCTGGGCGGCCTGCGAACGCGGCGAGTTCGTTGCGCAGAAATGCGCCGGCTGCGGAAAATTATGGCATCCGCCGCGACCCATTTGCCCGGTTTGTTACTCTACGGAGAAAACCGAGCAAAAACTCTCCGGCCGGGGTGTCGTCATGAGCTGGGCGAAACAGGTTCGGCCCGCCTCTTTTGGTTTTGCAGAATCGCCGATCGTCGTGCTGGTTGAACTGGAAGAGGGGCTTCGATTCGTGGCGACCTTAGAGGACGTCGACGAAGACAGCGTCGCCGCAGGTTTGAACGTGACAGTTGACTTTGCGAAGACGAGCGGCGGCAAGACGGCGCCGGTATTTCGTCCGGCAGGAGGCACAAATGGTTGACGCCTCAACACAAGCGGTGATCGCAGGTATTGGGCAAACGGAATTTTCAAAGAACTCTGGTCGCTCCGAACAGCAATTGGCGGCTGAGGCTGTGCTTGCCGCCTGCAATGACGCGGGCGTATCGCCGAAAGAGATTGACGGCTTGCTGACCTTCAGCCTCGATCATTCCGACGAAGTCGATATCATGCGTTCGCTTGGTTGCGAGGATATCAACTACACGGCGAGACTGCCCCAGGGCGGCGGATCATCGGTGACGACGATTGTTCACGCCAAGCGCGCGGTGGAAGCCGGGTATTGCGACGTGATGGTTGTCTGGCGCGCGATGAACGAGCGCTCCCAATATCGTTTTGGCCAGCCGGCGATGTCGATCAGTCCGGACGCCCACAGCTCGACATTTTTTGAATGGTGTTTTCCATTTGGCGCCCAAACGCCCGCCGCTTGGGAGGCGCTGTGTTGCGGGCCGTATCTTGAAAAATATGGAGTGACCTCTGAAGATTTGGGACGCGTCGCTGTTATTATGCGCGACAATGCGGCAACCAATCCCACGTCATGGTTCTATGGAAAACCGATCACGCTGGAAGAACATCAACAAAGCCGGTGGATCGTTAAACCCTGGATGAGACTTCTGGATTGCTGCCAGGAATCAGATGGCGGCGTCGCTCTCGTCATCACACGGATGGATAAAGCCCGCGACCTGAAACAGAAACCAGCGCGAATTCTCGGCGCTGAATACGCCTTCCTGTTTAACCATGAGATTGTTACGGATTTTTATGAAGGCGATTTGACCCGATTGCAAAATTCCGAGCGTGTAACAGAGAAATTGACGGCTGCGGCTGGCTTGTCGCCGGCCGAAACGAAAGTCGCCATGATCTATGATAATTTTACGCCTGAAGTCCTCATGCAGGTCGAAGGGTTCGGCTATTGCGGAGCAGGCGAGGCGAAGGATTACGTAAAAGACGGCCATATGAATATTGACGGCAAAACGCCCCTCAGCCCGAATGGCGGACTGATCGGCGAGGGCTATATTCATGGCATGAACAATATTACGGAAGGCGTGCGTCAGATACGCGGAACGGCGGCGAACCAGGTCGATGACGCTGAAACCGTTTTTCTGGCGTCCGGCGTCGCAGGCGCAATTCTGGCTGCATAGGAGAAAATTTGCATGAGCATTCCGGTCAAAGCGGGCATGAAGCTCCATAGCGTTGTGTGCAGCGGCCAGATTATGGTGTTGCGCGCGCCCGCAGGCGAACTTGACATCGCGTGCGGCGGTGCGCCCATGGCCGCAGCCGAGCCGGCGGAGAAAACCGCGCTGGATCCGGCGCAGACAGCGGGCGTTCTTGTCGGCAAACGCTATGTAGATGCGGACGAGACCATGGAGTTTTTGTGCACACGCGCCGGGGAAGGAACACTGAGCGTCAATGGCGTTCCGCTTGATATCAAGCAAGCCAAGCAACTTCCGTCATCAGACTAACACGGATGTTGGAAACAGTGTGGCCGCGACGACGTTAACTCCGCCCGATGTAACGGCGTCTGATTATGCCGAAAAACTCGCCATTGAACTGGGCGCGCCCTCAGTCCCAGGACTAAAATCAGACCATCCAGCAGTCGCGTGGCGCCGCGCCGGTGTCGATGCGATCACGGGCTTCCCGGACAGCGATCCGCTTCCGGCCCCTGTGGCGCTCACCAGCGCGGCGGATGGCGCTTTGGCTGTATTGAAGTCTTTTGGGTCTGCCGCCGGGTTGCCGACGACAGGCGCGCTGCTTTTGGGCGAACGGGCGCGCCTCACGGGATTGACAAGGAAAGGTCGCACGGCGCCGGGCGGGGATTGTCATCTTATCGACTGTTTGGATGGCGCCATCGCCCTTAATCTAGCGCGTACTGACGATTGGGACCTTCTGCCCGCATGGCTGGAGGATGACGGGGTTGATGATTTGAATTCATTGCAAAACGCGCTGGCGCAATGTTCAGGTCAAGAAATTGTGGAACGCGGGCGGGCGATCGGGCTGCCCATCGCCTTGGCCGATGGGATCGAACCGACGCGGCCGTGGCGGCGCCTCACGCATTTCCGCCGAAGAGAAATGACTGAACGCGCGCCAGTGGTAATCGACCTGTCGTCATTGTGGGCCGGACCGTTGGCCGGCCAACTCTTAGTGGAATCCGGTGCGACGGTGATTAAGGTGGAGAGCGTGAACCGGCCGGATGGCGCACGTCGCGGCGACCCGGATTTCTACGCGTTGATGAATGCAGGCAAATCAAGCGTCGCGCTCGATTTTCATAATACGGAGGATCGGCGGGTCTTGGGCGCGTTGATTGAAAAAGCAGATATTGTCATTGAAGGTTCGCGGCCCCGGGCGCTCCGTCAAATGGGATTGATCGCTGAGGATTGGCTGTCGGCTTCGCCAGGCCGTATTTGGCTTTCCATAACCGCTTATGGCCGGAGAGCGCCCGAAGGCGAATGGGTCGGTTTTGGTGATGATGTGGGCGTCGCAGCGGGCCTGTCCAGGTTGATGCGTGACGCCTACGGAGCGTTTGTATTTGTCGGCGATGCGATTGCGGATCCGCTCACGGGACTGCATGCTGCTGCGGCGGCGTTGGCGTCCTGGCGGGCGGGCGGCGGAGCGCTTCTGGACATATCCATGTGCGGCGTCATTCAGCGGATTATTGACTGGGATGCGGCGCAACTGGATAGGCGCGACACCACTGTTGCATTACGAGCGCGTGCAGAGGATTGGCGAGGCGTCATGGAAAGAGATGACGCTGAACTTTATCCATTGCGCGCCGTTCATCGCAGGAAGATCGCATCTCTTGGCCAGGACAACGAGCGGATTATTGGCGATCTGCACCCATGCTAATCACGTCAGCGGAAATAGATGGCGGTTGCACAAATATCCGGATACGGGGGCGAATGATCGTGGAAATCCAAAAGGGGTTATCCGCGCGTGGTGATGAAGCAGTCATCGATGCTGGCGGTTGCGCTGTCATTCCTGGGTTGCATGACCACCATATCCATTTGAATGCAACGGCCGCCGCGCGATCATCCATTCAGTGCGGTCCTCCGGCAATCCAAAATGCCGATCAACTGGCCGCGGCGTTACACAATGCGCCGGGTGCAGAGTGGATCCGGGGTGTCGGCTATCATCAAAGTGTCGCTGGTGAAATCGATCGGGCGTGGCTGGACGTCCATGGGCCGGATCGTCCCATCCGTATCCAACACCGCAGCGGGCGATTATGGATCGTCAATTCGTTGGCCCTTTCGCGACTTGGAACCGCCGCGCCCAAGGATGGCCGGTTGCTGGATTCTGATCCATGTATTGCGAAAGCTCTTGGCGTTTTTCCGCCTGACCTCGCGCCTGTGGTCAGTGATCTTTTGTCGTGGGGGGTCACCGGGGTCACCGATACGACGCACACCAGCCAATTGAAGGATGCGTCAACATTGGCTGATCGAACGGGCCCGTTGCGTTTATTGGCCATGGGCGACGCGTCCATGGACGCCGCTTTTGCGGGCAATTCTTTGATTGGGCCGCGCAAGTTTCATTTCCATGATCATGATCTACCGGCGCTCGATGAACTTGTTAAATCCGTCAGAGCGGCGCATCTGTGCGGCCGGCCTGCAGCGTTTCATTGCGTGACGCTTGCAGAATTGATGTTGGCGTTGGCCGCGCTGGAAGATGCCGGCGCCATCAATGGAGATCGCATCGAACACGGCGCTATGGCGAGCGATGCGGCTATGATCTGGATGGCGCAAATGGGTGTGCCTGTGGTGACCCAATTGGGATTTTTAAATGAGCGGCTGCCCGCTTATGAAACAGATGTTCCGTCTACAGATAAAACTATGCTTTGGCGACATCAAGGGTACTTGAATCATGAAGTGGCGTTAGCGGCGGGGAGCGATAGTCCGTTTGGCGATCTAAATCCATGGAAAGCGATGGCGCGAGCGGTGAAACGGCCGGTTGGTTTCGGCGTTGACGAAGCATTGGCGCCAGAGGACGCGCTCGCCGGCTATCTTAAACCCGCCGAGGATGTTTCATCTGACCCTCGGAGACTGTGCGTCGGCGCGCCGGCGGATATCGCGATCCTTGATAGAAATTGGGAGACGTCGAAACAAGATCTTTCGTTGGTTCAAATCGCGCATACGATCCTTGACGGTTTGATCGCTTATTCAAAAATGTCGTCTACCAACCCCCATTGATGCGCGGTCTTCGCGGTTATGCGTTTCATCGACAGCGCGAGGTACCCCGTACGCTGACGGCCAATACGCCGGGAGAGGCTCACAGCGCCCCCGGCGCCAGGGATCAAGCCATATTTCAGCTCAGGCAGTTGAAACCAGGCGTTTGGCGCCGCTGTGACGCGATTTCCGAATGCGGCCATTTCAACCCCTGCGCCAATCGCCGCCCCGTTCACGTGGACATGCAGGCGTTGTGACAGTTTCGCCAAGCGCCGGGCCGGGAGGCGGACGCTTCTGATCCAGTGCGCGTAAAGCGGGTCGGCGACTGTCCCGAACTCATCAATAGCGCCGCCTATCGAGAAGCAGGCGCCGACGCCGGAAAACCTCACATGCTCTATGGACCTGTCCAATAGCGGAACATCAAGTGCTGCGCACAAAGCATCTCGCATGTTGACCGTCATTTCGTTCCGTGTCGCCGGGCTGTTCAGAGTGATTGCGCAGCTCTTATTTGTTACTTCGACGTCAACGCGTTCATCACTCTTGGCTTCGCGAGCGGGGTTTGGCGCATATCCCTTACGCCACGCTTTAAACTCGGCCCCCTGCTGAACGGTCGCGTAAGCCAGACTTTCGGCGGTTAGCGAATGATCTAGCGACAGAGAACCGACCATCCTTAAAAGCTGAACCAGGGTCAAAGCTGTCTGCGGCGCCGCTGAGATATTTCGTGCAATGACGAATAACGACTTTTCATCGGCGACGATGGTGTCGCACGCATCGGCTGTGGGACCTTCGCCGATCGCGATGATCGGGCAGGGCGCCTGCCGCAGCCACGCCGCGTCTTCAGGGTTTAGCGTCACGGCGCCATTAATCGCCAGAAATGGGAACGCCGAGTTCGGCCCAACCGTTTCCGGCGGGGCCAACATGAGTTCCGGGAGCGTTTTTTCGTTAATTACGTTTATCATTTGACGTCGCGTCAGTTGCTGCGTTGCAGCAAGAAAATGACGGAATTTTCGCCTTTTACAATGGGTCTAGGATTGACAGATCGGTCGTCTTGAACGAATATCCGAACGACGTTCGAAAATGTCAAATGAGATGGCGACTCTGACCAACGCTGCCACCATGAAACCTGCTCCGGTCGGCCGGCCGAAGCTCCTGACGCGCGGCGCAATTTTGGACGCCGCCGTTGAAATCGGTTTGGAAGAGCTGACCATGAAACAGCTCGCAACCCATCTCAATGTCGGGACGGCGACGCTTTATCAGTATTTTGACAATCGCGATGCGCTCATGCGCGCCGCCGCCGTGCGGTCTCTTTCGGAAGTCGATTTGCCCACGGATGAGGGACAACACTGGTCTGCCTATGCGCGAGATTATGCGGTCGCATTGATGGAAATATTGGCTGAGAACGCCACTTATATCAAAAATTACCAGCGAAACGATTATGGATTTGAAGTGCTGTTTCGCTTGGCGGAAGCATTTTTATCGGTCATGCAATCCCGCGGATTTCCGCCTGATATGGGCATGCGGATTTATCACCATGTGGGTCTCGCGGCCGTCGCGGGTGCTGTTGAAAAGGCGCGTGAAGACATGTTTCGCACAACAACAAGTAACGTTGGATCGGCGGCGAAAGGTGTCCTGGATCAGTTGCCGGCAGATGATCTGCCTTTGCTGCGTGAAGCTTTCGACACTTACATCGACGCGCCGATACAAAAAGTCGACACGCTCCTGTTCGCGGCTTTTTCCGATATCGCCAGGGGCCGCGGCGAAGATGGGGATGTTGTCACAAACGCGTTTCAGGACAAACGAATATTGAAAAGGGAAGACACGAATGGACAGTTTTAAGGACAAGGCCACCGTCATCACGGGCGCAGCGTCGGGCGTTGGTAAAGCGCTGGCTGAACGTCTTGGCAGAGAGGGCGCGCCGGTCCTGATTTCGGATATCGAGCAAGACTCTCTTGATACGGCCGTGAGTGAACTCAAAGACAAAGGGATCGATATTGAGGGCATGCGCGTCGACGTCACCGAACGCGACGACGTTTTCGCCCTCGCCGACAAAGCGTTCGAAAAATTTGGCAAAGTCCATTGTGTTTTTAACAATGCGGGCGTCGGCGCCGGCGGCGGCGCACTGAACTGGCTGGTGCCTGAAAAAGCATTTCGCTGGGGCTTTGACGTTAATTTTTACGGTCCCCTTTATGGCATTCAGGCCTTTGTCCCGCGCATGCTGGAACAAAACGAGGAAGGGATTATTTCCGCGACATCGTCCGGCGCCGGAATTGTTTATCCGCCGTCCTCCGTCGGATATTCCTGCACGAAGGCGGCGCTTACAACGTTGTTTGAGACCTTGAGTCATCAATTCACACAGATGAGCGCGAAACTACGCGCAGCGCTTTTGTTTCCCGGTCCCCATGTCATCAATTCGAATCTGATGAATTCCCAGCGCAACCTGCAGGACAAGTATGACGATCCTATTGTTCGTCAGGGGTCAGGCATCAATGACATGGAGTCGTTTCAGAAAACGATGAAGATGTTCATTGGACATGAGGTGCCGCTTACCGAACCGGAAGAATTTGCGGACATCGCCCATGATTTGCTTCTTGACGGAAAGTTCTGGGTGATGCCGATGGAGCAGATTACCAAGGACGCCATTCGTCTTCGGTTCGAAGAGATGCTCTCGCAGACCAATCCGTCCATTCCGAAAATGTTGTAAGGGAAGAGGTCCCGACATAATGACCGATATTACGGACAACCAGTTCCACGAGACATTCGCAAAGCTGCGCGCCAAAGCGCCTGAACTTGCGCGCACCACAGCAGCGGAGCGCATAGAAAAGCTGCGCCGGCTTTATCAAACCGTATACGACCTTCGCCATGACATCAGTCATGTGGGTAAGGATGAGTTAGGCATGGACGGGAAAATGCATCTCGTTCCGCTAAAGCCGGAACTCGAATATATCTGTGCGAATCTTGAAAACTGGATGGCGCGAGAGCCCGTTGAGGATGTGCTCGCGCTGCAGGGCCGCAAGGGATATGTGCATTACGAGCCGAAAGGCGTATGCCTCCACATTGCGACATGGAACTCACCTGTCCTTATTTCCATCTCGCCCGTTTTGAGCATGATCGCCGCTGGCAATGCGGTGGTGATCAAGCCTTCTGAAATCACGCCGCAATCGGCCGATCTTGTCGTTAAGATTTTTGAGGAAGCTGGCCTTTCCGATGAGGTCGCCGTGATCACCGGCGGCGCCGAGACGGCGCAGGAACTGTTGAAGTTACCATTCAATCATATCTGCTATGTGGGCAATAACCGGGTCGGCAAGTTGATCATGGAAGCGGCTGCGCAGCACTTTGCGGGCGTGACGCTTGAAATGGGGGGCAAGAACCCCGCGGTGGTCGCCGCCGACGCCGATATCGAAGACGCGGCGGCCAAATTGGCGTTTTCAAAAATGCTGATCGCCGGGCAGGTGTGCCTGTCTCCCGATTACGTTCTCGTTCATGCGAGTGTTAAAGACGCCTTTGTTAGTGCACTGACCGAGAAAGTTGAAGCATTTTTCAACCCGACTGGCGCGGGTGCTGATAAGTCTGCGGATATGGCGCGCATTGTGAATGAGCGTCACACCGCGCGTATTAAGGGCTTGATTGATGACGCGGTCGCCAAGGGCGCCAGGATCGTTCATGGTGGGGAAATTAATGAGAGCGATCGATATGTCTCGCCGACGATCATCGACGGCGTTACAGATGATATGGAAATCGCGTTCGAGGAGATTTTTGGTCCGGTCATCCTGATCCAGAGTTTCGGAGATCGCGAGGAAGCGGCGGCGGAAATCGCAAAAAGGCCGAAACCCTTAGCCGCGTATTTCTTCACCCAGGACCGGGAAACAGCTGACTGGTATCTGAACAATACGCGCGCCGGCACGAGCGCAATTAACAATGCCGTGGTGCAGGCGAATGTGCAGTCGCTTCCTTTCGGCGGATGCAATCATAGCGGCATTGGACGATTGGGCGGCCATGCTGGCTTTAAAGAGTTTTCGAACGGGCGCGCCGTTGTTGAGGATGCGCTCAATCCGAAGGAAGGCGCGCCGATGCAATATCCGCCTTTTCCGCCGGAAGCGATCATGTTCGTCGATATGATGTTGCAACCGTAATTTCCTGAAACGGAGGTGCGTGATGGCTGTTGCAGTTGAGGAGCCTGGATATAAGGAGATCCCAAGCGTTACGGGATTGCCGCTCGTTGGTAATACGCTGGAAATGGCGAAAGATCCGGCATCTTTCTTTGTACGGTGTTATAAGGAATACGGGCCGGTTTATAAGGTGAACGTCTTTGGGCGGGAGTCGATCGTAATCGCCGGTCCGGAATCGGCGATGTTCATGTCGTCCAAAGAAGGCCGCGAATCTCTTCGTTCAAAAGAGTTTTGGGATGATTTTGTAAAATTTCACGGGGCTGAAAAATCGCTCACCCGGGAAGACGGAGAAACCCATGAGCGCCTCCGACGCGTGATGCGCCGCGGCTTTTCCCGCGAAGCGGTTTCAGGCCGGTATCATCTGCTCTCGAATGTTTGCGACATTTCTATAGAACGGGACTGGAAGATCGGCGATCTCGTGCCGGTGGTCGAAGCATTTCAGTACATGATTGTGCATCAACTTGGTGAAGTGCTGACGGGCGATGCGCCCCTCGAATATGTCCGCGATATCCGCGTGAATGTACTTTACCTTTTGAACATATTGGTGACGCGCCAGCGGCCGAAATTCCTGCTGCATCGGGGCGAGTTCAAGAAAGCGAACGCCCGGGTGAAAGAACTCGGGTCACGAATGGTCTCCGAATATAAAGCGCATGCGGACGCGGGCACGTTACCGAAGAATTTGATCGGCGATATTGTCCAGGCGCATGTGGATGATCCCGAGTTGATCCCGGAGCACGATCTGGCGCTTGTCCTGACGGGGCCTTACGTCGCCGGGCTTGATACGGTTGCAAATACGCTGGCCGCGGCCGTCTATGGCGTATTGAAAACCCCCGGCGTGCTGGAAAAAGTTCAGGCTGAAGCCGATGCGCTGTTTGAAAACGACACCATCGTTGAGCGCGATGTGCTGGGTCTAAAATATATCAACAATGTCGCGAAAGAAGCGATGCGTTTATGGCCAATTGCCGTGGCGCAAATGCGCACCGCGACCCGGGATTTTGAATATGAAGGATTTCTGATCCCGGAAGGCGAGATGATTTATATCGGCACAAGCGTGCCGCATTTCATGGACGAATATTTCCCGGATCCATTTAAATTTGAACCCGAGCGATATAATGCGCCGCGTAAAGAGCATTTACAACGCGGAGCTTATTCGCCCTTTGGACGCGGCCCGCACACATGCCTGGGGCAGGGGCTCGCTGAAGTCCAAATGTCGTTGTCATTGGCGCGATTATTCCACCGCCTCAATCTATCGCTCGACCCGCCGGACTATACGCTCAAAACCAAAACGGCCCCGACGCCAGGTCCGGCGATGGATTTTAAAGTCAAAGTCGTGAGCGAGCGCCGCCCCGCAAAGGCGCTCATTGCAGAGGAAAGAGGAGACGAAGCATGAGTCAGTCAAATATTCATGATAGAGATCATATACAAACAGGCGACGAACTTGAACGCTGCCCGTTCCCTATTCCATATGGATGGTATGTTTTGGATTTCGCCGACCATATCAAGCCGGGTGAAATCCAGAACATTGAAGCCTTCGGCAAGGAATGGGTGATGTTCCGCGGCGAGAATGGCGATGTCGGCGTGACGGACCCGTATTGTCCTCATCTGGGCGCCCATCTGGGGCATGGCGGCAAGGTTGTCGGCGACAATATTCGCTGCCCGTTCCATCATTGGGAATATGACTCCGAAGGATGGTGTAAACATATCCCCTACGGCAAAGTCATGCCGGGCATTGCGAAAAAAAAACCAATACTCAAAGCGCTGCCTGTTGAAGAGCGTTATGGCTGCATCTGGGCGTGGTACCATCCCGAAGACGTAGCGCCCATGTTCCCGATCCCGGATGTGCCGGAATTCATGGAGCCGGGTCATGTGGAGCCGCGCAAAGGCGAATGGGATATCGGCACCTGCCTGCAGGAGATTGGCGAAAACTCTGTTGATACCGCGCATTTGAAATTCCTCCACGGCGCCCCGATCATCCCGCCAGTTGATGCGAAAATCGAAGGCCATGTTTTCGAGTTCGATATTGGCAAGGGTTATATCGTTGGACACAGCCACGGTCCGGGCTTGCAGATTGTTCGGCACAACAAAGACGGCGTTTCCATGCTGATGTTTTCTACGCCGTTGCCGGTCAGCCATGAGATGACCAAATCGCGTATGTTGTTCACTTTCAAAGACTATGAAGAAGGGTCGAAAGAACGTCAGCTGGCGGAGCACCTGTATCAACATTCGATCGGTGCGGCCGAAGGCGAAGATTCAAAAGGGTTTGAATCCGTTGATCTCATTGTATGGGACAACAAAAAGTACCGACCCAAGCCGCTGCTTTGCGATGGCGACGGACCGATCATCCTGTGGCGAAAGTATTACAGCCAGTTTTATGTGGACCTGCCGCAGTCGCCTGCGATCGCAGCGGAGTAAGAACGGCGCGGACGCGCCAATGATCAAATATACGCGGGGCGGCGGGCACAACGCCGCCTCGTTTGTTTATCTGACGGCAAGGGAGATCAAAGAATGGGACGACTAGACGGCAAAGTCGCGATCATAACCGGCGGTGCACAGGGCATGGGTGAAGCGACGGCGCGCCTTTTCGCCAGCGAAGGCGCGAATGTCGCGATGGGCGATGTGAAGGCTGATGAAGGCGAGGCGGTTGCAAAAGAGATTGGCGACGCCGCGCATTTTCAAAAACTCGACGTGACCAGCGAAGATGACTGGGCGTCGCTTGTCACGGCGGTAAACGAAAAGTGGGGCCGCATTGATATCCTCGTCAATAATGCAGGCGTCGTGCATTTTACCGATATTGAAGACTTCGACCCGGTTGATGCGCAAAGGGTGATCGGCGTCAACACGATCGGGCCGGTCCTTGGCGCGAAACATGTTGCGCCGACGATGAAAAGCCAGGGAAACGGCGCGATTATCAATATCAGTTCTGTTGATGGATTGCGCGGCTGCAATGGATTGACCGTCTACACGGCCAGTAAATGGGCATTGCGCGGTTTAACAAAATCGCTGGCGTTTGAATTGGGCCCGGCAGGCGTCAGGGTGAATTCGATACATCCCGGGGGCGTTGATACGCCTATGGGCAATTCACGTAATCTGCCGCCGGACGAATTGCACTTCGCTTTCAAGCGCGTGCCGCTCCAGCGTATCGGCAAACCGGAGGAAATTGCCCAGGCGTCCTTGTTCATCGCCAGTGACGAAGCAAGCTATATTACGGGCGCCGAGATCGCCGTCGACGGCGGATGGCATGCGGGCTATTATATGCCGGTCTTGCCCGGCGCGCCGGAAGGTCTGGATTTTTAATCTCGTGACGTTTGAAACCCTACTTTATGCGGTTGACAAACCGGTCGCGACCATCACGCTTAACCGCCCTGAAAAGTTAAACGCATTAAGCGCCCAACTCCTCGAAGAGCTTGAAGCGGCATTCAATGCAGCGACGCGCGATGACGATGTGAAAGTGCTTGTGGTCGCCGGCGCCGGACGGGCGTTCTCGGCGGGTTATGATTTTAATGAGAAAGACTGGATCATCAGTCAGTACCCGGCCGATTACGACGGCGCCGTCGACGCGATCCAGGATCGTGACGATATAGAAGAATTATTGGCGCGATGGATGCGGCTTTTCAAATGCCCAAAACCTGTGATTGTCAAAGTTCATGGGATTTGCCTGTCTGGCGCCGGCGAGTTGCTTGCGATATCGGATTTGGTCGTCGCAGGTGAAAGTGCTCAGTTTGGCCACCCGGCCGCGCGTGATCTGGGCGTTCCCCCGACACTCTTTTTCTGGCCGATGCTAATCGGCATGCGCAAGACCAAGGAAATGATGTTTACGGGAAAGCTGATCTCCGCGCATGAAGGAGAGCGCCTTGGGTTGATTAATCACGTCGTTCCCGACGACGAACTCGATGCGGCCGTCGCCGGCTTGGCGGCGGATGTCGCCAAAACAACATCTGACGCGCTGAAGATTTCCAAGATTGCGATCAATCGCTGGTATGAGAATATGGGTCTTCAGGCGTCGGTCCAATCTACGTCTGATCTTGACGCGTTCTTCCACCAGAGCAAAGACTATGTCGAGTTTTTCAAGGGGGTGCGCGAAGACGGGCTGACGCCGGCGCTGAAGAAACGCGCCAAGCGATTTGAGTGATTTATTGTGGGCTTTACCGCGCCGATAATATCTTGACGCGGTGTGCCGGTGTTTCCCGTTCTCCCAACCTTGCGCTAAATGACGAGCAACAGCTTGGATGCCAGTTAAAAAGGATCTGTCGATGTCGATGACGCTATTTGACCGAAAATTCAGTCTCTCCAGCGTATTTTTAACTGTAAGTGCAGTGGCGCTGTCGCATACGGCGGCAGCCGTCCGCGGTGCCGCGCTTATGATAAGAAGACATGGGGCGCCAACGCGTTCTACGAAATAATAGACGGGGAATTGGCGTTTAAGAGCCATTACAAGATCCCGGCCCCGCAGCTAGAGCAGGAAAATTGCGTCGCCCATAATGGTTCGATCGTCCCCGTTCCGGGCCGGGATATCTTCGTTCAGGCCTGGTATCAGGGTGGGATTTCAGTAATTGACTTCACGGATACGGCAAACCCTATCGAGATCGCCTATTTTGATCGGGGGCCCTTGCATGAAGATGCGCTGGTTTTAGGTGGGTTTTGGTCGACCTATTGGTATGCCGGAAAGATCTACGGCACGGAGATTGTGCGTGGACTGGACGTTCTGGAATTACAACCAAGTGAATTCTTGACAGAGAATGAGATTGCCGCGGCGTTAATTGCGGATCAGGGCGAGCTATTTAATCCGCAGCAACAGTTTCAAGTGACCTGGCCGGCGACACCGGTCGTTGCACGGGCCTACATAGATCAGCTGACCCGAGCCGAAGAATTAGACGAGACGATGGTCGCCAATCTTGACGCCGCCCTCAATGAGGCTGCGTCGGCGATTGAAAGCGGCGGCGCGGACGAGACGCTCGCCAAACAACTGCGTTCACTGGCGTCGAGCGTTTCAGGTGATGGCGACGGGATTGATGAAAAACAGCGCGCAGGCTTGGCGGACACGCTGAACGGTATTGCAGCGCAATTACGGTAGGGTGTCGCGGCTATTGGTCGGATCAAATTAATTCAGTCCACCGCTTTTGCCAACGCTCAGAACGGCCAGGTTGTCCATTCTGCGCCGCCGTCCAGAACCAGCGTGCGTCCGGTCATATAGCTTGACGCGGGGCTCGCCAGATAAAGCGCGGCGGCGGCGACGTCTTCGGCTTCGGCGAGGCGGGCGAGGGGCGTTTTATCCGCCATCAGTTTTTCGGTCTCATCGTTTAGATATTTCATCAGCGCATCGGTCTTGACCGCGCCGGGTGCAATGGCGTTGATGCGGATCGTCGGCGCGTAATCGTGGGCGAGATTGCGCGTCATCTGGATCATCGCTGCTTTCGCCGTTCCATAAGCGGCGAAACCTTTTTGCGCGATGACGCCGGCTTGACTCGAAATATTAATGACTGCGCCGCGCCCGGCCTCCTCCATCCCGGGCGCAGCCAGCGCCGTGAGAAGATAGGCGTTGGCGACATTGAAATGAAACTGCGCCTCAAAATTATCGATATCCTGCGCACGCGGATCATTGGGCCCGCCCCCGCCCACATTGTTGATGACGATGGTCGGGGCGCCAAGTTTTTCTTTAGCGGCTCCGTAGAGCGCGCGAATGGCGTCTATGTCGCCCATATCTGTTGGAACAGCGATAGCGCGGCGGCCCTTCGCCTCCAACTCGCCGACAACAATCTCAAGGTCCGCCTGCGTCCTTGAGGCGACGATGATATCCGCGCCGGCGTCAGCCAACGCGTGCGCGCAAGCGCGTCCAATGCCTTTTGATCCGCCGGTAACAAGCGCAATTTCTCCATCGAGGCGGAAGCGGTCCAAAATCGTCATTGGTTGATCCTTTCTTTTGGTGTCAGTTGGTGGGCGCGAGGATCGCTTTGGCCGCGTCCAGTGCGCCCGGATCCTCAATCGTGGGCGGCATTGGGTAAGGCTCGCCATTGGCGATTTTGCGCAGTGTCGCGCGTAAGACTTTGCCGGATCGGGTTTTTGGTAATTTGCTAACAGAAAACGCAGACTTGAATGCTGCGACAGGGCCGATCTCTTCGCGTACCTGGGCGATAATCTCTTCGCTGATTGCTTGTTCGTCGCGATTGACGCCCGCATTCAGCACATAAAGCCCAACAGGCCGTTGCCC
>JBCDAD010000004.1:0-60009 GCA_039186325.1 Pseudomonadota bacterium | reverse complement strand
TGGCTGCGTAAATCGGTCACCCCATCCCCATACGCGGGTTTGCCGAGCCGGGCTAGCGCTCGGCGCGTGGCGATCACGGATAATTGTGCGCTGTAACCTTAAGATTTTGTGATGCAGTGCAACGTGAGCGCCTTTAGAGCCGTTTGCGTCTGATATGATTCAGCGAAGCTTTTGCAAACGCCCCTAACTCCTTCTTTAGGCGGATTGCAGCACAACCGGTGAACCAATTTTGATGCAATCCGCTTTAAGCGACGCTCACCTGGGGCGCTGCTTCCGGCAGGTCCTCACCGAACGCCCGCTGATAGAATTCCGCGACCGTCGGGCGTTCCAACTCATCACATTTGTTCAGAAATGTGACACGGAAGGCGTATCCGATGTCCTGGAAAATTTCCGCATTTTGCGCCCAGGTGATGACCGTGCGCGGGCTCATGACTGTCGAGATATCGCCAGCAATGAATGCGTTGCGGGTCATATCCGCCACACGAACCATCGCCCCGATGGCTTCCCGGCCTTCAGGGCTGTCATAGAGGGGCACCTTCGCCGCCACGATGTCTACCTCGGCGTCATGTTCCAGGTAATTCAGTGTCGTGACCAATGACCAGCGATCCATCTGCCCCTGGTTGATCTGTTGCGTGCCGTGATAAAGGCCGGTTGTATCGCCAAGGCCAATAGTGTTCGTTGTAGCGAACAGCCGGAACCATGGATTAGGCGTCAGCACTTTGTTCTGGTCGAGTAGGGTCAAGCGGCCTTCCGCTTCAAGCACCCGTTGGATCACAAACATCACGTCAGGACGCCCGGCGTCATATTCGTCAAATACGAGCGCGACGGGGCGTTGAAACGCCCAAGGCAGCATGCCTTCTTTGAAGGCGGTAATTTGTACACCGTTCTCCACAACGATGGCGTCTTTGCCGATCAGATCGATGCGGCTCACATGGCTATCCAGATTGATGCGGATACATGGCCAGTTGAGACGTGCGGCGACCTGTTCGATATGCGTCGACTTTCCTGTCCCGTGATAGCCCTGGACCATGACCCGGCGGTTATGGCCGAAGCCGGCCAGAATGGAGAGCGTTGTTTCCGGATCAAAGCGATACGCCGGATCGACCGGCGGCACATAGGAATTGGATTGCGAAAACGCCGGGATCTCCAGATCGACATTGACGCCAAATACGTCCTTTGCCGAGACCGTCTTGTCGGGCTTTTCAGGGAAATTTTCGTCAGTGATTTCGGCCATTAGAATACAACTTCTCGCATTGTTCGGAGCGCACCAGAGAGCGCGAACCTCGCGGATAAGCGTCGCCTTGACAAGGATTTATGGCGCCGCAGCTCGGTTCGGCTCTTCCCTAAAGAAATCCTGCTTTTTTCAAGATCGTATGGGCTTTGACCACATCGGCAAGTTGTTCCTCGGCGCTGCGATCGCCCTCGTTGGAATCCGGGTGGAAGCGGCGCACGAGTTCCGCATAGCGCTTGCGGATTTCCGAAGACGGCGCGTTGAAAGGCAACGCCATTGTTTCAAACGACTTGACCTGCAGCTTCGTCAGCTTCTTGCCCTGGCGAAAATGGCCTCGGGCGTCCACTTGCCGCTTGGCCTGTTCGGAGAAGACGCCAAACGCATCGGCCATGTCCGCGGGTCCCCTTGTTCCTGCGGCGGCACGGGCGCGATCATTCTTGCCCATGGACCATGTCGGCCGGTCGCCGTAAATATTGGCGTCGCGCGCGGCCTTGGCCTCGGTTTCGGACATCCCCTCGAAATAGTTCCAGTTCTTATTGTGCTCGCGCGCATGGGTGAGGCATAGCCAAATTCGCTCGCGTGGTTCGCGCGGACTTTTCGGCAAGGCGCAGGCCGCCATCTTATCGCATCCGGGCATCTCACACACTTGTTCGCCAGGATCCGCCGCCCATTTCGGCGGCTTTTCATCTTTATCCTTTGGCGGTTTAACGCGGATGTCGAAACCGAGACGGGGCTTGTATTCTTTACGAGACATAAACCGGAATATGATGCGGCGCGGCACGCGATACAATATTGACAGCTGTCCCAGATATGCGATGACGTCGCGCCGATGTCTGTCGCAAATCACATTTCAGAAAAATTAACCAATGCTTTGCCTGGCGCGGAAGTTTCCGTGAAAGACGAAAGTCATCTTCACGTTGGGCACGCCGGCGCTCGCGAAGGGGGAGAAAGTCATTTTCGGCTGCGAATTGTCGCCGCGCAATTTGAAGGTCTGACAAGAGTGGCGCGCCAACGGCTGGTCAACAAAGTGCTTGAAGATGAGTTGGCGGGGCCCGTTCATGCGCTCGCGATGGCGACATTGACCCCAAAAGAGGCGACGGCCGCCCAGCAATAATCCGCATAAAGACCTAACTCCTGATCGTAACCCTGCTCAGGGGCGTCCGGACAATTGAAAGGACTGAACCCATGGCTGGCCCGCTCTCAGGTCTTCGAATTATCGAGTTTACAGGGTTAGGGCCGGGGCCGTTTTGCGGCATGATGCTCGCCGATCATGGAGCGGAAGTCATTTGCGTCGATCGGCTTGGCGCGTTTCCCTTTCCTGGCGGCGTTGTCAATCGCTCCAAAAAGTCAATCGCCCTGAATATGAAGTCGCCGGCGGGCGTCGCCATCGCGCGCGACCTGTGTCAATCAGCCGACGGCGCCATTGAGGGATTTCGTCCAGGCGTAATGGAACGGATCGGTCTTGGGCCTGATGTTCTGCTTAAAGACAATCCGAAATTGGTTTTTGGTCGCATGACAGGATGGGGGCAAACTGGACCGCTCGCTCAAGCCGCCGGGCATGACATCAATTATATTGCGCTATCCGGCGCCCTGCATACATGCGGACGGCGAGATGGTCCGCCGACGCCGCCGGTGAATTATCTCGGTGATTTCGGCGGCGGCGGCATGATGCTGGCTTTCGGCATGGTGTGCGCGTTGATGGCGGTCAAAAACGGCGCCGCAGGACAAGTTGTTGATTGCGCAATGACCGACGGGTCCGCGACACTGACTGCATTGGTGTGGAGCATGCTCGGGGCTGGCATGTGGAATGATGAGCGTGGCTCCAACTTGATCGATACTGGCAGCCATTTTTACGACGTCTACGAAACAAAAGATGGTAAGTGGGTTTCAATAGGGTCTATTGAGCCGCAATTCTATGCGCTCTTATGCGAGAAAGCGGGCCTCAACGATCAGGATTTCGGCAATCAAGATGACCGATCGCAATGGCCAGCGCAAAAAGAAAAGTTGGCAGCGATATTTAAAATCAAAACCCGTGATGAGTGGTGCAGACTGATGGAAGGCACAGATGTTTGCTTTGCGCCGGTGCTATCTATGGAAGAAGCGCCGTCTCATCCCCACAATGTCGCGCGCGATACGTTCATCACAATCGATGGCGTTGTTCAGCCAGCGCCGGCCCCGCGATACAGCGAAACGATTTCGGATAAGCCGTCCTCGGCGCCCGCGATTGGCGGGGATGGAGCGGCGCTTTTGAAAGAGCTTGGCCGCAACGATGCGGCTATTGACCAACTTCGCACTGACGGCGTGATCGCATAATCGCGATCAGCATCTCATTTTCCGTAGCCCCGGCGCCGGTGGATCCATTGGCGGGCCGGCAAAGCACTGAGCGACGGCCATCCACCGTTTGGCGTTTTCGCCCTCCACGGACATTTTCGTATCGGCGATATTCCGGCATTGGGTGACGACCTGGCAGAATTCTTCTGCAAGCCCGGTAATCTTCTCGGATTCCGAAGGCTCGCCGAACTCCCATAGGGTCCCGGAAGGCGCCGTCAGCACAAGATGAGGCATGGGTTCCGGGGGCGTTTCGCCGCGATTTTTGAACGTCCAGCCATAAGTATTGACGCCAATGACGACGATGTTTTTGATCCGGTCGGCGTTTTTCCGTTTAACGCCCAATTCGTCATAGATCGCCTGTCCGTGGGCCCAGCTCTCCATTAATCGCGCGGTAATCGAGGATCGGGCGCTCATGGACGGTCCGGCCCAGACTAAACGTTTTGACGGATCAGTTTCGGCGAAACGCTGTGCTGTCTGCGGATAAAACGTCGCCCAACGATTTAGCAAATCCGGTCCCGCAAGGCCGTTCAGTTCTTCCGTTTCAAACGAGGTCAAGTCGCCCGCCATGACTTTCGGCAGCGCATTTGCAAGCCATTCTTTAAACGCGTCTTCGTCTTGTAAAGACAAGTCGGCGGCGACATTCCAGACATGGAGATGGCGCAGGACATTATCTACGGTCCACGATTTGAACCCGGTCGAGCGACTAAAGTCTTCCGGAGGAAGCGGTCGCAACAGTGCTTCCAATGATTCGCATTCTGCTTGGAAATCAAGCGCCTGTTGCATTTGTTGATTCGTCATTATACGTCCGGTTCAATTTCCATAATCAGGTCTGCGTCGCTTAGCTGTGCGCCGGACTCTACGGCGATCTTAGTAATAAGACCGTCTATGGACGCAAAAATCTCATGTTGCATCTTCATCGCTTCCAAAACGGCAAGGCGGTCGCCCGCTTTTACATTATCGCCCTCTGCGACGCTTATTTCGATCATTACACCATGCATCGGCGCGCGGACTATGCCGTCACCGCCGCTCTCCGTGTCAGCATCCCCACTTGAAAAATCGTGTACAGAATATTGACGGTCTCCAGTCGTTATATGGAGTATCGCATCGTTTTCAGGAAAGAAGAAGGCGGTTCGTTTGCGTCCATCGACATAAAGAGTAGCGGTATGATCGCCAATTTGCGCGATCTTTATGGGGACTTTGCACTCGCCGACCGTGACGTCATAAGTATCCGCCGTGTTCGCCGAGACCAGAGCAAATTTAGGCGCCGTCGCGGATCCATAATTGAAAACGCTTTGTACGGCGCCTGCGCTAGACCAGTTCAGCAGTTCTTTGTTGACGCCAAGAGATTTCTCCAGCGCTGTGCGCCGGCGCGATGCAAAATGAAGGGCGGCCGCCACTGCGTGATCTGTGTCGCTGATCGCATTAGAAAATCCGTGTTCGCCATACTCCTCGGCGATAAACGCGGTGGTGGCCTCCCCATTGCAAAACGCATCCCGGCCGAGAGCGTCAATCAAAAAGTCGCGATTGGTGACCGGCCCAACGAGCGCGGTGTTCTGCAACGCGTGAAGAAGCCGTATCCGCGCGAGCTCCCGCGTGTCACCCGTTGCGATAATCTTGGCGACCATCGAATCGTAAAATGGCGAGACGGTTCCGCCGCATTCGATGCCGTCATCAATCCTTACGCCGTCGCCGCTTGGGCGACACCAGGCGTGTATTTCGCCCGTGCTGGGCAGGAAATCATGTTGTGGATCCTCCGCATATAACCGCGCTTCGATCGAATGTCCGTCGAGGCGAATATCGGTCTGGGTTAGACCGAGTTCGCCGCCGGCGGCGACATGAAGTTGCAGGGCTACGAGATCGAGACCGGTCACTTCCTCCGTGACGGGATGTTCTACCTGCAGCCGCGTATTCATCTCCAGAAAGTAAAAAGCGCGATCCTCGCCCAACAAGAACTCGACCGTACCAGCGCCGACATAATCGACAGCGCGCGCCGCTGTGATGGCGGCGGCGCCCATTTCCTCGCGCAATTGCGGCGTCATGACGGGGCAGGGCGCTTCTTCCAGAACTTTTTGGTGGCGTCGCTGCACCGAACAGTCCCGTTCACCCAGATGGATGATATTTCCATGCGTATCGCCAAAGACCTGAATCTCAACATGACGCGGCCTGATGATCGCTTTTTCAAGGATCAAGACGTCGTCTCCAAAAGCGTTCGCCGCTTCGGACCTTGCGAGGTCTATGGCTTGCGCCAGCATATCCGGCTTTTCAACAAGACGCATGCCGCGCCCGCCTCCGCCGGCCGCCGCCTTGACCATCAGGGGAAAGCCGATCGATTGCGCTTGTTCCAGAAGCACTTCCGGTGATTGGTCTTTACCCTGATAGCCGGGAACGCAAGGCACGCCTGCGTCGATCATCGCGCGTTTTGCGCGCGCCTTATCGCCCATTACGGCGATGGCGTTCACCGGCGGGCCGATGAATGTAATGCCCGCCTCTACGCAAGCTTCGGCGAAGGCCGCGTTCTCGGATAGAAATCCATAACCCGGATGGATGGCGTCCGCCCCGGTGTCAATGGCCGCGTTGATGACATTTTCAATAGACAGATAGGATTGTGAAACAGGCGACGGCCCGATAGCGACCGCCTGATCGGCCAATTTTACGTGCGGCGCATTGGCGTCCGCTTCGGCGTAAACAGCGATGCAATCGACGCCCAATTGCCTTGCTGTGCGCATGACCCGGCAGGCGATCTCGCCGCGGTTGGCGATCAGCAGGCGGTTGATCGGCTTCACGACGTTTTGGTCTCTGGCGCCCATCGCGCGGGGCGTTTTTCCAGGAAGGATGCAATCCCCTCCCGCGCTTCGTCCGACACCATGCGGTCAGCAAAATTTTCTGCGGCGGCGTCAACAGCGTCCGCGCGCGCCAAGTCAGGCAGTATACGGACCAGATCTTTTGTTGCTGCGACAGCGCCTGGCGCGCATTTCAGAACTTGCGATCGTATTTTCGTTTCAACACTTTCGAGGTCTGCAACTGTCTCTCCAACAAAGTCCGCAAAGCCAAGCTCCAGCGCCCGGGCGCCGTCGAAACGTTCTGCGGTTAACATCAATCGCCGGGCGACAGAATAGCCGAGCTTTTGAATAACAAATGGAGCGATTTGAGCCGGGCTGAGGCCGATCATCGTTTCTGTCATGGAGAACTTTGCAGAGGTTTGGCAGATGACCACATCTGAACAACACGCCAACCCAAACCCGCCGGCGACGGCGGCCCCTTCGATCAGCGACATGACAACTTGCGGGGCGGTGTTCACCGCATCCATGATCGCCGCCGCGTCTCTGGACATGGCGACGATGTCTTCTCGCGATGCTTCACCCTGAAAATGTGCGCGAAACATCTTGAGATCGCCGCCAGCGCAAAAAACACCGCCGCGACCGCGCAAGGTGACGCCGCGCACTTCGCGGTCATCACGAATAGCGGCGAGCGTTTCCATTAAGTCATTGCGCATTTCCTCTGTAAGCGGATTGCGCATTTCCGGTTGATTGAACCAAATCGTCAGCCAGCCATTATCGAGCTCAAGCTCCGTACAACGCGTTTCAGGTAAGTTGGTCATGACGGGGTTCCTCAAATTCGTGCGACGCCGAAACTATTCGGCTGCAATTTCCGTGAGCGCGCTTCCAGACATGTCTCCAGGCAGAAACCGAGCACTTTGCGAGTGTCTCGCGGATCAATGACACCATGGTCCAGAAGGCGACCGGATGTATAAAAAGCGTTTTCCTGTCTTTTGAAATGCGCCTCGATTTTTGACTGCTGCGCATTTAGCGCCTTTTCGTCTATGGGTTCACCTTTGCGTTGTGCGCTTGCTTCTGTGACCTGGCGCATCGTCTTCGCCGCAGATTCATGACCCATTACATTCGTTGACGCGTTAGGCCATGCGAAAAGGAAATCCGGCTGATACGCATATCCGCACATGCCGTAATTTCCGGCGCCGAAACTGGCGCCAATATAAAGTGAAATACGCGGCACACGTATGTTGGATACAGCCTGGATCATCTTGGCGCCAAGTTTGATCATACCGGCTTGTTCCGACGTCGTTCCAACGATGTAACCGGTCGTATTGTGAAGAAAGACGACAGGCGTTTCCGATTGATCGCTCAACTGAAAAAACTGCGTCGCCTTGGCGGCGCCATCCGGATCGATCGGGCCATTATTGCCGATGATGTTACATGCGTGGCCCATAATGCTGGCGTGGACGCAAACGGTGGCGGCGCCAAAACGCGGTTTGAATTCGTCAAATTCCGAGCCGTCAACGATTCGTGCGATAACCTCACGAGCATCATAAGGGGATTTGTAGTCTACGGGGACAACACCGGCCAATTCATCCGGGTCGTAGACCGGCGGCCGGTAGGATTTCTCAGCAAACGCCGGCGCATTTTTGTTCCAGTCAAGGCGGCCCACAATGTCCCTGGCGATACTTAATCCGTGGGCGTCGTCTTCAGCGAGATATTCCACCAATCCAGAGACGCTTGCATGCATTTCCGACCCGCCCAATTCACGATCATCAGCGATTTCGCCCGTCGCCGCGCGCACAAGCGCGGCGCCGGCGAGCGCGGCGAGCCCATTCTTTTTCACGCCGATAACATAATCAGACATGCCCGGCATGTAGGCGCCGCCCGCTGTCGACGGCCCGTGCAATACGACCAATGTCGGTACGCCCTTGGCGCTGAGGCGCGCAAGGTTTCTGAATATACCGCCAGACCCCGCCCAGCTTTCGACGGTGAAGTTCATCAGATTTGCGCCAGCGCTTTCCACCAAATGAATCAGCGGCAGGTTTTGGCGCAGGGCGATGTCTTCGATGCTCAATCCCATGGGCATCGTCATTTGTGTCATTGAACCTGCGCGGATGCCGCTGTCGTCCACCCACAGAAGGCATCGCACGCCGCTGACAAAGCCAATACCTGCAATAATGCTGGCGCCGGGAACGCTGGTATCCGGATCGTCGTCTTCAACAAGATAATTTGCAAGGGAATGAAGTTGCAGAAACGGCATTCCGGGATCGAGGATGCGCGACAGGCGCTCATGGGGCGGAATCTGCCCACGTTTTTCAAACGTCGGGCGGCGTTTGTTGGACGCCTGGACCGCGCGGCTTTCGATTTCGCGCAATCGGTCGATCAGCGCGAGCATGTCGCTTCTGTTTTTCTCAAATGCTGGACCCGCGCAGGCGATTTTTGTCTGATATGCCGCCATCAGCCGCGGTGTCCTTTGGTCGGCCGAAAGAGTCTGCGACACGCCATAGATTTGAAGGCCAGAATTGAAACCGAACTAATGCAGACGGAATGCTTCATGAAAGCCGAGATTTTTAGGGTCGCGTACCAGTTGTAACGCCTGTATTCGTTGACTTTGGACAAAATGTCTGACAATCATACAATAGTCAACAGCGCCCCTGCGCCCTTGCGTTTTTTGTTCTGAAAAAACCGAGGGGTGAGACGAAAGTCGCATTCATGGTGTCTCAATTTGCGCCGGTAAAACGCCAGCCCGCCTATGTTCAGGTTTTTCAGGCGATCGAGAATGAAATCCTCTCCGGTCGCCTGAATGACGGCGATCCTATCCCGACAGAACTGGAACTTTGCCGTCAGTTTGACGTGCAACGCTCAACCGTACGCGAGGGCATTCGCCTCCTTGAACAAACCGGGCTGGTGCGCCGCGCAAACGGCAAGCGGTTGATGGTCGCCCGACCCCGTTTTGATGAGGCGGCAGAGTTGACGCGGCGCGGGCTAGAGCGCCATGGCGTCAAATTCGTCGACGTGTGGGAAGCGATTTCTACCCTTGAGACCGCAACGGTCAGGCTTGCAGCAAAAAAAGCGACAGCGGATCACATATCAGCGTTGAAAGAGATTACGCGAAAATTGGAAACCGCAGAACAAAACGACGATGTGGTCAAATTTGGCGTCAGTTACCTCTCGGCGGTCGGGGCGGCTACGGGAAACAAGGTCATCGCCATATTAATTCGTTCAATGAATTTACTGGGCCGGGCGAGCCTCGCACGCGTGATTGACGATTTGCCCGACGCCCAGAACAGAATTCTGCGGGCGCAGCATGAGATCACTGCGGCGCTGGAATCGCGCAACGGGAACGGGGCGGCCGAATGGATGGCGCGCCATGTGGATGACTTGCAACGGGGTTATGTGGTCGCCGGCGTTGATTTAGAGACAGAAGTCGGCATGTTTGACCGCAATCATTAGCCGCGGCCCCGATCAGATCAATTTATCCCGCGAAATTAAAGAGGAGCGCCCCCCATGTCAGCCACATTAGACATGCAAGGAAAAGTCGCCGTGATCCGTATGGATGACGGAAAAGTCAATGCGATCAATTTCGACAGACTAAACGAATTGAACGACGCGATGGATAAAGCCATGGACGATGCTGGCGCTGTGGTGATTGCAGGGCGCGACGGCGTATTCAGCGGCGGGTTTGATCTAAAAATCATGCGCGGCGCGCCGCTTGAGGAGATTAACAGGCTTGTTAATGAAGGCGCAAAGTTTCTTCATCGGTTATTGACGTCGGACCGGCCTATTGTCGGGGCCTCAACCGGCCATGGCATGGCGATGGGACTGTTTACGCTCATGGCTTGCGACTACAGAGTAGGGGCGCAAGGCGCCTTTCAGTATGGCGCAAATGAAACGGCGATTGGTATGCCATTGCCGGTTTTTGGATTTGAACTCGCGAAAATCCGGATGACGCCGGCCGCGTTTGCAAGATCTGTTGCATTGTCCGTACCGTTTAATCCGGACAGCGCCAAAGACGCCGGGGTCCTGGACGAAGTGGTTGCGCCGGAAAAAGTGCTGGAAGTCGCTATTGCGCATGCAGAACAGTTCGCGGCGTATCCTCGCGAAGCGTTCTCTTTTAACAAAGCGGGCGTCAACACGGGCGCCGTTGAAACGATCGCCGCCAACATCGTCTGATGATGCGCGCGTGCGGAACACTTTACCCAGTCAGGCGGTCTAACTCGCGTATATGGTGGCGAATATGATCGTCAATAAATGACGCAATAAAATAATAGGAGTGATCGTAGCCGTCCTGAAGGCGCAGATGCAGCTTTTGTCCTTCAGCGCGGCAAGCCTCCGCAAATCGTTCCGGCTGTAGTTGCGCTTCCAAAAATTCATCAGCACCGCCCTGATCGATCAATATCTCGGCGCCGGACTGATTGCGCGCGACAAGCCTGACCGCGTCATATGCCGCCCACCTCTCGCGATCATCGCCAAGATATGCTGTAAATACTTTTCTCCCCCACGGGACCTCGCTTGGACCTACAATCGGTGAGAACGCCGATACGCTTTTAAACAATTCGGGATTTCTTAAATGAATGGTAAGTGCGCCATGACCACCCATAGAATGACCAGATATTCCAAGCCGGTCCAAGGCTATAGAAGAAATCGATGAGACGATCTCAGGCAATTCGTGCACGATATAGTCATACATTTTGTAATGTTTCGTCCACGGAGCTTGTGTGGCGTTGAGGTAAAATCCGGCGCCAAGACCTAAATCATAGGCGCTGTCTTCGGCGTCCGGGACGCCAACGCCCCGCGGGCTTGTATCCGGCGTGATCAATACAACGCCGAGTTCGCTCGCAAGTTTCTGGGCGCCCGCCTTGGTAATGAAATTCTGCTCCGTGCATGTCAGGCCGGATAGCCAGAAAAGTGTCGTCGTCTTGTTCGTTGGGGCCTCGCCGGGCAGGAATACGCCCACGCGCATAGCGCAGGAAAGGGTGTCGCTATCATGTTCGTAAACGCGCTGTGCACCGCCAAAAGATTTATTTTCAGAAACGATTTTCATTTTCTATCTTCATCTTCTATCTTCATATTGTGTACACAGAGGAAAGTGGGCGGTGGCCGGTGAATTATAATCCCCCGAGGAGGCAATACTTGATCTCAAGATATTCATCGACGCCATATCGCGAGCCCTCGCGTCCAATGCCGGACTCTTTCACGCCTCCAAACGGCGCGACCTCTGTCGAAATCAGGCCCTCATTAACGCCGACCATGCCGTATTCAAGGCGTTCCATCACGCGCCAGATCCGCGCCATGTCCTTTGCGTAAAAATAGGCCGCCAAACCATATGGCGTATCATTGGCGATCCGCACCGCTTCATCTTCGTCGTCAAACGGAATGACGGCGGCGACGGGGCCGAAAATCTCTTCGCGTGCGACTCGCATGCTTGTCTCCACGGCCGTCAATATCGTGGGCTGAAAATACGCAGGCCCGAGAGTGGAACGCCCGCCGCCGACAACTGATTGCGCACCCGACGACATCGCTTCATCGACGAGGCTGGCGACTTTATCCGCCGCCTGCGTGTTGATCAGGGGGCCGATATCCGGGCCGTCTGCGCCAGGCCCGACGGTCAATGCGTCGACATGCGATTTCAGTTTTTCGACGAATGCGTCATGAACGCTCCGCTGAACAAGGATACGGTTGGCGCAGACGCATGTTTGTCCGGCGTTTCGATACTTCGAGACCATCGCGCCTTCTACAGCCGCGTCGAGATCGGCGTCCTCAAAGACGATAAATGGCGCATTGCCGCCAAGCTCCAGACTGACTCTCTTGACCGTGTCGGCGCATAGACGCGCCAGCAATTTTCCAACCCGTGTTGAGCCGGTGAAAGACAGTTTACGGACGGTCGGGTTGGCGCAAAAGATCTCGCCAATCGCTGACGGGTTGGTGGTTGTGACAACTCGGAAAACCGACCGTGGTACGCCCGCTTGATGGGCGAGTTTTTCCATCGCCAAAGCGGAGAGAGGCGTGGCTTCAGCAGGCTTCACGATCATCGGGCAACCGACCGCTAATGCGGGGCCGACTTTCCGGGCGATCATGGCGACGGGGAAATTCCACGGCGTAATCGCCGCAGTGACGCCGATTGGTTGTTTTAGAACCGCGATGCGTTTTCCCGGCGCGTGGGTCGGGACAATGTCGCCATATACGCGCTTTCCCTCTTCTGCGAACCATTCGATGAACCCGGCGCCGAAGGCCACTTCGCCGCGGGCTTCTCCAATGGGCTTGCCGCTCTCGGCGGTTACGATTTGGGCCAGCGCTTCCTGGTTTTCCAGAAGGAGATTGCGCCACGTCATTAATATGCCGGCGCGCTCCTTCGCCGTCCTGGACGCCCATTCGCCCATGGCGACAGCGGCTTCATCAATGATCGCGTTTACTGTGCTCGGTGCATGATCGGCGACGCGGCCGATTTCGTCTCCGGTCGCCGGATCATCAACGCGAAGGCCATCGCCTGTTACCCAATAGTCGTTCAGTAATTCATTCATGGTGATCGCCTTTAATGCGAATGAGACATCCGGCGTCCTTATCGCTGCGCCGCTGAAGCAATGCAAACAGGCTTTATGGTCGGATCAAGAATTGACCGGCGCGTTCGCCAGTTCTTCCGCCACTTTTTCGCCTTCCGACACGCGGGGTTTTGAAAAACGGGCGAGCGCCAAAAAGGCGACCGGCGTCAGGAAAAGCGTGAAGACAGTTGCAAAACCCAATCCGCCAAAGATCACCCATCCCAGCGAGGCGCGGGCTTCCGCGCCCGCGCCGCCGCTCAGGATCAGGGGCAGGCTCGCCAGCAATGTCGAAAGGGCCGTCATCAGGATTGGCCGCAGGCGCGTCATCGCGGCGCGTTCGATTGAATCGCGCACAGATAAGCCGTTGTCGCGCTGCTGGTTCGCGAATTCAACGAGCAGGATGCCATTCTTCGCCATGATGCCGATCAATAAGATCAACCCAATCTGACTGTAGTAATTCATCGAACCACCCGTCAGCTGCACCGCATAAACCGCGGACGCTAACCCGAAGGGCACAGTAACCATAATAATCACGGCACTGACGAAACTTTCAAATTGTGCTGCAAGCACCAACAGGACAATCAGCGCCGCAACCGCAAATACTGCAAGCGTAGCAGCGCTGGAATCTTGCAGAACTTTAGCTTCTCCAAGAAGCGTAATGGAGAGCGTTCCGTCCAATATATCATCGGCGGCGGCGCGCATCTCTTCCACGGCGTCGCCAAGCGCAACACCCTCCCGCAAGCCAGCCGACACGGGCACAGCCCGCCGGCGTTGTTCTCGGGCAAGCTCTGATGCGACCGCCACTTCACGAACGGAAGCGACAGATGAAAGCGGGACAAAATCACCGTTTTGCGCGCGCAGGAATATGTTTGAAAGATCTGTCGGGTCATTCACTGGCTCGCCGGCGCTTGAAATTAACAGATCAATAATGTCGTCGCCGACGAATATCTGAGATGCTTTAAATTCGTCCGCCATGACCTGGACGGTTCGCGTAATGTCCGGGATCGGGATGTTGAATGCGTTCGCCGCCTCCCGGTCGATATCAATCGTAATCTGGGGTTGGGAGGTCTGATAATCGGCGCGGACGTCGGTAAATGTGTCGCTTTCCTCAAGGCGCGCGGCTAACAATTCCGCGCTGTCCGCCGCCACATCATAGTCGTCGCCGACCACCGCAAACCGCAATCCCTGACCGGCGCCGCGGATGCCGAGTGAGTTGCCGCTTCTTATAATCGCTGTAATTCCGGGAATATCGGCGATACGCCGGCGTGTCTCACGTTCGAAATCCTGTTGGGTCTCGCTGCGCTCCGACCAATCCGGCAGGCGCAGAAAAACGAAGGAGAGTTGGCCGCCGCGTATGCCGGATATTGAATTTGTCGCCGTCGCCCGCCCTTCATCGACTATCGGCTGAAGGCGGTTTTCGATTTCCAGAACTTTGCGATCCAGATATTCGAAGTTAGAGCCTTCCTGACCAAAGAGCATAAGAAAGACGCGCCCGCGATCTTCCGTTGGCGTCAGTTCTTTTGGGATCGCTTGAAATGTGAATATAGCGCCAATCGCGAAAATCAGTGAGCCAACGATCGCCAAAGATGGCCGCGCCAGAAGTCGTTTCAAAATAGCGGCGTAAGCCGCCGCCACGGGGCCGCCTGGTTTGCGCTGATGAGAAGGTAGATTGGCGTCCTCGTCCATTTCTGGACGGCGCGCGCGGCCAAGACGAACCGTCAATACCGGGCATAAGGTGAGGGCGACAAATGATGAAATCATCACCGCGAACGCCAAAACAAAACCGAATTCAGAAAAAAGGCGTCCCGCCTGACCGGGCAGGAATGAGATAGGGATAAACACCGAGGCGAGGGTCGCCGTTGTCGCGAGTACAGCGAATACAATCTCACGCGTGCCCAAGATCGCCGCCGCACGCTTACCCGCCCCCTTCGCCCGCCAACGCTGGATATTTTCTGTAACAACAATGGCGTCATCGACAACCAGCCCTGTCGCCATAACAAGCGCCAGAAGTGTGATCAGATTAATGGAGAAGCCGGCGAGCCACAGGGCCGCAATCGTCCCGAGCAATGAGACCGGGATCGTCACCGCCGGGATGAGGGTTGCGCGCACGGAGCGCAGGAATAAAAAGATCACGATCACGACAATCGACGTCGCAAGCAGCAGGCTTTTAAAGACTTCGCGGATCGCTGCGCTGATGAATACGGAATCATCAACGGCGACCTGTAAATCCACATTCTGCGGCAATGATCGGTTGAGTTCCGCGATGGCTTCATGGACCGCTTGCGAAACGGCGACCGTGTTTGATTGCGCCTGACGAATGATGCCGATACCGATGCCAGGCTCGCCATTGACGCGCGCGGTCGTTGTCTCGTCCTCAAAACCCCATTCCACAATAGCAACATCAGCAAGGCGCGTGCGGCTATCGAGGCGCAGACTAGCGATATCTTCGGGTGTTTCGGAAAGCGCTTCGGCTCTGATGAGGAGTTGTTGCGCGTCATTACGCAGACGACCGCTCGGGGTGTTGCGAACCGCACCTTCAACGAGCGTCGCCACATCATCGACGGTGAAGTTGCGCGCAGCCAGCGCCACTGCGTTGATCCTGATGCGAATGACCCGATTGCGCACGCCATAATCGTCCGCCTGGGCGACGCCATCCACCGCTTGCAGACGAGGCAGGACGACGTCATCCACAAGCCGGGCGAGATCACCGGGATCATAACCCGGCGCCTCAATATATATGCGCATGATGGGCGAGGCGTCAGAATCCGCCTTCCGTACGATCGGCTCTTCAATGTCTTCCGGCAATTCACGGCCAATTGCAGAGACAGCATTTTTTATATCTGTCGCCGCAACGTCGATATCGGCGCTCGGCAGGAAGTCGACGGTCACGCTGCTGCGGCCATATGAGGACGAGGATGAAATCGACTGAACGCCGTCAACCTGCGCAACAGCGCTTTCAATGATCGCGGTCACCTCCGCATCAATCGCATCCGGCGTTGCGCCAGGATAATCAGTTCGAATTGATACAACCGGTTGGTCGACTTCCGGAAGCTCACGCACTTCAACCGCCGACAACGCCGCCAAGCCGGCGATGATGATCAATAGACTGACAACGCTGGCGAGAACGGGGCGCTGAATAAAGGCGCCGACAAAACCGCCCACACTTGCTGATGGGGCGCCTTGCGTCACGACCTACTCCGCGCCTGAAGCGATTGCACCGCGCGCGCCACGAGGTCGGCTGTCGATGTCCGGAAGCGGTGAGCCGCGACGAACCCGGTCCGCTCCTTCGGATACGATCACCTCGCCCTCTGATATATCGCCAGTGACCAGAACAAGGTTGTCCCGGCGCTGAATGATAACCACGGACGCGCGCGCCGCTGAACCGTCTTCATTGCGCCGCCAAACGTAAGCGCCTTCCCGGTCCCACTGGATCGCCAGTCCGGGCAGAGAAATTGCCGGCGCGCCCTCTGATACGGTCCGTACAGACACGACTGCGCCCGGCAGCAGCCGACCGTCCGTGTTATCGATTTCAGCCTCTACGCGCAGCGTGCGGGATTCTGAATCGATACGGCTGTCGATTGCCGTGATGCGCCCTTCATAACGTTGACCGGGCGCGGAGGTGAGCGCTGCGCTAATCGATTGATCAATATCGACGTCGCTCGCTGATTCCTGCGGGACATCAAACTCAAGGATTATGTGGGACGTGTCGTCCAATGTGGTGACCAGATCGCCAGCGCGCAAATAATCGCCGACTTCGATGTCGGTGATGCCTGCAACGCCGTCAAACGGCGCAGAGATTTTTCTTTGTGCGACGGCGACCTCAGCGGCGCGCAGGCGGGCGCGGGTCTCGCTATACGCATTTTGCGCCTGATCGGCTTCCAATTGAGACGCGGCTTCATAACCTTCCAAATTACGGTACCGTTCAGCATTTGCTTTTGCGATCGGGTAATCGGCCCGCGCTCTCGCCAAGGCAACTTGTTGCTCATCGTCATTGATCGAAACGAGTAAATCGCCTTCTTTCACGCGGGCGCCGGGCGATACGTTAATGGCCTCCACGAAGCCGGTGACTTCGGATGTAAGACTGACGCTTTTGACAGCGCGCGCTTCGCCGATAACGTCTAGGGTGCGAGCGACGGCGGCGCTTTCAGCGCGGATCATTGAAACGACAGGCGCATAGCCGCGGCGCCCGCCGGCTTGGCGGCCCTGACGTTCCGGCCGATTGTTTGCTTGCGCGATTTCTTCGCCGGATTGTTGAAGGTTTGTATAAAACCCCATCGCCGCTGCGCCAATGAAGGCGCCAGCGCCCAGGCCGCCCCAAAAAGAGGGTGTCAGTTTCATCTCATGCGCTCCGGCCGGTTAACGAATAGTCTGCATTAACCTGCAACCCATTCATGGCGCCTTTTTGTAAAATTGCACAGTTCATTTACGGTTAAGCGTGCCGAACAGACGCAGGATGTGATGCTGGAACCAAAAAATAACCCGAATCCGAAACTCCTCGTGGATCCGCCAAATTGGCTTCGCAGAATCCTGCGCGGCCAATTCGACAAGATGATCGACCCTGAGGCGCGGCGACGTCGGCGGGAAAAGCACGAAAACAAACGAAAACGCGAGGGTCGCGCCCATATCGTTGATTATTTCCATCAATTCGACGATCCTTATTGTCACCTGACGGCGCAAATTCTCAAAGCGTTCGCCGAACGCTATGATATCGAGCTCCGCCCGCATCTCATTCGCGCCGCAGGCGGCAAAAACCAGCCTGAGTTGGAGAGGTTACGTGATTGGGCGCGCCTCGACGCCGAAATGATTGCGCCTCACTATGGTTTGCAATTCCCGTCCGACGCGGGCCGGACGCCGGACAATCATGCGCAGCGCGCAGCGGCCGCGTTGATGGCCGATCGTTCACCAGCTGAGTTCGTAAATATGATTGCTGAGGTGAGCGATGCGTTGTGGTCAGCTCATGGGTCCGCATCACTGCCCAACAGCGAAACGCCCGCCGCCGATGATGCTATTGAAATTGCATATCAACGCGGCGCCAAACGTCTCGCCGCGGTCAATCATTACTCGGGCGGCGTATTCCACTATGGCGGGGAATGTTATTGGGGCGTAGACCGGCTTTTCTATTTGGAGGAGCGGTTGCGGGAACTGGGCGTCGGTGAAGTGTCGGACGCACCCTATTTGGCGCCGCGACCGGCGATCGATGTGGATGGTGTCGATGCACGCCAACTGACGCTCGATTTTTATCCGTCTCTAAATTCTCCGTATACATATATTATTTATGACAAAACGATAGCGTTGAAAAATGCTTGTGGGATTGCATTCAATCACAAGCCCGTCTTGCCCATGATCATGCGCGGCGTCACCGCCACGCGGGCGAAAGGCGCCTATATTATGTTCGATACAAAACGCGAGGCGGAGTATCTTGGTGTTCCTTTCGGGCCGGTGATGACGCCGATCGGCGATCCAACCCGCCGCGCCTACGCCCTGCTGCCTTGGGCGCGTGAACAGGGCAAAGACGAAGCGCTGATGAGCGCGCTCTTAAAGTGCGCCTTTTCGGGCGGCATACCGCTTTACACGGAGAAAGGGTTCCAGCGGGGGGTTGAGATGGCTGGCCTTGATTGGGCGACGGCCAAGACCAAGCTTGACGACGATCATTGGAAAGTCATGGTCGAAGGTCATCAGGATGACATGGTCGAAGGTCTGGGGCTTTGGGGTGTTCCGTGCTATCGTTTGAGCGGCGGCGATGAGCCGGATCTGTCTGTATGGGGGCAGGACCGCCTTTGGCTGATCGCAGCGGAGATAAGGCGCCGCGCCGGCGCCAATCCGAAATCCGGGTAACTCGCCAATTCAGGTCCAGGCAAATCTCGGCCCCGGGGAATCACCGCGTCGCAACGATCTGAAAAGACACGCCGACGTCCAGGCCGACCCATTTTCCTTCCGAGAATTCCCCGCGCCCGACGCCAAAATCGGTTCGGACAAGCGTGATCTCGCCCGCTGCGTCGGCCACATCTCCATCAATCGCCAGCGAAAACGGCAGCGAAATCTCCTTTGTCATGTCTCGAATGGTGAGACTGCCATTCGCTGTGTAGTTTCCATCGGCGCTTCGCGTGATATCTGTCGACAAAAATTCGGCTTCCGGGAACTCACGCGCTTTGAACCAGTCTCCGCCCGGGAGCGCTGAGTCCCGTTGGCGATCGCCGGTTTTGGCGCTTGTCATATCAACGGCGACAGATATTCGGGCATTTTCCAAATCATCCGGGTCAAAATCGATCTCCGCCCGGAATGATTCGAATTCACCGTCGAACGCTTCGTTATTCTGCGTTGCTGAAAAGCCCAAACGGCTTTCATCTGAATTGACGATCCATCGACCCGCCGGCGTGTCAATTTGTGTGTCCAGCGTTGGCTCTGCGGATTCCGGCGCGCATGAAGAAACCGCTATTGCGGCGGCGATTAACCCGAATAAATGACGAATCATTGAGAGTTCCTTGGTCTGATGATTGGGAGCATCGCTGACAGGACATGATCCCGATTGACGATATGATGTTTCAATGCGGCGGCGATATGCAATCCCAAAAGCCCAAGTGTGCTGAGTGCGAAGAACTCATGCAGGCCGGAAATCCGTTCGGCCAACGCGTCGCGATCTGCGACCCCTTCAAAGAAAGGGAGATGCGGCCAGGGAATAACGCCAAACAAAAAAGTTGGGGCGCTTGAAGCGAATGGGGACGCAGAAACGAGCGCCCATCCCCCCAAAGGCACGCCTATCATCAGTCCGTAAAAAGCGGCGTGCGAGGCGCGGGCGCCAATGCGTTCCCAATTCGCCATGCCCGATGGGAGCGCAGGCGGGCGGTGGGCGATACGCCAGCCCAGTCGGAGCAATGACAACAATAAGATGGTGATCCCGAAAGACTTATGGAGCTGATAGAGTTCAAATTTGTCTGGGCCGTCGGGCAACGCGCGGACCATATATAAGCCGCCGAAAATCTGTCCAAGGATCAACATTGCGATAATCCAGTGAAGCCCAATCGCCACATTCGTATACCGCGGCGTTGACGTTTTTGCTCTTCGGCTGTTTTCGGCCATTCTTGAACCTTCTGGAGTTGCATCACCGGGACCTTACGCCCCGCAGTCATATCACGATGCGGTTTTTGAACCAGACCAAATCAACGCCGCAGCGCTGTGTTTTTCATTCATTTTACGCACCTTTACAAATTGTCCGGCCGGGTGTTCAAAACATAAAAAACCCGGTCGGCAAGCCAGAAACGGTCCGTTGCCGACGCCTTTCTGAGGTGACCATGAGCACGCAAGAACGCATCATCCGCGGCGGCCGTATAACGTCCAAAAACGACGAAATTAGATATCAAACTGGTTTTCGCAACACACATTCCAGCGAGGCGGAGGAGGGCGCTCTGCCGATTGGCAGAAATTCGCCGCAACGCCCGCCAATGGGGCTTTATGCTGAACAGTTAAGCGGGACCGCATTTACCGCCCCTCGGGGCGACAATCTGCGATCGTGGCTCTATCGCATTCGCCCGTCGGTGAAACACGTCACCGGTTTGAAGCCCCTAAATCATGAGTATTGGCGGACGGCGCCGTGCCGGGACGAACATGATTTAATTGCAACGCAGCTGCGATGGGCCCCTATCGATGTTCCGTCGGCGCCCACTGATTTTATCGATGGCATACGTACAATAACCACTTGTGGTGACGCATTTACCCAAAGCGGTGTCGCTGCACATATATATGTTGCGAATACATCGATGGATCAACGTTACTTTGTTAATGGTGACGGCGAGTTACTCATCGTTCCGCAAGAGGGCGCGCTCCGATTTGTAACAGAGATGGGTGTTCTTGAGGCAAGTCCTGGCGAAATTATTGTTGTGCCGCGCGGGGTAAAATTCCGTGTAGATTTGATCGGCAAAAAGGCGCGGGGGTATATATGCGAGAACTATGGCGTCGCCTTCCATCTGCCGGAGCGGGGGCCCATTGGTTCAAACAGTCTGGCGGAAGAAAGAGATTTTTTATATCCGGTTGCGGCGTATGAAGACATCGAGTCGCCGCGCCGATTGACCGTAAAGATGCAAGGGCGGTTTTTTGACGGTGCGATTGACCATTCCCCCCTTGATGTTATCGCCTGGCATGGCCGCTATGCGCCGTATAAATATGACCTGACACGCTTTAATGTCATCGGTTCGATTAGTTTCGATCATCCGGACCCGTCTATATTTACCGTTCTGACGTCGCCCTCCGAAATTCCTGGAACGGCCAATGCTGATTTTGTGATTTTTCCAGATCGATGGCTTGTCATGGAAGACACGTTTCGTCCGCCCTTGTTCCATACGAATGTCATGAGCGAGTTTATGGGCCTTATTTACGGCGCCTATGACGCCAAGCCAGGCGGTTTTTTGCCGGGCGCGGCAAGTTTGCATAACGCACCGCTTCCCCATGGTCCGGATGCTGAGGCCTTTGACGCGGCGACGAATGCGGCGTTGACGCCGCAAAAGCAAACAGACACGCTGGCTTTTATGTTTGAAACGCGATTTGTCCAGATCCCGACGACATTCGCGGCGCAGGAAGCGCCGTTGGATCGCGATTATGCGCACTGTTGGACGCCACTCACGCGTCATTTCCAGCCGTCATAGATGCCGCACTACGCTTTGAGCGTGCTGCGCCTGCTTGCCGCGCGCGGCCCAGCTAAGCTATAGTCCTACAGCGTCTTTATGGGAGATAGACGATGGCGACCCAGGCTGGTTCGAATTCGCGCTTTGCAACCTACAAGCAGTTTTTTCCGTATTATCTGAACGAACACTCCAACAAGGTGTGCCGCGGTTTGCACTATGTCGGCACAGCGATTGGTTTGAGTGCGCTCGTCGCGTTTTTTGTAACCTTTAATCCGTGGTTTCTGCTCGCTATGCCGCTGGCGGGGTACGGCTGCGCCTGGATCGGTCACTTTTTCTTTGAGCGGAATAAACCGGCGACGTTCACCTATCCCTTCTGGTCTTATGTCGGCGACCATCATATGTTTTTTCTGGCGCTGACAGGGCGACTCAAAGAACGTCTTGAAGAAGCGCAACGCCAGTTTGCGCCGATCTAGGATAGCCTTACTTTATTCGGGCGCGGAATGTGACGCTAAACCAGGGGTCAGGATCGCCGCTTGCGAATGAACCCTTTGGATTGAAGCAAATATGACGCACGGCTTCATCATATAGCCCGGTTGGCGAATAACCGCAGCTGGCGAAATTTGCCGGCGGCGACACCGTATTTGAATATCCGACATCGCTGACCTCGGAAAAAGTCAAACCGGAAGCGGATTCAAAGAATGCAATGGATCCGGTTTCCGGGCCGCCGTCATCAATGTCTCCTGTGTAGAATTCAATCTCCGTCGGCAACGCATCGACAATGAAAACGCTATCGGCGTCCGCCGGTCCGCCGCCAATATTCCGTACAGTAATTGTATAGGTGACATCGTTTCCGGGAACAGAAAATAGACCGATAATCGTCGGATCATAAACGGCGACAATTTTTGTGGCGTCGAGTTCAGCCGTTGGCAGGCAATAGTCAAAATCATGGATCGCCATGCCCTGATTGCCTGGATTGGCTGGCGCGCCGGCGCCGACTTCGTAGGCGATAACTACCTGATCCACCGGTTGCGTGAAGGTGATCACCGCGTTGCCGGCGCTTTGTGTGCCGCCAGAGGCCGCAGTACCGATGACCGACAGGCCTGAGACCGTATTGGCGGAACCGGCCGTTAAAACCGGCGCCACAAAATTACCGTTGAGATAGCCAAATACGGATATTTGATCGACGAATTGACCGCCGCCGGCGTCAATATCGAACAAGGTTGTCTGAAACCCGCCGACGCCGGTTCCGGGGACGCCAAGATCAATCGTCGTGACGACAGACTGCGCGCTGTTGTCGAAATTGTTGAGATATCGGAGCGCCTGTTGCGCCGGCGTTAGCCCGCCGGTCACTGCGTTGGTGCGAAACGGTGTCGGGGAGCCGCCATCATTGACGAAATTCCCCGTATCGCCGGTAATCGCAATACTGATTGCCTGGGCGCCGCCGGCGTAGGTCTGTGAGAGTGACCCGGCTGGCCATGTATTCGTATCCCAATCATGTGTGGCTGAGCCCGCAGAACAGGACAGTGTCGGGGGAACGCCGGGCGTGCCGCCGGGCGTGATCGTGACGACATCAGTGTCGTCTTCATTAGGGTCCGACCCTGAATTGTTCGGTGTTGAATCGGTGTCCGGTTCGTTCGCTGCCACGATCTCGGCAGTCATAACCGAAACGGATGCGGTATCCGCGGTCGCTGTGATCTGAAAACTTGTCGATGCCCCAACACCGATAGAGGCGGGGGCGGTCCAGATTCCGGTCCCTGAATTATACGCGCCGCCGGCCGTGTCGGAGACATATGTAAAATCGGTCGGCAGCGCGGCGCTGGCTGTGACCCCGGTTGCAACAAGCGGTCCTGCATTGGTAATCGTCACGGTAAAGACGACCGTTCCGCCGATTGGCGGATTTGCGCTGCTGACGCCCAGATCAAGCGACAAATCTATGTCGGTTGCTTCTTCGAAGAAGAGTTCGGAGCGTAAATATGTTCCGTTGTCCGCCGTTGGAAAATTGTCGCAGATTTCAACTGTCCAGTTTCCTTGCGCGTTCTCGCCATTGAAAGCGGAAAGCGAATTATCGGGGCGGCGATCATTTTGATAGGGCGCGACGGCGGCGTTGTGGGCGGCGTTATCTGCGTCGACAAACGTCGCCTGATCGTCATCAAGGCGTACATTTAGATCATCGACGCCGGGATTATCAGCGGGGCCGTTGATAAGGCGCACCTGCGTGCCCAAGGGGGACGTCAAGTCGACGCGTATATCCTTGCGCCAGGCGTGATCGGCAACAAAACCAAAGTCGATATCGCCGATAACAAAACTGTCGCTAACGGTGATTGTCCGCTGAACAATTTCCGCGGCGGTGCACTCCGTGCCTCCATTTAGCGCAATACTTGCGGTGTCGACATATGGCCCGGTTTGCGCACGCGCCGGCGCTAGAAGCATGACAATACCGGCTGCCGCTCCGACGATCGCTTTGGCGAATAAAGAGCAGGTGCGGATCACTCGTCCGCCCCCGGTATAATACGATTGAGGAGCCCGCTCGCATCATCCTGATCGAACTTAATTCGAAGCTTCAGAAACGGTCCTTCGCGCGTATATTCAGCACCCTCGAAGTCTTCGTCCACAAAGCCTTCAATATTCCACCCGAAACTGAGCCAGATATTCTCAGCCGGTGTAAAACCAATTGACGGTCCAAAGGCGTAATCGACCGTTCCGGAATTATGTGAAACGAGCGCGGCGCCGTGAATACCAATGTCCACATTCCGCGTGATGTCATAGCGCGCCTCGCCGCCGATGAGTTGGGAAAAGCCTGAATACCGGTCCTCACCGGTTTCGAGAACTGAATATTTAAGGCCGTGATTGAGAGCGATCTGCAACCGTTTTGTCGCCATCGCGTTTAGCGCCAGATTGTTGACGGCCTTCCATGCGCGCAAGTCGCCGTCGATTTCCTCGGCGCTCACATCCAGGCGATCAAAAATGATTAAGCCGTCTGATTTGCGCGGCCGCCAGGCGGCCCCGAAACGAAGATCAGCGGATTTTGTATCGGGCGTTGCGACATTGATTTCCTGTGTGTAACGCCCGGCGGCGGCGAATGAGAGTGTTTCTGAAACCTCTCGTGCGGCGCCGGCGACGCCTGTGTAGCGTTCGCCATCTTCGCTCTTGCGCACCTCGCCGCGGACTGAGCCTGTTGTTGATTGTCCGCTATAGCCTGCGCCGAGATACACAGAGGTATAATCGCCGGAAAATTCTTGCGGTGAAATCGGGTCATCCGGCGCGATATCGTCGACTGGACCGGTGATCGCATCATTGATGAAATTCTCGCGACGCGTAACGCCGAGGGAGGTGGACCATTTATCCGAAATTTGAACTTCCTGGTCGACCCCAAATGTCGCGCCGAGGCGCCGGGCTGAATCTTGCGTGACATTATCAGCCGACGCTGAGAGCGATCCGCCTTTCCATAGGTTCGCAGTCGCGCCAATTGTTGTGTTGGACGTCGTGCCGACATCGTTTTCCAGGATTTCATGAGTGGCGCTGAGAGTGACACGATTATCAAACAACCGTTGATCCACGCCAAAGGTGGTGCGCTGCGGATATAGGGCGGACTCCCGCGAGCCCGTCAGGCGCTGGTCCCGGCCCGCGCGCAGCGTCAATCCAAGCTCGGAAAACTGTTGTCGCGCTTCCGCGACCAGCAACAGCGTGCGGCGCGTGATATCGTCAGCTGTATTTTCAACCACCCGGCGGATACCGATTTTGCCGGATGTCGAATTGCTTTCCTGGCGCAGTGACGCTTCGGCGACGCTTCGGGTGGCGCCGGTCGTCAGATTCTCTTCGCGATAAAATTCGCCTTCGATGAACCGTTCGCCTGCGACTGTTCCAACACCGGCCGCAAAGGTATCAAAACGATAGGCGCCCTTGACGCCATAGCGGCGTACGCCTGTCGTTGCGGAATTTTGCTGCGCGAGGCCGAAGCCTTCCTCCGTATCGCGATAATAAGCGCTCGCTTGCAGGTTCTCGCTTGTATGATCAATCTCCGCGAGGATCGCATCTGCGTTTTCCCATTCGCCCTCGACACGTCGGCGCGACCCGCCATATTCGAGGCGCAGTCCGGTTGTGTCCGTAACGTCATACCGAAAATCAACGGCGGCGAGATCGGCCTGTCCGATATCCTGGGCCGGTGCGCCGTCTTCATGGATAAATGTCGCGCCAATCTCGCCCCGGCTATCCAGAACGCGCAGCCCTACGCGACCGCCAGCCACGATATTGCGTTCCCGGGGCGCTGATGTCTCGTAGTCAATGACAATGATATTGTTGTTCAGTGCAGCATCAAATGCCGGTGTCGGCAGGCGGAAAATGATTTCGCCGGTTGTGAAGTCGATGTCGTAATCGAGGTAACGCGTCATCGGTATCGTTGCGACGACAATGTCCGGGCGGAACCGGTCGCGTGTTTCAATAATGATTGTTTCGGAATTTCGGACAAGCGGCGCGGCGCTCAGACGGTAGGGGCCGGACGTGCCGTCAGCGGCAATCTCGTCTTTCACGAAAGACTGGTTCGTATCGGCAGCGAACGCCGTGACCGATAGACGCTCGGTATCAAGAGTGGTCTGCAAACCTGAAAAGCGGCGGTTGTATCGTCCGAGCTTGGCGTCTGCGAGATCTGTATTATAATCGCCGAATACGCCTCGGAACCCGCCTTTTTCCGCCTTGAGATAAACGGGATAACGGCTTTGCGCTTCAAACCCCTGGTCGGAGCGGTCGCCATAAAGCGGATAACGATCATCCGGGTCGATCACGTCGAACAATTCATCATCTTCGTCGCCGCGGCTTTTATCTGTGTCGCCAGCCGCCGTGATCAACCAGCCGTCGCCAACCGACCCCTTTGCAAAAACAGCGACCCGTCCCTCCCGCAGTAGATCACGCGCAGTGGGCGTGTCGCCGCCTGTCGTTTTCGGCGCGCTCAAGCCGCCTTCGGCAAGGCCGACGACGATCCACTCACGTTGCGCCGGCCGCAAGACGGCGCTGATTTCTTCCTGGCGACCGTTGACCAGCGGAATGGCGACTCTTGCGCGGCCTGTTTCAAGCGTTGGCTCTAATTCGATTTCAGCAATGCCATTTTGACCGACTGTTGCGGTCGAGACGGATGATTTTGGCGACAGTAATGCGAAATCTGCTTCGCGCGACGACACCTCTTTGGCGCGATAGGGCGGCGCGACAGAAACTTCGATGACGCGCCCGCGATGAACCGGACGACCGCGTGCATCGGTTACGCGTACAGCGATCGTCGGTGTTGTCGCGCCATCAGCGTCGAGCATTGAAGCTGTTGGCAGGTATTCGACGCGCTCGACATCGGTGATGAAGCTGATGGTTTGTGACAGGCGTTCAATTTCAACGCCGTCATCGGTTGTAATGATCGCCTCGATCAGGTTGTCGCCGTCAACGAGTTGTACGCCGCGCCACCGTGAAAGGGCGACTTTACGCGATTTTGAAACGTCGCGACCGTCGAAAAAGACCGCCTTGGAATCCTGACCGTTGATAAGAAGTTTGGCGCGCGACCCGCCAGCATGCTTCACGCCGATATTCACTGAACGAATGGTCGGGGCCGTCGCTGGCGCCGGATACGCCCAGGCTGTTTCCGGGGTTTGGACGTTCAGCCATGTCTGGTCAAAGCCAAGATATTCCGTTGCGTCGTTGAACGGGGCGTCAGCTGTTTCTTCCTGATTGTCTGCCTGCGGTCGTTCTCCCGTCGGGCGAAGATAGAAGTTTGCGCGCCAGACGCCGCCGCCCTGGGCGTCGACGAACTGGCTCGAGGCGCGCCCGGCAAATCGAGTGTTGTCTTCGCATTGAACGAGTTCATATCCTTCGGGGATCGTCGTTTTGTCGAGTTGAACGACATGGGTTTTTGGTTCGACCGCTTCAAAGTGATATAATCCGTCCTCGTCACTTACCGTATATGCGCCGGTTTCGAGATAAAGACGCACGCCGGCGACGCCAATCTCCTCGTCTGTGTCTTCGCAACCCGTTCCGACAATCCGCCCGGCGATTGTCAATACGTTGCGCAAAAAGTCGTCGCGGATCTCGATCGAGGCTTCGGCGATATTGGACGTTGTCTGGCCTGCCAGATTGACGACAAAAGCGCGGTTTACCGCATCGCCATCTGGTGCGCCGCCGGTGATTTCCGCCACATAGGCGAATGTCATCAGTTCGCCGGAGCCAATCATCCCTGCGTCAAAACTGAGGTCTGTCCCATTGTCAGAAATCGTGACGGCGTTGAATGGCGCCTGGTTGAGGCGCGCCGATTCTGCCTGGAAACGAAAGCCGCGAGGCATCTCGTCTCGAAGTAACGCGCGAGCGGCGGTCGGCGCCCGGTTTTCGACCGTGATCGTGTAGCGAATAAAATCCCCCACGGCGCCTGTTGGTGAGGAGGCGGTCTTCAAAACAACAATATCCGTTTCCGGATCAAGTGGAATGTCAATGCTGACGTCTGCAGTCCCGTCCAGAATAAACTCTTCGCCGTATGACGCCGGTGCAATATCAAACGGCGCATTATCAAGGTCCGCAAAGAATTCCTCAGGCGTCGTTGATGGCGCTGTATAAAATTCGGGCGGGATGACAACAAGACGATAGTCGCCCGGGAACATGACCGGGAACAAAAACTCACCTGGTCCCAGTTCGTAGACCATGCCGCTGTCGTCGGTTACGGTTTGGCCCGTAACCACCGTCGACGGATAAGGCGATACGCCGTCAATGCCGAAGACCGGCGCAGGTTCGCCGGTTCGTGCGTCGACCACAGTCACCGTTGCGCCATCAAGGAGTTCGCCGGTGACGCTGTCAAAAATTCGCCCATAGGGATCGACGCCGGCTGCGTCAGTCGAAATCTCTGTGCTGTCAAATGGATCCTGATAAACGGCGTCTATCGAAAACGCACCGTCTACGGATAAAAGATTATCGGTCGTATTTGGCGCATCACGCGTGCTTTGGACAAATCCGAAAAATACACCGGTGTTGGGCCCGGTTTCGTAGAGGCGCAGGATGATTTCGTCCCCAACGCCCGACGACAGTGTTACGTTGACGGTTTCAATGCGATCGGGGTCGCCATTTTGTCCAAGATCTTCGACTTGAACAAATACCGGTTCCCCGGCGAAGAAGGTCTCGGTTGAAACAAGCGGCTGCGCGCCGGGGAATGTAAGCGTTTCCCCGCCGATCAAAACCGGCGCGGACAGCGGCGTAAATGTTTCGCCTTGCAGGTAGTCTGATCCGTTGATCGGCGTGTTTTGCGCATCTGGCGCCGCCGGCGAATACCGAAAAAATGTGACGGTTGAAGGGGTCCGCGCAGCTTCAATCGTAAATATTGCGGGGCCGGCTGTTGTGCTGAGTGTCGTCGAACCAAGGGAGTATTCAACGCTAGCGATGTTCTCAACTTCGGCGCCGAGCTCTGCTGCATGCGCGAGACCGGCGGCCGTTATGATGACTTGCATCATAACGAGACAAATTTGTCTCAAAACCCGGCTGATCACGCTACTGAACATTAATGATCTTTACCGTCTACGGAACGAAATCCCGGCCCCTAAAATGCGCGAAGGCCGGCGTGTCCAAAGGAACACGCCGGCCCATCAGAGGGGAAGAAAACGCTGCGCCTATCTGACTAACACCCTTATTGTGAATGTCCCGACGGCATCCACCGTCGGCGTTGGCGTGAGTACGGCGTCGTCAAGACGCACCTCACATGACGTCGTACAGCCGCCGGTCGGATCGGTGATCGTCCCTGGCGTTGTAAATGTCGCCTGCGCGGAGCCGGCAAACTCAACCTCATCCGGCAAGACGTCAGACAGATCGATATTATCGGCCATAGCGGCGCCGGCTGTGTTGGTGACGGTGATCACATACTCAACGCACGCCCCAGGGATCGCGAATTGTGCGCCCGGCTGCACTGCGAGCGTCGAGCAGTTTGCGAGCGTTCCGCCATCGCTGGCGATTACGGTGACGGTTTTTGTCGCCGACAGGTTCGCTGCAATGATGGTGTATGTCGCCCCGTCTGAGTGACGGGCATCCGTCGCCGCATCGGCTGTCGCCGGACCATCTGCGTCTGTAAAGACGTTGTCCGCAACACCAGTGATCGTGTTCGAGCCAGCCGCCGTCAGGACCGCGCCTTGCGTCGGCGTCGGGCTGGCGGTCGGACCGGATGTGACAGACCAGGCCGACGGTTCACGCGCTTCGGCGACCAGATATACGTCGCTGGTGTCGCCTGCCGTCAACCCGGTTGGAATGTTGGCGGTGACGGTGATCCAGACCGTTGTGTCCGGCGCAATGTCGCCGAGCGCCGCGAGAGTGTAGGGCGTTCCAGCGCCCGCAATCTCAGCGGCCTGGAGAATACCATCGCCGTTCGTATCCGGATAAAATGCAAGATCGTATCGCGGTGACCGCGTCGGATCGGTGTCGAAGACATCGCCTGTCGCTTCCTCGACGGTCAAGTCATAAGAATGATTATCGTTACCGGTGTTGCGAACGCCATACACGAGCCGTTCGTCAGCGGCGCCGCTCGCAACGCTTGCATCCTGAACGCCGGTAACGGTTACTTCAACGCGCCGGTCAACAGTAAATTCAGTAGGCGTTGCAGTATTGTCTACGGTAGGTTGGGTTACGCCGCCAACGTCAAAAGTCAGAGAGAACGTATTTTGTACGTTCGTGCCGGCGGGCGTGTAGTCGTTCTGCGCGAACGCAGGGGTCGAAATGACCGTCAGCCCGATACATAGGCTGAGTGTCAAGCCGAGCGATCGGCATAGGCTTTGCAGTCTCATGGTTGTCTTCCCTCACTGTGCAGCGATCGTTTTGGCAAGGGAAGGTAAATTGAATGCGAATTTCGCCGACAATTTTACAAACGCATATTTCTATATCTTCATACTAACGATTTGTTTACGATCTAAGGTGTTTAAAGATCATGCAGCGGTCAATTTTTCGCGCTGCTGCGTGTGCCTTAAGAATCGATTACGCGCGGCGATCTATCGCGCCATGGAAAACACAATATGCGAAAATTCAGTCTAATTGTTGCTGTGTCCGCGTTGCAGATTGCAACCGTATCTGCGGAAGTTGTCGCGACGCAAATAATAGAAACAGAAACGACAGCGATCAGCGCAAACGGCGAACGCTCAACCAAGCGCGTGGTCGCAGAAAAGGTCGAGCCTGGCGAAACACTGTTTTACACATTGAATTTCCGGAATCAGGGCGGCGAAGCTGCCGATAACATGATCCTGGTCATGGATGTGCCGTACGAGGTGGTTTACGTCGAAGGGTCGATCATCGCGCCTACATCTGAGATTACGTTTTCAGCCGATGGCGGCGAGACTTATGTCGCCCGGGGCCGGCTTACGGTCGTTGAAGACGGCAAGCAACGCGCCGCCCGCGGCGATGACATCACCCATATTCGATTTTCGCTGGCCGACCCGATCGCACCCGGCGCCGCCGGGAAGGTGTCGTTTCGCGCGATCCTGCAATAAACGTTTCATTAACGACGCAGTTTGACGGGGCGGCTCTTGATGGGCGCCTCGTTTTCTTTTCCGCCCATACCATCTGATTGACACCGATCCGCTTCAAGTTCGCGCGCATTTTCAACGTCAAAGAGTTTCAGGAATAAAAAAACGGCGGGCCGAAGCCCGCCGTTTCGCGTTTATCGTCAGATCGCTAAATTAGAAGCGGAATGACGCGCCGATGAAGTACTGACGACCGAGAATGTCGTAGGTCGACTCAAGCGTATTGACGTTATCGGAGTCGAAGAAGCCGACGAGCGGCGGTTCACGATCTAGCAGGTTAAGAACACCCGCATTAATCGTGACATGCTCATGTACGTCATACGTGCCGGCGAGGTCGAGATAGCTGTATGATGATATGCTGCCAGCTTTGTTGCTGGTCGCCGCCATCGTATCAACATTATCTGTCCCGCCAATATAACGCCATGTCGTACGAAGAGACGCAGGTCCAAAGGACCATGTGGCGTTCATGTTATGCGCCCAGGTTGGCTGCGGATCATTGTTGTTGAAGCAGGCGTTCCCGAAGAACCCTGCACATTCAACAAGCGGTGTGACTTCGTCTGCAATGAACGATTTCTCGAGCAAGTAGGTGCCATTGAGGTTCAATGAGAGAATACCGATATCGCCCGTACCGAAACTTTCGGCGAAATCGATGTCATACGCAGCCTGAATATCAATGCCGCGCGTTGTTGCGACAGAAATGTTTTCATTCTGCGTTGTCACATTGTTGATGGTGCCGTTCGGCAAACGATTGACCGCTTGACAGAATGGGCTGGAGAGGTCGCGCGTCGTAATGAAACACGCGTCCAAAACGTTCTGTGTAGAACCGCCGCCAAGGCTGGCGATGATGTCCTCAATTTCAATGTCGAAATAGTCGACGGTCAACGTCAGGCCGTCGAGGAAATCAGGCTGCCACACTGCGCCGATCGTGAAGGTTTCCGCTGTTTCCTCCATGAGGTCCGGGTTGCCGCCGGATATCGTTTCAACCTGAGAGTTGCCGGCGAGAAGCGCGGAACCGACTAAGCCGCCTGGGACGCCCGTTCCGATACAGGTGGCTCGATCACCTGTACTGTTGGAACAAGGGTCTGTCGCCGCTGGAAATCCATTGGCTTGCGGCGCAAACAATTCAGAAAGGCTCGGCGCTCGCACCGCCTTCTGATACTGACCGCGGATCCGAAGACCTGAATTAAACCCGGGCTCCCAGGAAAAGCCGCCGGTATATGTCCAGACTGATTCGACTGTTGAGTAGTCAGAGTAACGTGCGGCTGCGTTGATGGTGAAGTCTTCGGCGAAGACAACATCTTCAACAAGCGGCAACTGAACCTCGCCAAAGAGTTCGTAAACGTCGAAACGCCCCTGCACATTTGGCGAGCCGTTAAAGCCGGAGACATTGCCCGTCGCCAACGCCGTGTCAGAGACCTGTTCGCCGCTTTCTTCGCGATATTCAAAACCGAAAACCCAGGCCGGCGCCGTCTCTGTCCACGGAACAAAGACCGGTGTATCGCCGGCTAACGTTGCTTGGAGAACGCTTTGGTCGGTGACCTGCTGACGCTGGGCGTCAAATCCGACGAATTGTGCGCCCGCAGGCGAAACACGGTTCTCGCCGAAGATATCGATGGGCACACAGGCGCTGTTGCCGCTGGCGCATACCGGACCGTTTAGACCCGGAACAACGTTTACCGCTTCCTGGATATTGGTATCAACGACATTTCCATTCTCCTGAATAGCTACGTCGGTGCGTCCGAAGGAATAGGAAATGTCCCAATCCCAACCAAACTTCTCGATCTCGCCTCTGGCGCCAATCAGCTGTTGGAATGTCGTTCGGCGAACGCTTCGGAAACGCGCGCCGGTTTCAAGCATTCGGCGGCCAATCGTCGTCTGAATATCCGGCGTGCCGTTGCCGTCCGCGTCGCCGACCGCGGAAATAGCATTGCCATCAGCGTCGAAGGCGACTGCGTTATTCAAAATATCGACTGTGCCGGCCGGCAGGAACGGATTGTCGAGATTAATCGTCACCGCGCCGCCGGATGAGCTGAATGGCGTCGGGGCCAATTGCTGGTTGACTTCATTGAACGAGAAAAGCGAGCGCGAGTAGACTTCAATGTGATCATTGATGTCGTAGGTGACGAACGCGCTGCCTTGCCATCTCTGCTGTGGAATTTGCGCAAAGTTTACGGCCGCGAAATTATACTGCTCGTTCCCTGCGCCGCCGGAAACAAAGATCGATGGCGTGTTGCCAATAAAGTCGATCTCGCCGACGCAAATGTCATTCGTCATGTCGTAAGTCGTACCGAGATCAGTACAGGTCCGCGCTGCGCCGGATCCAGACGGAGAAGCCAGACCTGCCGCCGTCAGGTCGACCAACTGGTCAAGGTGCAGGCCGGGAATGGATGTCGATCCGATTGGTGAAATGTTGAACCGCGGCACATCATCGGAGAAGCCGCGTGCTTCAAGACCGCCATTCAGGATCAGCGCCGACGTCGTAGAGTTGTCGATCTCTCCAGCGAAGATGCCCTGGCGATCTGTAAAACCAAGATGAACAACCGCGTTGCCGCGTCCGTCGCCAAAATTCCCGCCGGCCAAAAAGCTAACGTTGAAGAGACCGCCATTGGTGTCTTCTTCGCGGAATTGATAAGACGTATCTAGCTGAATACCCTCAAAATCATCTTTTAGGACAAAGTTCACGACGCCGGCGATGGCGTCTGAACCATAAACGGCTGATGCGCCGCCAGTCACTACGTCAACGCGTTCAATGAGCCCGGACGGGATCATATTAAGGTCAACGGCGTTCGCAGCTGTTGAGGTCGGGTTCAATCCGGCGTTGGGAAGGCGTCGGCCGTCCATGAGAACAAGCGTCCGGTTCGGTCCGATCCCGCGCAAGTCGACTGAAGCCGTGCCCGAGCCCGGATTGTTCGAGATATTGGTGTTACTCGCCTGAACCTGCGGTAACTCTTGCAGAAGTGAGTCGACATTAACGGAGTTCCGCAACGTGAACGCTTCTTCGCCAATACTTTGCACCGGAGACGGCGCCTCAAGATCTGCACGCTGAATGCGCGTGCCGGTAACGATGATTGAGTCATCTGCGACAGGATCATCCTGCGCTTGAGCCGGCGCCGCGGCGATCGCCGCAAAACCGGTTAGCATTGATGCGCCGAGCAGGCGTCTTTTTACGCGATAAGTCGCTAGTTTAGTCATTTTTGTCCCTCGTGTTATGTACCCGCCGCTGTTTCGGGCCCGTTTGAGTTTTGAACGCTGGGCGAACGCACCCCTCCCGGCGCAGCGGCGCCAGTGAGTGGAGACATCGGCGCGCAGGGGCGCCCTCAGGCGTTGCGCCGAGATGGGACGGGGGTGTTGTCTAATTACAACAAAGGGCGCGAAGCGCCGTTGCTCCGCATAGATACGGCGAAAAACGCGGCATCGTTGCAGGCGATCAGCCTTGCTATTCGCGACAGTGTCGGACTAGGTTTACAAACGAGAGCGCCAGAAAGCGCTGCCACGCTTCCTGGCTCTCGGGTACAAACACGGACGGCCCTCGGAGGAGTAGCCCCCGCGTTCAGACAGTAGACAACCGACGCCGGCGAATACCTCAAAAAATTCGTCAAAAAATGCGTCAAACGAGTTCTCGTTGGTCCGCTGTTTGAAGGTGAAGCGTGAGAAACGTCGCATTTTGCGGTGTTTTTCGGGCGTGCTGGCGTCGCCAGTATCGCTGCGAGGGTACGTGAATGGGTTGCAACACTGATATCAGTTCAGGCGAAGTCCGATTGCGGGCCGCGCGCCTCTGCGTCATGGCAACCGTCCGCGAGGCGCTATTTCAATGAGCGCGTCGCAGAAAAAACTCCATGAAGCGGCGATCCGGCGCGATGAAAAAATGTTGTTGCGCTGGTTGACCAAGAAACTTGGCGATGCGGATGCGGCTAAAGATGTTGCGCAAACCGTCTTCATGCGCATCTGGGCGTATGCGGAGACCGAGACAATCGAAAATCCGCGCGCGTTGATTTTCAAAACGGCGAGTAATCTCGCCTTGAATGAACTGAAGCGTCGGAACAGATTCAACCGGCGGCATATTGCGCCATATGATCCGGAAGAAGGCGACCCTTTGAAATATGTCGCCTCGCCGGCGCCGTCGCCGGAAACAGAAGCAGAGATGCGCGACGACATGGCGTTAACCCTGCGCGCCATTCGCGATTTGCCTGACCGGTCGCGCCGGGCGTTTATGATGAACCGATTTGACGGGTTAAGTTACAAGCAAATCGCCTCCGAAATGGGCGTTTCTGAAAGCAGCGTTGAAAAATATATGATCGAGGCGTTGAAACGTCTCCGGGAGAAATTGCATTCGGGGGCGGATGCGAATGTGGTTTCCTTTCCACGGACCACCAAGCGCCGTAACGGCGTATCGTAAGTATAGAGAGTAACCGGACAAGATGCAGACTTATGACTCATTCGGAAATTGAAGAACAGGCGGCCGCTTTTATGGCCCGGCGGATGTCGCGATCGGCGACAGCTGAAGACGAACAGGCGCTGACGGACTGGCTGGCGCTTTCGCCGGAAAATCGCCGGATCTGGGCTGAGTATATGGCTGTTGAAGACAGGATAGACGGCGCTGCTGATACGCTCGCGGCGAGCGCTCTGGAGCGCGACTTGGAAGAGTTCGCAACACAAGATGCAAATCAACCACCGTTGCAGACATGGTTTGCAGCAATGGCGGCGGGTTTTGCATTGGTCATAGTTAGCGCGGCGATATTCATGCATTCGCCAATCGACACGCAAACATACGCCACGGCGAAAGGGCAACGCGCCGAATATACGTTAGCGGATAATTCTGTTGTTACACTCAATACTGACAGTGAGCTGACCGTCACTTTAACGCATGACGAGCGCCGGGTCGCGCTTGTACGCGGGGAGATCATGTTCGACGTCGTCCGTGATCCGCAGCGCCCGTTTGTTGTCACCACGCCGACAGCTGACGTCAGCGTTATCGGGACACGATTTAATATTCGTGAGGCCGGACCGGGCGCGGCGATTTCGGTTCTTTCGGGTGTCGTGCGTGTCTCTCCGTCGGACGCGCAGGACACAGCAGCCGCAGCGACAACGCTTATAGCCGGGCAGCAAGCAGCGTTCGAAGAAAATGGCCCCAATAAGTTGGAGATTCGCACATTTAATCCGGATACGGTTACGTCGTGGCGACGCGGCCGGGCCTATTATGACAATGAAAGCCTGATGAATGTGGTTGCGGATCTCAATCGCTATTTCCCGGCTAGCATTAACCTCGCCGAGCCGTCACTTTCGTCACTTCGTGTCACTGGCGGGTTCGATTTGTCCAATCAGGACACCGCAATTGAAGCCCTGACCGTCGCACTGTCATTGCGTGCTGAGCGATCCGACGCCAATACTATTATGTTACACCCGGGCGAAAAATATGAGGACTAATCGCGGGCATCGTCAATTTGTATCCGTCGTTGCGACGTTACTGCTGAGTGTCGCGCCTTGCGCTGCGATGATGCATGTCCATGAAAGCAACACGGCGATTGATTTTGATATCCCCGCGGGCGACTTGTCTGAGTCCCTGAAAGCATTTGGCGAACAAGCCGGCGTCTTTATTATTTTTGACGCTTCGCTGGTCGGCGGCAAGTCGGCTTCAGCATTAAATGCAAATACGACAGCCCGCGATGCGATGAGGACGCTACTGGAAGGTTCCGACCTTGAATTTCGCCGTATCGATGCGCGCAGCTGGGCGATCGCGCCAGCGCCGAGCGACGTTCATGGCCTCGATGTTGGTCCGAAAAAAGACGATGTTTTGCGAGACGTTCATTCCATTCTGGAGCGCGACGAAATCATTGTCACGGCCAGCTATCGCCCGCCGGCGCGACGCGCGGGCGAACGGGCCGAATACTCCGTAGACGGCGATGAGTTGCAGACACAAGGCGTGCAAAATGTTTCTGAGCCGATATTTGAGCTGCCGGCCAGCGTTTCGTCCGTCACCTCTGCGAACACAGCGCTTTTTATCACAACGGCCGGATTAAATTTGGCCGATTTGCGCGGCCTTGGCGCAGCGCGAACGCTCGTCCTCGTTAATGGTCGTCGCTATGTCCGGACATCAGGCGGTAATGGTTCGGTATTTGGCGTTGATCTGAACGCGATTCCAGCGGCGTTTGTTGAACGGCTGGAAATTATCAACCAAGGCGCAGGAGCAGCGATCGGGGATGAGGCGGTCGCAGGCGCGATCAACATCGTCACGCGTACGGATATCGATGGATTAGAGCTGAAAGTTGGCGGCGGTTTGTCCCAGCAAGGCGACGCGGGCGAATATGCTGTTTCGCTTCTGGGCGGAACGAATGTCTTTCAGGAACGGGGACGTGTTACGCTTGGCGTCACCTATGCACGCGAGCCGTCTCTGCTGGTGCCGGAACGCGAAGATCTGACCAACCCTTATGACTTCGCCGTCGACGGCCGCGCGTCGGACGGACCGGGCGCCGTCTTCACCCGCGGTGCCGGCAACAGTTCGTTTACGCCCAACGGAAGAATCGTCGGCGCAACGCTCGCGGGCGGCGGCGCTGCTCGTGGCGGCGCTCATGGCGTTCCGACCTTTGCACTGTCTGCGGACGGCGCCTCGTTTGATATCTACGAAGCGCGCCTTGATCAGCTTTATGACTGGACGACGGACTTTTCGATCCTCCCCGAAATAGAGCGGGTTATCGGAATGGCTGATTTTTCGATCGAAGTGGCCGACGGCCACAGGCTATATGGCGAAGCGCATCTCGCCAATGTGGATGTCGGCTCGCAAATCGCTGCGCAACCAATAACCCCCTTCGCCGGGAACGATCGAACCTATGGCGACTCCATTGTTATTCCGTCGGACAACGCGTTTATTCCAGACGGCCTGGTCGCTGAACTGGAAACGCAGTTTGGCGAACCCATCGACGGGGTTTTGCTGAGCAGACGGTTTGTCGAGCTGGGACCGCGCCGAAGAGATATCGAACGCCGTACGACGCAGTTTGTCGGCGGCATAGAGGGTGATCTCGGCGGCGATTGGCGGTACGATCTGTTTTATCAGTATGGGCGAAGCCGAACCAATGATGTGGCGAGCGGCATCGCCGACGGAGAACGTGTCGACTTGGCGCTGGATCCCGCGCGTTGCGCGACCATGCCGGGCTGTTCGCCAATCAATATTTTTGGTTCTGAGAACATAACGCCGGAACAGGCGGATTTTATTGCGGCTGAACCGTTAACCCGGCGACTAACAAACACGGAACAAGTCGCGGAGTTTCGCATTAGCGGTCCGCTTTACGCGTTGCGTGAGGAACAGGGCTTCCTGACAGCCGGCCTTGGCTGGCGCCGTGAAGCGCTGGATGATGATCCGATAGGTTATGGACCGGAAAGTCGTGCGTTAGGTGAATTTGGGCTGCCGGGCAGTAGCGGCGCTGCGGAAACCACAGAAGCTTTTATTATCGCTAATGCGCCTCTTTTTGCAGATGTGCGGGGCGCGCATATTTTTGAGATCGGGGGCGCTGCGCGGTTAGTGACGCGTAATGACGGCCCGGAATTTTTCAACTTCAGCGCAAACATTCATTGGGCGCCTGTGAAAGGAATAGACCTATATACGCATTTATTTGACGGCGGACGAATGCCGAATATTGTGGAGATGTATTCCGCAGGCCCTGATTCACGCCGGATATTTTTTGACCCTTGCGACTTTCCGGAAGAAGACTTTGCAATCGCCGCCAATTGCGCGTCGGACGGGTTGTTAGGCGTTGGCGCTGGATTTGAACAGACCGACGCCCTGACGGATTTTACGTTTACGGGTAACCCGGACCTTAGCGAAGAACGCGTGAATTCTCAGATCTATGGCGCAGCGTTGAATTTGCATGAATTGCTGGACACCGAAAAGCATGTTGTGACGCTGAGCGCGGATTGGCGCCGCTATGAAGTACGGGACCTTATTAACGGCTTGCCGAGCGGTCAGATTCTGATCACGTGTTACCTGAGTGACAACTTTGCAAATGAGTTTTGCGGAGAGAACCCGGCGACCGGCAGGTTATTTATTGAGCGCGATCCGATCAGCGGACAGGTTTCATCCGTACAGAATACGTTTCTCAATCGCGGGATGGCGCAGTCAAGCAGCCTTGATGCGCGCCTTCAATATCTTCATGAGACGTCCTGGACGCCGCTGATCGACTTTGTATCGCTGGATATTTTATATACCTATTTGCATCGGTTTCGTCTGATCGACAGTTATGATCGGGGCGAGGGAACGGTCCGCCTGGACGGACTTGTAGACTTCCCGCGTCATCAGGCCCACATGACCGCCAGCGCCGGGAACGATGATTTCAAAACTGTATGGACCGTTCGGCGGCGCGGCCGCGCGCAGAGTATCTTGTCAGGCCCCCCGGAAACAAACATCCCGCCACGGACTTATGTCGATGCGTCGGTGCAATTTCGGCCGAGCGAGCGGACATTGCTTTATCTGGGCGTTGAAAATCTCTTCAATACTGACCCGCCGATCGTCGCGTATGCGCCGGGCAACACGTTTTATGAATATTACGATACGATCGGCCGGCGATTTTTTGCAGGCCTTTCCGCTACTTTCTAGCGCGTGTCGCGCAAAAGTGGTTCACCGGTTTTGCGCAAAAAAAATACGCGAAAATAAATATCGAAAACACGTCGGATGAATCCGATTATTGACGACGTGCATTAGAGCCCGTTGGGCAAGATCATATTGTCACAATTAATCCGGTGGACGGCGGTATCTTATTGTCCAGAGTGTCTCGCCATGCTGTGGCGGTCGCTTCGGCGCCTTGCAATCGGCGCACTGTTATATCGTCCTTGATCGCTTTTGAGATGTCCGCAGACGCTTTGTAGGCGCGATCCATCATTACGCCGGGACCCCATTCGTCATTTCGTTTGCCAATCTGCGCCGGCGCAAAGAATAACTTTGGTTTGGCGCCCGGCAGGTCAGCCTCAGTCGTACGCGCTGTTTCCCAATGGGTCGCCCCGACCTTGCAGCTTTCAACAAGATTGTCCTGGAACAGCATGTGAAGTTTTTCCGTCAATGGTCCGTCTCCGGACATATCGACAAATGCAGTCGGTGTCGCCGGTTCGAATGCGCTATCCACATCGCCATAGGCGACAACGCGCTCACAAATATCGAGTTTTTCAACAAACTCGATATTGCCCGGCGATGTCAGGCCAATGACTTTCTGCTTAACGGCCGGATCGCGATGAAGAAGAAAAGCAAGGCCGAAACCGGTTTTGGACGACGCTGAACCGATGAGAATTTGTTCCGCGCCAAACCCATCATTGTCGATGAAATAGTCATAGAGGACGTAAGAAGTCGCGAAGAGGGGAAAGTAGAGGCAGCGCGCGTCGTCAAGGCCGGACAGGATTTCCGGGTCGGCGTCACAGCGCGTATAGCTGTTGTAGAGAGCGGGAAGGGATTGCCGATGTTCGGCGACATCCGTAAAGCGTTGCGGTTTCGCCCGGCCAACATCGAGGACGACATGGCTCGCCATCGGGAAGTAGCCGTAAATGCGTTCGCCCAGCCGGATATCCGGCGACTTTGAGTCAACAACGCGGGCAAAACCCCAGACCGGCACTTTTCCCCAAGGGGCTTCGGCCGGGAAAAAACCCCAATATCCGATCATATCGCCGGTCACCGCATAGGTCACATTATTCGCAGTCAGACCAAATTGTTCGACCTCCACCAGAATCTGACCGTCCTGGAGCGCCGGGGCGGGTGTTTCAGCAATTTCAGTGCGGCGGAAATCATTTCGATCAACGAGAATTTGGGTGATGCTTGTCATCAGTGGAACTTTCCGGATTCGATTTGGTGAAATCTGCGGCGCGGGTCTTTCACGCGTGATTAACATGTCTTGAACTTGGTCGCAAAAGTAATGACAGTGCGTCGCTCGCCGAGAAGGAGGATGCGATGGCATCGCAAAAGCGGCGGCTCGGCGTTATTGGCGGGTCGGGATTGTATCAGGCGCCGGGGTTTTCCGTCGCCGAAACCCGGGCGTTCGAAACGCCCTGGGGCCGTCCTTCCGGCCCTCTGGTGTTCGGTGCATGCGACGGCGTGGAAACCGTGTTTCTCTCCCGCCATGGGCCGGGCCATGCGCTGACGCCTGATGAGGTCAATTATCGCGCCAATATTGACGCGTTGAAGCAAGCCGGCGTAACGGACATCATTTCCTTTTCCGCATGCGGATCGTTTCGCGAAGAATTGGCGCCGGGCGCATTCCTCATAATGGATCAATATATTGATCGCACCGCCGGCCGGGCGTCGACTTTCTTTGGACGCGGATTCGTAGCCCATGTCTCCATGGCCGATCCCGTTTGCGCTGCGCTCAGCGAGGCGTTGGCCGCTGCATGTGCGGATTGCGATATTGTCCACCAGCGCGGCGGGACGTATCTGGCGATCAATGGACCGCAATTTTCAACGCGTGCTGAGTCTCACCTGTATCGATCCTGGGGGTGTGATGTCATCGGTATGACTAATATGCCTGAAGCGAAACTCGCCCGCGAAGCGGAATTGCCTTACGCCAGCGTGGGAATGGTCACCGATTATGATTGTTGGCGCAAGGACGAAGACGCGGTCGACGTCGCCGGTGTCCTGGCGGTCATGGCGAAGAATACTGAAAACGCCGGGCGCGTTATTCAAGCGGTTTGCGAAATACTCGGTCCGATGCGCGATCCGTCGCCCCAGGGCATTGAAACATGTCTCGATTTTGCAGTGATCACCGCGCCGGAGGCGCGCGACCCCGCGTTATGTGAAAAACTGAAGACAATCGCGGGTCGGTATTTTGACGCGCAAACGGGTTAGCGCCGGCGCTTTCGGCGACGTCGAGTTTTTTTCTCGTTGATCAGTGATCAAATCACGCTGACTTTTGATCTATCAAGCGACCTTGTAGACCATCAAATAGAAAATAATGACCACTGCTGGGAAGGCAAGCGATCCAAGAATGATCCACCACCGGTCCATTTTCCAATAGCGTTCGGGCAGGGGCGCACCGGCCTCATATGCGCGCTTCGCTATATTGCGCATTTTTATCTGTATCCAAACGACGGGAAGCCAGCACGCGCCCGCGAAGACGAATAAAACAAGTCCCCACTTTATCCAGAATACGGAGTAGTTGAGCCCGGTGATATGAACCATCGCAACACCCGTTAAGAACTGAATAATGACCGCCGGCGTGGTGAAGAGCCAATCGGCAAGAACCACGTGCCGGACTGCGAAATAGATTTCTGAAACATTTTTGCGGCGGTTTGCCGCAAACATCAGAAAAGCGCTGCCAATTCCTGTTCCGAAGAGTACGGTAGCACTGAGGATATGAGTCCATTTAAGAAGCAAATAGTCCATTTTCGATTTCGATTTTTAATGCCGGACACATCTAAAGATAGCACAAGAAGCGACGTTTGGTTTGTTTATGACGGCGACTGCCCGATCTGTTCAAGCGCAGCGCAGGCGTTGGAAATCAAAAGATCTGTTGGCGGTTTGCATCTTGTGAATGCGCGAAAAGACTATGAGCATGCCCTCATTCGGGAGATTAACGAGCGGCAATTGGACCTTGATGAGGGGATGGTCCTGAAATACCGAGATGGATTTTATCACGGTGAAGACGCGTTGCACATGATGGCGCTTTTGGGGAGCGGGCGCGGCTGGTTTAATCGAATGAACGCCGTATTATTTCGTACCAGGTTCATAGCAAGAATCTCCTATCCATTCATGCGCGGAGCCCGTAACGCGCTGTTGCGGATCAATGGCGTACGGAAAATTCGAAATCTCACTCTCAATCCGCAACAGCCTCTGTTTATGACGGTGTTCGGCGATGATTGGGAAGGGCTTCCGCCGGTTATGAAAAATCACTATGCGGTGCGCCCGTTTAGCGATGACGTTGTGACGGTCGAAGGGCGTTTAGACGTTAGTATATCGCCTTTAGTCAGTGTAATCGCGCGATTGTCCGGAGCATTGCCTGCTCATTCAGGCGAGAATATTCCGGTGACCGTCGTCTTCCGTAGCGATAAAACCGGCGCATTCAATTTTGATCGTGTGTTCCACTTTCCCGATAAGGCCGACATTGAATTTCGCTCGCGTATGGAGTGGACCAAAGACAATATCCTTGTTGAGTTCATGCGTTTCGGGGTGGGTTGGAAGCTCGCTTATGCGTTGGACGGCGAAAAGGTGACGCTGTGTCACAAAGGATATGTATGGCGGATTTTCGGCCTGATGATCCCGTTGCCGATAGAGCTGTTGCTCGGCGCCGGGTACGCCGAAGAGACACCCCTTTCGGACGATACGTTCAGCATGTGGACACATGCAAAACACCCATTGTTTGGAAAGACTTTCGCTTACGCGGGAAACTTCAGAGTGACGGACGTTGCATGCGATCTATTCTGATCCTCGGCGGTTATGGAAATTTCGGAAAGCGTATTGCGCAGGCGCTCGTAAAGGCCGGCGCTTCCATTATTGTCGCCGGCAGGAACAAATCCAAAGCCGATGCGATGCGGAGACAGTTGGATAGCCGGCTTGTATCAGTCGCCACTTTTGATGCGTTTACAGAATTAGGCGCCGAACTGAAAAAGTCTCGGCCCAGCGTTGTCATCAATACTTGCGGTCCGTTTCAGACGAGCGACTATGGCATTGCACAATGTTGCATCGAGCATGGCGTTCACTATATCGATCTGGCTGACGCAAGAGCGTTTGTTACTGATATCGGGTCTTTGGACGACAAGGCGCGACAGCAAGGCGTCGCCGTTATCAGCGGGGCGAGCACGGTGCCGGCCCTCTCATCAGCCGTGTTAGAGCATTTCCGTCACGAATTTAGTGTGATTCACGAGATGAAATTCGGGATCAGCCCGGGGCAAAAAGCCGAACGTGGCCTGGCTACTACCGAAGGGATTCTTGGTTACGTCGGTAGGCCAATACAGCCGTACCAAGGACAAAAAAACAAGGCGTACGGATGGCAAGATATCTACCGGCAAAAATATCCTGTGATCGGTAGTCGTTGGATGGCGAACTGCGAAATTCCCGATCTCGATTTATTGCCTCAGCGATATGATCTTAAGTCTATTCGGTTCGGAGCGGGCCTTGAACTGAGTGTGCTGCATTTGGGGTTGTGGGGCCTATCCTGGCTGGTGCGCGCCGGGTTTCCGCTCTCTCTATCGCGCTTTGCGAAACCGTTGCTTACGGTAAGCAATTGGTTCGATCCATTCGGTTCAGCCGATGGCGGCATGCATGTCATCATCACCGGCGAAAAACACGATGGATCTGCTCACGCACGAAAGTGGTTTATTGTCGCCTTTGAGGGGTTTGGGCCGCATATTCCGACAATTCCTGCGATTATCCTTGCAAAGAGGATAGTGCAGAACTCTGAGGAACTGACCGGCGCTATGCCTTGTGTTGGGCTGATTTCTTTGGAAGACTATCTTGCGGAACTGCGAGGTTTTCCGATTGAGACATATGTGGCGTCCCATAATATCGACGCGAATTAAGCGGCGAAGGCAGCACAATTGTAAATCAAGGGAATTCTGCAATATTTTGGCGATCGCCCGATCGCGCAATTTACGTTTCTCGGAGGAAACAGATGATGAGTGATGTTGTTTCAAGAGGTTTTGTCGCCGCGATTGCGGGGGTGATTGTCACTGTCGCCAGCGCAAAAAAAAGACACTCAATCCGGCAGCTCTCTTCTCTTGCTTGGGGCTGTCCCTGTCCAGCGCTTGAACGCGCGCGAGAATGAACTTGCCTCAGAATACCCAAGCAAATAGGCCGTTTCTTTCACAGAGACCTTGCCGTCAGACAGGTAATTCAACGCAAGTTGATGGCGCAGCTCATCAAGCAGCACTTCAAAAGTAATGTTTTCATCTGCGAGTCTGCGGGCAAGTATTTGAACGCTGACACCCATTCCCGCGGAAACTTTTTCTATGGTTGGCTGCCCCATATGAAGAGTCAGCATTATCTTATGCTCGACTTGCGCTCTAAATGTTTGCGCGCGCTTGAGCGCCGCCAAAAGGTGAGTCGCGCGATCACTCAGAACCCCGAACGCAAATGGGTCTGATGGCGGCAGCGGCGCCGACAAGGCCGCAGCATCTATGCGGATTGCATTCTTGTCAGTACCAAAACGAACCGGGACCCCGAATACCCGTTGGTGCTCGTCGCTATATGTCGGTTCACCATGTGCAAAATGAACTTCTCTGACGCATTCCCTGCTCCCCAAAAGCCGATCGAAACTGCAAACGATCCGAGCAAAAGCCGACTCTGTTATCAATGGATGGTCTACGGATTTATCACACGTAAGCACCATCCAGACTTCGCCGGATTTGTGTTCAATAGCGAGCCGCTCTGCAGGTCCGCGGTCATTATCATCGATTAAGAGCCTCGAAAGTCGATTCATCTGAAGCAACGCTTCTGCAGCTGTGGCGCATGTTTCACAGACCAGGGCGACTATTGATAACTCCGCTAAACTGTATCTTTCGCCAAATTTCAGAGCGATCGCCGGGTCCTTACATTCTTGCCGAGCCGATTCGAGCATTTTGACGTAGCGCGAAACGGGAACACGACTGTCCCGGTCAAGGAGCCACCCGACATCAATCCCTGCATTTGCGATCAGATGATGGCGATTGGCTCCGTTGGAAACCGCGAATTCCACAAAGCCAGAGACGATCCCCGAAGCGACGGTCGGCTCGTTTAGATCGGTGCTGGCGTATTCGACAGATGTCATGGTTTTGACTGGAAGTGTCATTCTCTCACGGTTCTCATGGCTCTATCAGCTATATTTTGCCCGTCATTGTGAACGACGAGGTCATGCTTGGAAAGTAAGAACATGCTTGAAGAACGACACCTGCAACCAAACCGACTATTCTGGTTTGTCGCTCTATTCCTGATGTTATGGAGCGCGGCATATGGGTCGATGTTGTTTTATACGTTCGTGTTGGCGTCGCCGGAACAACTCGCGTCTATTGTAGAGGACAGGAATCACAAAGATGCATACGCTGATTATGTTCGTCAGTTCTCAGTGTTTTCCATTGCGATCAATGTATCAATCGCGACCACTCGCTTTCTTGGCGAGCTGACACTTTTGATGCGTAAATCCTGGTCAGTCCTCTTTTTCTCCATTTCACTAGCGTTATTTGGCGTCACGCTCATACGCGGGTTTATCTTTGGAAACGCCGCCGAAGTGATGGGACCATCTCATATTTTCATTGAAATTATCATGCTTACGCTTAGCGTGTTCGCAGTTGTTTTCGCCATCATAATGAAACGCAAAGGCGTCTTGACCTGATCCTCCAGTGATACCGATCTGCCGGCGCAAGACATCACCTTAATTGCCGCGGCGGGGATGCGTCATAGCTCTGCAATACACAAATCTGCGACGAATGTTCGTTTCCGGCGAGACACTCCGGTTCAGTCTAATCACCCGAACAAAGATGCAACCGGTCATACATACCAATTGCTAATCAATCGATTTCTGCAATAGTCAGGGTGTTGAGACAACACGCGTATCTGCACCAATTGCCCGTCTTGGAGGAGCCCGTCGATGATCGATATTGCGTCAAAAAAATCCATTCTCGGAATGGCTGCGATTGTTGCAGCTTTCGCCGCCAACATGTCCGCCGCGAATAGCGCACCGGAGCGTATTCAAAAAGGCAATTTGATTTTGGAGGCGGTCCCGGAAACGCCGGATGCGCTCAGACGTGAATTGTTGCAATATCAAAATACGCGTTCTGCATCGCTCTCTGGATTTGACGCCGATAATGACGGAATTTTTGTCACGACGCGGTTTGCCGAGACGGCGCAGGTTCATTCGATTGCTGCGCCGGGCGCCGCGCGCCAGCAGGTCACTTTTTTTGACGAACCCGTCGGGTCCGTTAGCCCATCGCCGACACAAGCCGGGCGGTTCCTGTTCACCCGGGACACCGGCGGAGATGAGAATTTTCAGGTCTATGTCTTCGACGAAGGCAAGGGCGCGGCGCGCCTTATCTCTGACGGGGCCGGGCGCAAGGTGGCGCCTGTCTGGTCGAAAAATGGAACACACATCGCCTGGCAGAAAACCATGGATGGCGGAACAAAGGGTATCGTTGTCGCGCCGGTTGCATCGCCAGATGACAGACGCACGATTTTCACAGGCGAGGGATGGTGGGGCCCTGCGGACTGGTCGTCCGATGGCGAGAAGATCATCCTCTTCAATTATGTCTCCATCAATGAATCAGAGATTTTTATCCTTGATGTGGAGACCGGCGACACGGTGCAGATAAACCCGTCGGAACAGAAAATCGCGTATGGCGGCGCGCTTTTTTCTGTGGACGGCAAAAGCGTTTATTTTACGGCCGATGAAGAAGGCGAGTTTTTGAACCTCTATCGCTATGATATTACGACCGGTGAAAAAACAAACCTGACAACCGATATTGCCTGGGACGTTGAAGATATCGCTGTTGCGCCGGACGGCCGCACATACGCCTTCACGGTAAACGACGCCGCCCGTTCTGCGCTTCATATCAGACGTATACAGAACGATCGCGCTGCGGCGGCGCCTGAATTGCCGACAGGCGTCATTTACAGCCTTGCCTATAGTCCTGACGGGAAAACGCTTGGTTTCACATTGAACGCCAGCGATTCGCCGGGAGACGTCTATTCCTGGCCTGTGAACGGACGGGGCGAGCTGCGCCGGTGGACGCAAAGCGAAGTCGGCGGCCTCAATACAGAGCGTTTTGTCGAGCCCGAATTTTTTGACTATCCGACGTTTGATGGAGTGGACGGCGTGGCGCGGCGTATCCCGGCTTACATTTACCGTCCGGCGACGGAAGGGCCGCATCCGGTCATTATTTCCATTCATGGCGGCCCGGAAGGCCAAGCGCGGCCATATTTTTCGTCGACCTATCAATATTGGGCGAATGCGCTCGGCGCGGCTGTCATCCGGCCTAATGTGCGCGGGTCCGCCGGGTTCGGCAAAAATTATCTGAAGCTGGATAACGGAATGAAGCGCGAGGATTCCGTTAAGGATATCGGCGCGCTGATCGATTGGATCGAAACGCAGCCGGACCTCAACGCTGACAAGGTCGTTGTTTATGGCGGTTCCTATGGCGGCTATATGGTACTTGCATCGATGGTGCATTATGACGACCGCCTTGCGGGCGGCGTCAACATTGTCGGCATCTCCAATTTCGTCACTTTTCTGGAAAATACGGCGGATTATCGCCGTGATCTTCGGCGGGCGGAATATGGCGATGAGCGCGATCCGGAAATGCGGGCGCATCTTGAAAAGATCTCGCCGCTCAACCGCGCTGACGGGATTTCCAAACCGCTATTTATCATTCAGGGATTGAATGACCCCCGCGTTCCGGCGTCGGAAGCTGACCAAATCCTGGCGGCGGTGCGGGCGAATGGCGGGGAGGCCTGGTATATGGGTGCAACCGATGAAGGGCATGGCTTCCGTAAAAAGACAAACCGGGACGCCATGACGGAAGCTGTCGCGTTGTTCTTGAAGGCGTTGTTTGAAGAATAACGAGGCTCGACACACTCTTTTCCGGGAAAGTATGCCATCGCCTTCGTCAACGCCGGACGGAGTGCGCGCGTTCTTGCGACGCCGCGATGATTTCTGTTTATTCGGCCATTGCCGACGCCAGTGATTACGTGTTGAACCGGAAGTGCATGACGTCGCCGTCCTGGACAATGTAGTCTTTTCCCTCCAGGCGCATCTTGCCGGCTTCCTTGGCGCCTTGTTCGCCTTTGCAGGCGAGGTAGTCATCATATGAGATTGTCTCGGCCCGGATGAACCCTTTTTCGAAATCGGTATGGATGACCCCTGCGGCCTGGGGCGCGGTGGCGCCGCGCTTGACCGTCCAGGCGCGTGATTCCTTCGGGCCCGCGGTGAAGTAGGTCTGCAGCCCCAACAGATCGAAGCCGGCGCGGATCAGGCGGTTTAATCCGGGCTCGGTTAAATCCAGCGATTCTAAATATTCCGCTTGTTCATCGTCGGCCAGCTGCGCAAGCTCGGACTCAATTTTCGCTGAAATGACAACGGCCGCGGCGCCTTCCTTGTCTGCGCGCTCGGCGACCGTCGCTGAATACGCGTTGCCGTCGGCGGCGGCGCCTTCATCCACATTGGCGACAAACAAGATGGGCTTGGCGGTCAGGAGTTGCAGGCTTTTCCACGCGTCCGCCTCATCAGGCTCGATCTCAGCGCGCCGCGCCGGTCCGCCTTCCCGCAGCATGGCGAGCGCCTTGTCGACGAGGATCAGGGTTGCTTTTGCTTCCTTGTCCTGGCCCTTTGCTTTTTTCTCCAGATTGGCGCGGCGTTTTTCAAGGCTTTCCAGATCCGCCAGCATTAATTCCGTTTCGACCACTTCGAAATCCGCAATCGGATCAATCGCGCCGGCGACGTGGGTTATGTCGTCATCGTCAAAACAACGGAGCACGTAACAAACAGCGTCTACCTCGCGGATGTTGGCGAGAAATTGATTGCCCAATCCTTCACCCGACGCGGCGCCTTTCACGAGCCCGGCGATGTCGACAAACTGCATGCGCGCCGGGATGATTTCGGCCGACGCCGCGATCTTCGCCAGGGCGCCGAGACGAGCCTCCGGGACCGCGACGTCGCCCACATTGGGTTCAATCGTACAGAACGGATAGTTTTCCGCTTGCGCCGCCGCAGTGCGCGTCAGCGCATTAAAAAGCGTCGACTTGCCAACGTTCGGTAAGCCAACAATGCCGCACTTAAATCCCATGGTCAGAAATTCCGTCTTTCATGATTTCGGCTCCCGCCCAAGCAACTTCCCGAGCGCGTCAGTGAACGGATTTGAGCCAGCCGCCTTTGTCGCGGGCGCCTGATCGGAGGTGCACCGGTTATCACAATCAGTTTTTTTTGCCTGCTTTGCTGCGGGGGCTTTTTTCTCTTTCGTTTGAGCCGGCGACAGCCGTTGCATGACATCGCTCACATATTTCTTTGGATCGTCGACAATGGCTGGCGCGCAAATCGCGATAGCGTCCAGCATCGGATCAAGCCAGTCACGGTCAGACTTTGCAAAATCGCCAAGTACGTGCCGCGTCACTTTTGATTTGTCACCGGGATGACCAATGCCGATCCGTATACGATGGAACGCATTCCCTATATGGGCGTCGATGGACCGGATGCCGTTGTGACCGGCCGCACCGCCGCCGACTTTGGTGCGCAATTTTCCAGGCGCCAGGTCCAACTCATCATAGAAGACGAAAATCTCGTCCAATTCGATTTTGTAAAACCGCGCAGCGGCGCGCACCGACTGCCCGCTTTCATTCATATAGGTTTGTGGTTTCAGGATGAGCGCCTTCCGGCCGCCCAGGCGACCCTCGCGCAATTGTCCTTTGAATTTCGAACGCGCCTCGCCAAAATTATTGGCGTCGCCAATCGCGTCGACCGCCTTGAACCCGACATTGTGCCGGTGGCGTTCATACTCAGATCCGGGATTTCCCAATCCGACAAGCAAATACATCGGCGCTCGTCCATTTCCCGCCGCGCGCCGAGGAGTTGAGCCGGGCGGCGATTAGTCTTCGTTGGCGTTTTCGCTGTCTTCGGATGCGGCTTCGCCGTCTTCAGTCTCGCCGGCCTCGGCCTCGTCGTCTTCGGCTTCTTCAGCGGACCGCATTGAGGATGGCGCTGCAATCGTTGCGATGGTGAAATCACGGTCCGTTGTCACAAGGGCCACCCGGTCCGGGAGGTCAATCGCGGAGGCGTGGATCGCATCGCCAACTTCCAGTCCCGTCACATCGAGCGGGAATTCTTCCGGGATCGCTGTCGCCGGGGCATACACTTCCACCACGTGGCGCACGACGTTGAGAACGCCGCCTTTTTTGAGGCCGGGCGAGGCGTCTTCGTTAACGAAGCGCACCGGCACTTCAACGTCGATCCGCGTTTTTTCATCAACACGCATCAGATCAATGTGAACGGGCATGCCTTTAACCGGGTGGACTTGAACGTCACGCGGAATGACCGGTTGTTGGCCGTCTTCGCCAGGCACGTCGATCTTCGCCAAATGGGAGCGGAGCCGACCACTATTGTAAGCTTTCAATATCTCATTATAGCGCAGTTTGATGGCCACTGGCGCGTCGCCGCCGCCGTAAAGGACGCCGGGCACCCAGCCATCTCTCCGGACTGCGCGTGCGCCGCCCGTGCCTGTGCGTTCGCGAACTTCGCAATGGAAAATATCTGTTTCGGCCATGACCAATTCGCGCCCTTAACGCAAAGCGGGCCGGAGCGCTGGAATGGTCGCAAAGCCTTTCCGCACAACGGCGTTCCTTTCAGGATTGAGCGCGGGTCTATAGAGGAAGGCGCCAATATTGGCAAGCGCGATCTTTCGCCGCCCGACCGGCTCGATTAAGATCGAAATCGGATGGGAATTCGCCGGCTTTCAGAATGGCAATGTCACGCCTTCAAGAAGGGTCTGGGCGCTGTTTTCTGCAAATTGCGAGGCCAATTCAAAAAACCCTTTTTGAGGCCGGATCTTCAGCGGCTGGGTGGGCAGGCCATTCAATCCTGTCATCGCGACAATAATCAGGACGCCCTGGCCGGCCAAAGTGTTTTCCAGCGCCAGAGCGCATAAGCCGAGAGCGGCGGCGCGCCATTTATCCGCTGTCGGCGTTGCGCCTTTTGGTTTGGGGCTGATTTTAGCGGTTGCTGCGAGCATTGGTTTTGTCCTTGCTGACAAGGAAACTCTCCAGCGGGCCCGGGGCTGAATCCGCGCCGAAAAAGGGCTGAATTATGATCGCCATGGCCAAATTTTGATTTGGAGCGGCGAATGTGATGTGGGTCACAAGGCTCACAAGCGTCGGCGCGCGGGGCGCTTCATCGTTCAAAACCAATTGTTGCGAAGCGTTGATTAGTCGTGAAAACCGCCAGGGTTGTCGGCGGCGCGCATCAGACTTTCGACGACATTGGTGCTGACACGCTGGACGGCGGCGGCCCGACCGCGACGTTTACCTTACTCAACACGAGCGTCGGCGATTTGGCGGCCGATGATTTCATATTTAGTTAGTCATCTCCCAATTGCCGCTTTTATTGGCCGAACCGAATGGCGGCGGCCACGCCAACACTATTTGCGAGCACCCTCGCAGATGGTGTTTCCAGGTTTTCACAAATATTTGCGGCCATCTCGGTAGGCTCAACTGGCGGCGCTCGAAGATCTACTGGCAACGCTCGACCCTATTGCGAGCATTGACCGTTTGATTTAACGTGTTAAAACGCTAAATTAATCGACCAACTGATAAATTCGTGTTGAGCAATGACGGCCCATCATGCCTAAAAAATTAGATATCTCCGTCAATGACGCACTGTTTACAGCTTTTGCGAAATTGCGGTCTGGTGCGGAAGCCGCGCGGTTTTTGCGCGATCTCGCGACGCCTGCGGAGCTGTCCGCGTTTGCTGAACGCTGGCGGATTGCAAGGCTTCTCGACGAAGGCGCCATGACCTATCGCGAGATCGCTGCGGAAACAGGCGCGTCCACGGCGACCATCGCGCGCGTCGCGCGGTTTTTGCGTGAGGAAGACCATCAAGGTTATCGATTATTGCTTGATCGGGTCTCAAAATAATCAATCGTACAAGGAAAATCTAATCGTGACGGAAGAACGGCTGCGGATCGCCATTCAAAAATCAGGACGTCTGTCTGACGGCAGCGTGGAACTACTCAAAAATTGCGGCCTGAAAATCTCGCGCGGGCGCGACAAGCTCTATGGGCGCATTGAGGAATTGCCGATCGACGTTCTTCTTTTGCGGGATGACGATATTCCCGCCTTCGTCGCCGACGGCGCCTGCGATGTTGGTATTGTTGGTGAAAACGTCTTTGAAGAAGCGCGTCTCGCAAACGGTGTGGAAAAGGGCGCCGAACGGGTCAAAGCGCTGGGATTTGCAAAATGCCGGCTCATGTTGGCCACGCCGAAGGACTGGCGCTTTGATCATGCTGAAGCGGTTGCCGGCAAACGTATCGCGACCTCTTATCCGGCGCTAACCCGGCGTTGGCTCGAAAAGGCGGGCGTCGATGCGCGGGTCGTCAATATGAAAGGATCAGTTGAAGTCGCGCCCCGCCTTACGATTGCTGATGCGGTCTGCGATATCGTCTCCACAGGCGCGACGCTGGACGCCAATGGTCTGAAACCGGTGGCGGAAGTCTTCGCAAGTCAGGCGCTGCTGGTCAGAAATATCCGATCTTTCTCGCCTGAAATTCAGTCTGTGTACGATGCGTTAATCAAGCGCATCGATGGCGTGATCTCTTCGCGCGACGCCAAATATGTTATGATGAATGCGCCACGCGATGCCGTTGACGCGATCACCGCCCGTCTGCCGGGCGCCGATGCGCCGACCATTCTGGAGCTAGCGGGCGAAGGCGACAAAGTGGCGATCCATGCAGTCTGCCGGGAGAGCGTCTTCTGGGATACGCTGGAGGAGCTCAAGTCTCTCGGCGCCAGCGCTATCCTTGTCATGCCGATAGAAAAAATGATGGCTTAGACCAATACCGGCGACCGGGGCCTCAAGGTCGGACGGGCGCCAACCCCAGTATAATAACGACGTTGAACTCAAAGAACCGGGTGCGTCTTTCGGTTAACGCCGTTCCATAAGGTATAAGATGCGGTCCGCACCGGCGATCTGCTCTTTCTTCTTTATGCTGTAAAAATCCGAAAACGCCTTCTCCAAACCATCAACGTTATAATGAGGAAAAATATCCTCACGGGTTTGCAACAAACGGACGACTTGCGAATCTGATTTCGGGACGAATTCGATAATCAGCCATTTGCTAAGAGAGGCAAAAAGTCTGGCGATATTTTCCAGCGGCGCATTGTTCGAAATTGCGAGATGATGAATAAGCGCCAGCGCCATCACCACATCGGCTTTGCTGCGCGCGACGAACGAGTCGCGCTCGGTGTTCGCCCAACCAATTGCAGGGGAGGGCGCGAAAAGATCCTGAATAAGTGGGGTGATATTTTCCGGCCCGTTCGACTTAATCGCCAGATAGTGCCGCTCAACAGCGACCGGATCAATGTCCTGCGCTACGACTGTTGCGGCCCGCGCCGAAGCAATACGGCTGAATTTCCCGGTATTCGCGCCGAGGTCCTGAACAATTTCCAATGGACCTGGAATGTCGGCCAAAAATCTGTCGACCAGCGCTTCTTTCTCGTTGGCGGCGACATCGCTGTAATTCGTATTTGCGTAGTAATCCCCCCACTCCGTTTGCGGGATCTTCCATTGCAGCTTGTCGGTTATTCGGGCCAGACTTTCGATGAGCGCAAGCAGGCTTTCCTTCGAGAGTTTCGCGTCTTGCGCCTTTTGGACTTTTCCGTCTGCGGCGGAATCTGCGTAATCGCCCTGAATGCGCGCATGGGCGTGGATGTGCGCGATTAACCCATACGAGAACTTTGTACGCAGCGGCAGCATTCGCGAGGCGAATTCCAGGGGTACGCCGTCAATAAACGTCGTTAACGTCTTGCTGAATTCGGGTCCGCGATAGGCGATCAACGCGAGCGGCGCCAGGAAATGCTGACAATATTGCCGGTATGCGGACCATGGTTTGCCGTCGACGTAAGGTTCAAAAGACAATGTGTCGATAAAAATCGGCTTTGAACCGACAAACTGAATATTATACGCGGATGCGTCTTTAAGGGAGAACCCGTTTCTGAGTGCAAGCGCCTGGATGCGCAGCGTCAACAAGGCTGCGTCTTTTAGCTGTGAAAAAGACCACTCGTAGGGATACGAAATATGCGCGAGTTGCGCTGGCTTCAAAATTTTGTGGCAATCCGCTTCCGGCGGCTCTATCTCGCCAACGCCTAATTCTTCATGCGCGACAAGATAGGATTTCGATACGAGCTTATCGTAGAGCCCGGACTGAACGAACTGGTCGAAAATGTCCGCATAAGAACTATTGACCTGCCGATAGAATTCGCCGTTTCGTGAAAACACAAAACCGCTCGGGTCCCGGAAGGATGCGGGTAGCCTTTTTGATTCATTTTTCAATTTAAGTCACCGGACTGCCGGCTGAGATGCGCCTCAAAGATGGCGGCGGAGATCAGTTTTCTGCGTTTTCATCCTCGTCGAGGATATTCGATGTCGGGCGCTTGCCGAAAAATGCGAGAATCGCCTGCCAATAATGGCGGATCGTAACGCCGGCGACAGCGATCCCGCCGACCACGGCTTGCAAAATCATGCTGCCGGTTCCGGGGTCAAGATAGGCGCTGGCGTTGGGCGCCGCGAGCACGCACGCAAGCCCTGTCGCCAAAACAATATTCCGCTTATTTGATCGATACATAATTCGTCCTGCGCCGTCACAGAGGCGTTACAATACTGATAAAAAAAAGTTACGCAATCGGTTTCGCAAATGAATTCAAAGCGGTAGTGAGGCGACGTCGACCGTAAACCGCGCCGGTGTCATGGCGAATCGCCGGAGCGGCTTGAAAGCGCATGGTGAAAGAGTTTCTTTGAACTCTGACACAAACGCGCGACCGCGCGTCGGCCGGCCAGGCCGCCCCATCGGAGGCCATTGCGAAGAGATGGGCCGCGGTAGATTTGAATGGTGCCGCAGGAGAGAATTGAACTCTCGGCCTCACCCTTACCAAGGGTGCGCTCTACCACTGAGCTACTGCGGCGGACACTATAGAATGTGCGGGTTCTAGTTGTATTTTGCGGTTTTTCAAGGGGTGGCGCGCTAGGTTGCGCCGGTCTCAAATCTGCAAATCTCGTATCAAATAGGCGTTGCAGATGAAGCGCGCGCGCCTTGACCCGCCGGGTCCCGCGGCTATTCTCCGCCGCTATGCCAGACAATCCGCCGGACACCCCGTCGCGCGAACGCCGGCGGTCTCGTAATCGTCATGACACCGCCGAACAAAAGCCAACTGCGGGCGGTAAATCTTCCCGGGAAAAGGCGAAGAGAGATGCGCAACCAGCTGACCGTGAGGCGCGTTTGGCGGCGGCGTTAAGGGAAAATCTGAAACGGCGAAAAGCGCCGACGACGAAAGATGCGTAAATGGACAAGTTAGCGATCATTGGTGGGCGTCAGCTCTATGGTGAGATCCCGATCAGCGGCGCCAAGAATTCTGCGTTGAAAGTCATGGTGGCCTCGCTTTTGACCGATGAAGCCTTGTCCCTGACCAATGTGCCGCAGCTCGCTGATGTGGAGATGCTGTTGCGCCTGCTGGCGCAACACGGCGTCGACCATCAGTTCGAAAACGGGTCGATGACCCTGCGCGCCAAAGACATCTCTTCGACCGAAGCGCCGTATGACCTGGTTCGCAAAATGCGGGCGAGTTTCAATGTGTTAGGGCCGCTTCTTGCGCGGGAAGGGAAGGCGAAGGTTTCGTTGCCCGGCGGTTGCGCGATTGGCGCCCGACCGGTCGATTTGCATTTGAAAGCGCTCTCCGCCCTCGGCGCTGACATCGATTTGGACGAGGGGTATGTGATTGCGTCGGCGCCTAATGGCCTGACCGGCGCGACGATTAACTTGCCGTTCGTTTCCGTCGGCGCGACCGAGCATAGCATGCTCGCGGCGGTCCTCGCCAAAGGCGTGACGACAATAGAAAACGCCGCCCGCGAACCGGAGATCGCCGATCTTGCCGATTGCCTTACAGCGATGGGCGCTGTCATCGAGGGCGCCGGTGGGGACACCATCACGGTCACGGGCGTGGATCGTTTGCACCGCGCGGAACATGCCGTGTTGCCGGATAGGATTGAGACGGGCGCGTATATGATGGCCGTCGGTGTAACCGGTGGTGAATTGACGCTGACCGGCGCCCGGGCGGATCTTCTTGGCGCTGCAATCGCCGTCATGGAGGAAGCCGGCATTTCGATCGAAGAGATCGATACGGGCTTGCGCGTGAAAATGTCGGAAGGTCGATGCACAGCGGTTGATGTTGTCACGCAGCCTTTTCCCGGCTTTCCGACCGATCTGCAGGCGCAGTTTATGGCGCTGATGGCGACGGCCGACGGCGCCTCCACCATTAAGGAAACGATCTTTGAGAACCGCTTCATGCACGCGCCGGAATTGTCGCGCATGGGCGCGCAGATATCGGTGGACGGACAAACGGCGACCGTTCGCGGTGTCGCACGATTGAAAGGCGCACCGGTAATGGCGACGGACTTGCGTGCGTCGATGTCGCTTGTTATCGCCGCGCTGGGGGCGGAGGGGCAATCCATCATCAACCGCGTCTATCATCTTGACAGAGGGTTTGAGCGCCTCGAAGAAAAACTTCAAAATTGCGGCGCCCTGATCGAGCGCGTCAGCGAATAGGAGACCGGCCTTGGCGTCGCTCAATGACTATAAGCCTTTGCGCCTCATGGGGGCTGACGCGGATGATTTGTCTGTGATCTCCGCCTGCATGCAGGATTCGGTCATGAAGCTCGGCGATATGGCGTTCTTGCCGGACGAGCGCCGTTTTGCACTGGTGGCCAACCGTTTTGTCTGGGAGTGCGCCGCCGATCGGCGTGTCGGCCCCTTCGCGCGTGTGCGCGCCGGCCTGCATTTTGATGACGTCACGGCATGCCGTTTTCAACATTTGCGCACGGATGCGGATGATTCCGTTGTTGATCTGCTGTCGGTCGCGTTTGAGGAATCAAATGACGGGGCCGGCGTTATTTTGTTGCACTTTGCCGGCGGCGCTGCTGTGCGATTGGAAGTCGAGAGCGTCAACGCGTATCTGCGCGATATGTCCGACCCGTGGCGCACGCGGGCTATGCCGCGCCACGATCGATAGAGCGGTTGATGGCCCGACGCCTCAATACAACGCAATCAGATTTCACGGCGGCTTTTGATGCGCTCCTTAACCAATCGCGCGGAACCGTCGAAGATGTTCGCGCGGACGTTGAGGTCATTATCGCCGGTGTGCGGAATGGCGGTTTCTCTGCGCTTTCAAAGTACACAGATCAATTTGACAATTTTCAATTAAGCCCAGGTAATGCGAGGGTGAGCGAAGCGGAGTTCGCCGAAGCGGAATCAGCGTGTGAAGACGCCGCATTGGAAGCGTTGGATTTCGCTGCGCAACGCATCACTGCATTTCATCAAAAACAACTGCCAGTCGATGTGCGCTATACGGATGAGGCCGGTGTCGAACTCGGATGGCAGTGGACAAGTGTTGATGCGGCGGGCCTTTATGTTCCGGGCGGACGCGCGGCCTATCCGTCAAGCGTCCTAATGAACGCCATCGCAGCGAAAACGGCCGGCGTTTCACGATTGGCGATGACAACACCGGCGACGGGCGGAGACATCAATCCGTTAGTCCTGGCGGCGGCCCGGCGCGCCGGCGTCGACGAAGTCTGGAAAATTGGCGGCGCGCAGGCGGTGGCGGCGCTCGCCTTTGGCGCAGACCCTATCGCGCCAACGGATGTCATTGTCGGTCCGGGGAACGCGTATGTGGCTGAAGCAAAGCGGCAGGTTTTCGGGATTGTCGGCATTGACAGTATTGCGGGACCTTCCGAAATCCTGGTCGTCGCGGATGCCGACAATGATGCGGACTGGATCGCCGCCGATTTGTTAAGCCAGGCCGAACATGATCCATCGTCACAGAGTATTTTAATTACAGATGATGACGATTTTGCTGATGCGGTGAGTGATGCGGCCGCCAGCCAGATTGGGGAAAGTCCGCGTAAGGAAATTACCAATGCGGCATGGTCACAAAATGGCGCAATCATTGTTGTAGACAAGCTGGATATGGCGCCGGCCCTGGTCAATCAGATCGCGCCTGAACATCTTGAGTTGGCGACGGCGGACCCAAATGCGTTGATGATAAAGATCAAACATGCGGGGGCGATATTTCTTGGGCGTCATACGCCCGAAGCGATCGGCGACTACGTCGCCGGCCCCAACCATGTTTTGCCGACATCGCGCGCCGCGCGCTACGCGTCCGGACTTTCTGTGCTTAATTTTATGAAGCGTTCGACCATTATGCGATGCGATGCTGCGGCACTGAACGCTGTCGGGCCAACGGCGGCGCGCCTGGCTGATGCAGAGGGATTGACCAGCCACGCGCATTCTATTCGCGTACGCCTTAAGTAAGCTCAGAACCCGTATGATAACGTCGCGCGGGCGGTGATGTCTTCGTTTTCCGTGCCAGCCGGCGGATCGGTTTCATAACGATATTCGAAGGAAATCCCCGTTGACAGCGCCTCCGTCAAATTGGTCGTTAGCGCCGTAATGGATTGCAATGTCGTTGTCGGCGAGGTCCAGGTCACAAAGAAATCCTGTTCAAAAAGAACCCCTTCGCGGATAAGCCAGTCGGTCTGGCTGGCGCCATAAATGGCGAATTCTTCTTCCACGTCCGGCGAATCGTCCAACGGCGAGTAGCGATAACCCGGCCCGGCCTCAACGCTCCAGGTGAAGGGCTCGGATTTCTGAATAAAATGACCAAGGCCAGCGCCGGTGAACAGTCGATAGCTATAGCCAGAAAACTGGTCTTCCTCGAAAGACACGCGTCCAAACGCGTAAGTTCGCTCACTGAAATTATAGTCGAGTTTGTAGGCTGCGCCCCAGCGTTTCTGGTTGGTCTCACCGTCAGATTCCGCGACATCGATATAAGCATTGATGTTATGGGTGAACGCCCCGGCGGCGCGCGCCGCATCAACCGACAGCCCCACCGCGGCATTGTCGGAGTTTCCGGACGCAAATGACGCGCCCGCCTGAATTTTCCCTTCCCAAGGCTTCAAAGCGAGAAAGCCGGAGGGCTGTGGCGGCGGTGTTTCCTCAGTGGTCAGGGCGAGGTCAACCGCGTCGGGCGGCGGCGGAATTTCAGCCACGACTGTCGCTGATTGGGCGTCAATCGCCTCGGCATAGTCCGGAAAGACGTCTTTCACAGCGGCGGCGACGGCTTCAATATTTGCGGCGTCGCCGGTTTCATAGGCCGAATCCAGCAGCGCTTGCGCAATATCAGGGATTGCGTCCTGAGCGATTGCCTGGGTCGGCAGGGCGACCCCCAAAGCGAGGAACGAAATACTTTTCATACGTGATGCTCATCAAGGTCAAAAAAACAAACAAAACTCTGCGCTGATTCTGAACAATCGTTTAATGGAGAGCGTGACGGATCGC
>JBCDAD010000003.1:0-63733 GCA_039186325.1 Pseudomonadota bacterium | reverse complement strand
CGTCCTGGTAGAGCTGCGGCCGAACGTCCAATGCTGCAGCGTAATAATTTTCGCCGGGAACGAACATGATTACATAGTCCAGAGAATCGCGAAGCGACGCCGCATAATCCTTGGCGGATAGCGCTTTGACATGTGACCATAGATCTTCGGCGTGTTGCCGCATGCGCTGTATTCTTAATTCGTCCGTCTCCGCATCGATCGCGTCCAGATACGCGCTCAGAGACACCTTGGAGTCAACAGCAACGACGCGGTCGCCGGGCAGGCGGACCACCATATCGGGCTGTTTTCGGCGTTCGCCATCGGTGTGACTTTCCTGTTCGACAAAGTCCACATGAGCCTGCATGCCTGCGATTTCGACAACATTGCGCAATTGTTCTTCGCCCCACCGCCCTCGTGTTTTGGGGCCTGCGCGCAGGGCGTTGGCGAGCTTTTGCGCTTCCGCCCGCACATGATGGGTGGACTGCGCCAGGGCCCCAATTTGTCCGTGCAGTTCACCGCGGGCTTTTTCCTGCTGGGCGCGCATATCGGCTAGCCCTTTTTCATAGCGATGGAGGGTCTCGCTCACCGGCTTCAGCATGTCGTCAATTGCCTTGCGCCGTTTCTCGCTCTCAGAGGCGGCATTGTCCCGATACCGTTGGAAGGTCTCGTCGGCACGTTGCAAAAACGACTTATGAGCGCCTTGCAGCAGATCGTTCGAAAGAGCTTTGAATTCCGTTTGAAGGCGGTTTTGTTGATCTGCGAACATTCGCTCGCGTTCAGCCATTTGCGCCGCCGTTGCTGCAATCTCGGCTTCAAGGGATTCTCGACGCTTGCGCTCTTCGGAGAGCGCAGCTTCATTTTCGCTCGCAGCGTCGGCGCGCACTGATTTTTCTGCCAAGCTGACGCGTGTCTCCTCAAGGCTTTTGCGCAGAACTGCATTTCTTCGGGCGAGCTTGCGCGCCTGAAACGCGCAAAAGCCGGCGATGCCGGCAAAAAGAAAAATAAACCAAAACGGCGCTTCCTGCGGGGAAAAGCCAGTATCGCGCAAAAACTGGAAAACCATAAGAGGAACGCTATGGCGATTCGGGTGGCGCGGGTCGGGCCTTTGTCGACTAAACGCTGCGCCGGGATTTCATCGCCGCTGTCAAAGTGCCCTCGTCGAGATAATCGAGCTCACCACCGACCGGCACACCCTGGCTGAGACGCGTGACCGAAACACTGGCGCTGATGAGTTGATCCGTGAGGTAGTGGGCGGTGGTCTGTCCGTCGACTGTCGCCGCCAGCGCGATCACTATTTCTTTTACGGATTGCGTCGTCGCGCGCCGGATGAGTTCGCCGATAAGGAGGTCGTCTGGCCCTATGCCATCCAGCGGTGACAACAAACCTCCAAGGACATGATAGCGCCCCTTATGGGCTCCGGCGCGCTCCAGCGCCCAGAGACCGGAGACATCCTCCACCACGCAGATCACCGAGGCGTCGCGTTCGGGGTCTGTGCATATCGCACATGGGTCAATCGAATCCCAATTGCCGCAGACCGAGCAACTCGTGACTTTGTCGGCTGCGTCGGACAAAGCAAAGGCGAGGGGACGCATCACGGGATCGCGTTTTTTCAACAGGAATAACGCCGCCCGTTTGGCTGACCGCGGTCCTAGCCCCGGCATTTTAGCGAGCAGGTCAATGAGCCTTTGAAGTTCCGGGCCAATTGGTGAGGCGGGCATGATTTAACAATCCGAACGAATCTTTTTGCGCACGCCCTTTATGGGCCCGCCCGGCCGCACACCTCAACCGAGGTTATGGCGATGAGCAAGAATGCCGCCTCGGTGATCGAGATGGTCCTGCCGTCTAAAACCCAGCGACGAAACTGCGCGGCGCGGGGTCCACAACGCGAATGCCGCCCGGTTGAATTTCCAGAATCGCCAGGCCGCGCTCAATCGAACCGTCTGAATTCAGCCGGAATAGTCCGTCCGCGCCGAAATAGCCATTTGGATCGGTGATCGCCCGATCGTCAAACCGACCCCGCCGTGACGAATTGGACGCTAACCGCGCCGCCAGCAAAGTCGCGTCATAAGCAAGCGAAGCCAGCCGCGGCGGATTTGCGCCAAAAGCGGACGAATATCGATCCTTGAAACTCTTGGTGATGGACGGGTCAGGCGCTGCGAACCATCCGCCGCGCAATGCTGGTTCGCGGGTCAAGCTGGCGTTGTTCCATGCCGAAACACCGAGCAATTTCACCCGATTAATGTTGACGTTGTAGTAAGGCAGCAAGGGCGCCAGCGCGCGCAGTAGGGTGCCTTGTTCCGGCATAAGGACAGCCTGGTAGCCGCGAGTGTACCCTGAATCGGAGGCTTGCGGCGCATCCGGATCATAGTCGTGGCGCATTTCATTCGGGATCACGTCGCGGGAATAACGCGCTAACCGTTTCGCTGGGGCCAGCATGGCGTCCGGGTCTTGCTGATAACGCTCTTCGTGGACGACGACGCCGCCACGGGAAAACACCTCATTGGAAAACGAGGTTGAAACCCGATCGCCATATTCCGTCTGCGGCGCAATCACGCCAAACCGTGTCATGTCTTGAGCAATCGCGAAATCCGTTACGCGCTTGATTTCAACTTCCGGTGGGAAGCTCAATAGGTAGACGCCGTCGCCCGCGGCCGAAACGTCGGAAGAAAACCCAATCAACGGGGCGCCTGCGGCGCGCGCGACTTGCGCGGCGGCGTCGACCGATTCAGCAAAAAGCGGCCCAAGAAGAATTTCAGCCCCGTCGGAGAGTGCAGATCGCGCCGCACCTGCTGCGCCTTCCGCGGTGCCTTTTGTGTCTTTCGGTATCAGGAGAAATTGTTCATCGCCGGCGTCAAACGCCGCCAATTGCGCTGCGTCGAACATGGCCGACGCAATTTTTTGCGCCGTTTCTGAATTTGCAGTGAAGGGTAACAGAAGGGCGACCCGAACCGGGTTTTCACTCTGCATATGCGGCGGTTTTACAAACCCGCGCCGATCATAGCGATCGCGTTCTTCTTCGCGGGTGGGTGGCGGCGTTTCGACGACTGGTCGGTCCGGCTGGGCGATAATCGGCGGGCCTTCCCCACCATCGGATGAACATGCGGAGATAAGGCAAATGACCGCGAGGCCAGCCCCAACAGATCGCAATCCCCTGACAAAATCGAACATAAGATCTTCCTTCATATCCCCTGCGGGACCATAGCCAGCGCCGCTTTGCGCGTAAACATTGGCCCGGCGCATTGTCTGAATTGACAAGTCGTCTTCATGCGCGTCACTTGCCGGCTTATGAGCGACGCTGGCGATTTGGATTTAAAACCGGGCCTTTATGTGACAGCAACGCCGATCGGCAATCTGGGGGATATTACTTACCGGGCTGTGGCCGCATTGCGCGGCGCAGATCTGATATTGTGCGAAGACACCCGGCGAACGGCGAAACTGTGCAACGCCTATGGCATAAAAACCCGGCGGGAGGCTTATCACGAGCATAACGCGGAGCGAATGCGCCCGGAAATTCTGCAGCGCTTGCAGGACGGTGCGAGAATTTGTCTGGTGTCCGACGCCGGGACGCCGCTGATTTCAGATCCAGGGTTTAAACTGGTGTCGCAGGCGCGGGGCGCGAACATTACCGTGACACCGATCCCTGGGCCTTCCGCTTTGACGGCGGCCTTATCGGCATCGGGAGCGCCGCCTGATCATTTCTATTTCGGTGGATTTGCGCCGAGCAAGGCGAAAGCCCGCAGAGATACGTTTGCCGCGCTGTCGGACCTTCGAGCAACGCTCGCCTTTTTCGAAACGCCCAGCCGATTGCGCGATTGTCTGTGTGATTTGATCGATGCGCTCGGCGACCGCGAGGCCTGCATTGCGCGCGAGCTGACCAAAATCCACGAGGCCTTTTCGGTGGGCAAGCTGTCCGAATTGTTGCGTAATCTTAATGAAAAGGAATTGCGCGGAGAAATCGTCCTGCTTGTCTATCCACCGGAAATCCGGGAGGTCAGCGACGAAATGATCGTCGCATTGGTTTCTGAACTCCTTAAGACCATGAGTGTGCGTAACGCTGCAGCGCAAACAGCCAGCCAGCTGGGTGTCGCGCGAAAACGCGCTTATGCGATCGCGCTGGCGTTGGCGGACGAAAAGTGACGGAAACCTCGCAAATACAAAAGCGACGCCGGGCGGAACGCGCCGGCCGATGGGCGGAATATTTCGCCGCGTTTTTTCTTGTGCTGAGGGGATTTCGCATTCTCGTATTGCGCCATAAGGCCCGGGCCGGGGAGGTCGATATTGTTGCTCGTCGCCGTAACTTGCTTGCCTTTGTCGAAGTGAAATCACGAAAAGACCTTGATACGGCCGTCGCCGCGGTCACGTTTCGGAACCGGCGTAGGATAGAAAAGGCGGCGGAGGATTTTTTGGCGCGACGCCCTCAATATGCGAACGCCACGATGCGTTTTGATATTCTGGCCGTCAGCGGCTGGCGGTTTCGTTATGCGCCTGATGCCTGGCGTTACGGCCAGTAGGTCGACTTTCAATGTGTGGCGAAGCGCTCCAGTAAAGGTATTGGAACCATCTGAGAGCAGGTACAGGAGTATTGACATGACATCAGCACACAAATGGATCGCCCCTATCTTATGCGCAATATTGTTGGTTGCCGGCTGCGCAACGAGTCGAAATCTCGATTCTGCGTTTTCTGATATCGGCGCTGATGCGGAACTGAAATCTGTTCTCTTCAGCGACCGCAGCCATGACTATTCGGATGTCGATCTCACTGTTTTTGAAGGTCGCCTGCTTTTAACCGGGACAGTTCGCTCGCCATCTGCACACGAAAAGCTGATTCAGAACGCCTGGTCAGCGGAGAGCATCGATCAGGTAATTGACGAGGTAAGCGTTGATGGACGCACCAGCATTGGGCAAGGGTTTGAAGACGCGAGAATTGACCAAACACTTAGGGCAAACCTCATTGGCCGCAAAGACGTGATCAGTGGTGACTACAAAATCGCGGTGTCAGGTGCGACCGTATATTTGATTGGCCGCGCCCAAGATGAACAACAGCTCACGACGGCGTTAAATGTTGCGCGAAACATTGCGGGCGTTGAAAAAGTCGTCAATCATGTTGTCGTGAATCAAGTTGTCCTGAAACAGTAGTGGAAGTAACGCTAAGTGGTTTTGCAGATCGCCATTCAAATGGACCCTATAGAGGATGTTGATGTCAGCGCGGACACCACATTTGATATGGCGATTGAAGCCCATGCCCGTGGCCACGAGGTTTTTGTCTATCATCCAAGAGCACTTCAGCTGCATACGGATAGAGTATTTGCGCGCGCCCAAAAAATAGAGAGCATTCAACGAAAACAGGGCGATCACGTACGCTTGGCGGTGGCGGAAAATCTTGATTTGCACAACATAGATGTTGTTCTTGTCCGTCAGGATCCGCCGTTTAACATGGCGTATATTACAGCGGCGCAAATTTTGGAGCGCCTGACGCCGGACGTTTTGGTGTTAAATGATCCGCGCGCCATTCGCGATGCGCCTGAAAAACTCTTTGTGACGGAATTTCCTGACCTGACGCCGCCGACTTTGGTCACGTCTGATGAGGAGACAATAAGAGACTTTCGTGCGGAACACGGAGACGTAATCGTCAAGCCATTATACGGCAATGGCGGCGCGGGCGTATTTCTGATGAAGTCAGATGACGGCAATTTCAATGCGCTTATTGAGATGTTTCAGGAACGTTATGTCGAACCGATGATCATTCAGAAATTTGTTCCGGCGGTTAGCGAGGGGGATAAACGTATTATCTTGTTAGACGGCGAAGCCGTTGGCGCCATCAATCGGGTACCCGCTAAGGGCGAGACGCGTTCAAATATGCATGTGGGCGGCCGCGCTGAAGCGGTGGAGATGACGGAACGAGATCAGGAGATTTGTGATCGCATTGGGCCTGCCCTGTCGAAACGCGGGCTTGTGTTCGCGGGTATTGATATCATTGGCGACTATCTGACGGAGATCAATGTGACATCGCCAACCGGGGTTCAGGAAATTCGGGGTTTTGGCGGGGTCGATATTTCCGCGCTGCTTTGGGATTGGGTCGAAGGGCGGCGCGAATAAGACTGTGGATTAAGGCTCTTCTCCTGGCCTATTTACGGGCGCCTTGATCCGACGGCGATTTGGTGGTGATTACGGCGCTTGTTTTTTGGGCGGATAAAAAGTCGCCGCCAAAAAAGGACCGGCATGTCAGTCGCTCAGGAAACAGTCGTCGCGGAAGAACGCCGGCCCTTAAGGGTCGCATTATTTTCGGGCAACTACAATTACGTAATGGATGGCCCGGTTCGCGCCCTGAATACCCTGGTCGACTATTTGGAACGTCAGGGCCATGAGTGTTTAGTATTTGCGCCGACCGTGAATGAGCCGGCTTTTGCGCATAAAGGCGAGTTGGTTTCTGTGCCGTCTTTGGCCCTGCCTGGTAAACGGAGCGAATATCGGGTTGGTTTGGGTCTGCGCGGCAATGTGCGGCGACGGCTGGAGGCGTTTGCGCCAAATCTCATCCACATTGCTGCACCGGACTATACCGGCTATCGCGCGCTGCAATTCGCGCAAAAGCGCAACGTACCGGTCGTCGCGTCTTTTCATACCCGTTTTGACACCTATCCACGCTACTATGGTGCGCCTTGGGCGGAGCGGTATGTCACGAATTACATGCGCAAATTTTATAACCAGTGCATTCATGTATACGCGCCGTCGCAGTCCATGGTGGACGAGTTGAAAAGTGATGGTATAGGCCGCGATATTCGCCTATGGACGCGCGGCGTGGACGGGGGTTTGTTCAGTCCGGCAAAACGCGATATGGCATGGCGAAGAGACGTGTGCGGATTTAATGACGATGATGTCGCCATTTTGTTCGTCGGTCGTCTCGTATTGGAAAAAGGGATCGACATGTTCGCGGATGCGTTTTCGGTTGCGAGAAATGCTGCGCCGAATATCCGCGCCTTGATCGTTGGGGAGGGGCCTGAAAAAAAGACATTTCAAGAAAAACTGCCCGACGCGTTTTTCACCGGCTATCAGGCTGGGGCCGATCTGGCGCGAGCCTATGCGAGCGCAGACGTTTTCTTCAATCCGAGCATTACCGAGACTTTTGGCAATGTCACGCTGGAAGCTATGGCGTCGGGGCTCCCATCGATTTGTGCGGAAGCGGCGGGCAGCAAAACGCTTATCGACCATGACCGTACCGGATTGCTGGTTGCGCCGAATGTTGAGTCTTTTGCCGCTGGGGTGGCTGAATTGGCGAATAACGAGGAACGACGTGAACGATTTGGCGAAGCGGCGCGAACTGAGAGCGAAGCCTTTTCCTGGGACAGTGTCCTTTCCGACCTTGTTGACCAATATTACGAGGCTCTAGCTACGCATAGGCTTTCGTCCAATACTGCGGCAGGCGTCGCTGGCTGACCGACTATTGAACCCGAACGAACCTTCTCCTGATACGCAACAGACTGCAAAAGTTCTGCCCTGGGCAAAACACCAGGCGCGGCGCTGGGCAGCATGGTGGCGCAGTGTGCGTGAACGACCCGCTGTTCAGCGCGGCTTGAGATTTGCGCAATACGCGTTGTTCGCCCTCGTCGTAATTTACCTAATCTGGAAGTTATCGACAGTCGGTTGGGGCGCAGTCTTCAACGCGCTGCCCCAGTCGCCTTGGTTCTATCTGTTTTTTGCGTTGCGTTACCTCGCTGTGCCGATTTCCGAAATCGCCATCTACGAGATCGTCTGGTCTGTTCCTTTGGTCAGGCATTTCTCGGTATTTATCCGCAAGCGCGTCTACAACTTTGCTGTTCTCGGCTATTCGGGCGAAGCGTTTTTGACAATCTGGGCGCGTCGTCAATTGCATTTGTCTGACAAAACCATCCTCATGGGTGTGAAAGACAACAATCTGTTGTCCGCCTTCATGTCCAACTCCACGACCGTGATTATGATTGCAGTGTTGGCGATCACGGGCGGATTGCAGGCCGGCCTGAACGCATTTCCCGGGGCGGGCGTTTTATTCACATTGGCGTTTATTTCCGCCAGTACGCTCGCGATTGCCGTCGCCACCTTCCGCGAAAAACTGATTGCATTGCCTAAAGGCGTGTTGCCACGGCTGCTTGGCGTTCACGCCTTTCGCCAATTCGTCATCATTTGCTTGCATGCGGCGATGTATGCTGCAGCGCTTCCCGAAGCGCCGTTGATGGCGTGGGTCACCTTTATCGCAATGCAGCTTGTCCTCAGCCGTATTCCGTTCATGCCGAACCAGGATATCGTTTACCTTGGCGCTGCGTTAACGCTGTCGCCAATTGTCGGCGCCCCGGAAGCCGTGGTCGCCGGCATGCTTGTTGCTGAGGCCGGATTGTCGCAATTGGTCAACGCCGTTTTGTTCGTCGCCACCGCCCACCACGCGCGCAGCGCTTCCTAAACCGCCGCCTTCCACTTGCGGCGGGAATTCGCTATTGAGCCGGGCACGAAAGTTTTGCGCTGCATGTTTCTTCTTGACCGCTACATTTTGCGAACCGTCGCGACGCCGTTGCTTCTCGCGCTTGGCGTGGCCGGCATGCTTTTGCTGCTGGAGCAGATGTTGCGGCTGTTTGATTTTGTGCTCGCCGAACAAGGTCCGGTCGATGTCGTCTGGCAGATGTTGGCGAATTTACTGCCGCATTATCTCGGGCTGGCGCTGCCGCTGGGTGCATTCCTGGGGGTCTTGTTAGCATTTCGCAATTTATCGATGTCGAGCGAGCTGGACGCGATGAGCTCAAGCGGCGCCTCATTTGGCCGTCTTTTGCGACCGATTTACATGCTGATGTTTGTCCTGATCGTGCTGGATTTTTTGCTCGTGAGCTACATTCAGCCCTACGCGCATTACGAGTACCGGAAAATCCGTTTTGACGTGACGAGCGGGGCCCTTGGGATAAAGGTGCCCGCAGGAGAATTTGTCGAAATTTCCGATCGCGTCACAATTCGGCTGGGCGCCATTAACAAAGACACAAGAGACGCAGAGGATATTTTTCTTGAACGCCGAAATCGTGATGGCGGCAAGACCATCATCACCGCGCGCTATGGCGCGATTTCGACAACGCCGGACATAAGCGTTTTGCTGATGAAATTGCGCGACGGGCGGCAGATCATTGTTGATCCTTTGGGATCGCGGATACAAGCGCTGAACTTTGACTCGTTCGACCTCGAAGTTGACTTGCCGGCTATCGGCGTCTTTCGCGCCCGCGGCGACGATGATCGCGAAGCGACATTTGGGGAGCTATGGACGTTCCTAAATCAGCCGGATGCGGAGCAGTCGCCGGTTTACAATAAATACCGGGCCGGCTTTCATTGGCGGATTATCCATCCTTTGTCCTATTTGGTGATGCCCATTCTTGCGATTGCAATGGGTGTGACCGGGCGACGTCGGGCGTCAAATCTGAAGCCTGTGCTCGGCGTCGGCATACTCATTGTTTACCACGAGATTTTGGAGGAATGGTCCACTCATATGGTGGAAACGGGCCAGCTCTCGCCATATCTAGCCATGTGGGGCGTGTTCTTTATTTTCGTTGCGGTATCCGGATTTTTGTACACGGGCTCGATCGACCAGGCGCGTGCAGCGCGGGTAACCGCCTTGCGGCAACGCGACACTATCCGTGTGCCCGCGCCGACGCCAAAAACATCGGGTGAAGCGGCATGAACCAGGCGAACGGCGTATTCGTCTGGTACGTTGGACGGCTTTTCCTGATCCGATTTCTGGGTCTGCTGGCGTTCTTCGTCATTATTTTGCAGATGCTGGATCTGCTCAATCGGTCGGAATCCATTCTAGCGCCGGACGGCGCAGGGTTCGAATCGATTTTACGTTACATTTCCTTGCGCGCGCCGCAGATCGCCAGCCAATTCACACCTTTCGCCGCTTTGCTGGGTATCGTGTTGACGCTCGCGGGTCTTAATCACACAAGTGAAATCACCATCATGCGCGCCGCGGGTATGTCTGTTCACCGCGTTTTGTTTCCACTCGGATTTGTTTGTGGTCTGATTGCCTTTGCGCATTTTCTTTTTCATGAATTCATTACCGTGCAGTCGGTTGAGAAACTCGATTATTGGGAGGTGAACGACTACGCATTGGACTTGCCGCCTGAGTCTGATACGCGCACCGATGTGTGGATAAACTTCGACAATGAGTTCATTCATGCGGAAAGCGCCGCAAGGTTTGGCGACGCCATCGTCCTGAACGATGTGACGATCAAGACATTTGACGAAAATGGGCTGACGGCGCGGATCGTAGAGGCGTTACGAGCGCGGTATGATGAAGCTGGCTGGCGGCTGTTCGGTGTGATCGCGATGGACGCGAATTCACTCAATGTGGAGCGCCTGCAAGAAAGCATCTGGACGAACGGGCTTGATCCGGAATTTCTGTTCGCACTTACCCTTGAGCCGGACCAGACGCCGCTGCCGGAACTTGCGCAGAAAATCGACCAACTACGCAGTGACCGGGCGGATACGCGCGAGGCGATGACGTCCTTCCTGAGCCGATTTTCTAAACCTATGGCGACGCTTGTCATGCCGCTGCTCGGCGCCATCGCCGGGTTCGGCGTTCATCGTCAGGGCGTATTGCTTGTCCGCGCCGTGACAGGTTCGGCCCTCGGTTTTACGTATTTTGTTGCAGAAAATCTGGCGCTCGCACTCGGCAAACTCGGTGTCCTCCCGGCGGTGATCGGGGCATTTTTTCCGTTTGCGCTATTCCTGATTGTCGGGTTTGCAATCTTGCTGAATATGGAAAATTAGCCGGTCTGACGCGCCCAACCGGCGCAGTGAGCGTTTTTGGCTTGCCAAATCCCCAGTTGTCCCCAAATACCCGCGTTGATGACGAAACCGATTGAGATCATTACGCTAGGCTGCCGGCTGAACGCAGTAGAAAGCGAAGCGATGCGACGTCTTGGCGAAGACGTTCATCTCGATGATACAATTGTCGTAAACACCTGCGCCGTGACGAACGAAGCGGCTCGCCAATCACGCCAACATATTCGACGGTTACGCCGTAACCGGCCGGACGCCCGCATAATCGCAACAGGCTGCGCTGCGCAAATCGATCCACAACAGTTTGCGGATATGGATGAGGTCGACTTCGTCATTGGCAATGCGGAGAAACTGGCGCCCGCGACGTGGTCGACCCTGTCTGCAGATACGCAGGCGCCCATATCAGTCAACGACATTATGAGCGTTCGCGAAAACGCCGGCCACATGATCGATGGATACGGCGAGCGATCACGGGCGTTTCTTCAAGTGCAAAATGGCTGCGACCATCGCTGCACGTTTTGCATCATCCCCTTTGGGCGTGGCAATGCACGCTCGACGCCGATTGATGTGTTAATTGATCAAGCAAAGCGGTTGATTGACAACGGATATGCTGAAATCGTTCTGACGGGCGTCGATATCACATCCTACGGGAATGACCTCTCAGACCAGCCGTCGCTCGGCGACCTTGTCGACCGGTTGCTTGATGCAGCGCCTGGCCTGCGGTCGTTACGTTTATCTTCTATTGATGGGGCGGAAATTGACGAGAAGCTCTTTGCGCATATTACAGAAGACACACGGGTCGCACCCTATTTGCATCTTTCTGTTCAGGCTGGTGACGATTTAATCCTGAAACGAATGAAACGGCGTCATTCGCGGTGGGATATCATCAAGCTTTGCGACCGTATTCGCGCAAAGCGCCCGAATGTTGCTTTTGGGGCAGACTTAATCGCGGGGTTTCCCACAGAAACAGAAGCAATGTTCGACAATACGGTCCGGATCATTGATGATGCGGGTCTCCAATACTGCCATATTTTTCCGTTTTCACCGAAGGGCGGAACGCCCGCAGCGCGAATGCCCCAGTTGGATCGACAGTTGGTCAAAAAGCGCGCCGCGACGTTACGCGAAAAAGCAACTGTTGCGCTGAGTACATTTCTTCAGAGCCTTGTTGGCGGCAGTTATGACGCTGTCGTCGAAAGCGGTGGTCGCGCCCGTCTCGGGAATTTTGCGCTCGTTAATCTGGCCGTCTCTGACGCCGACGCTGGGGATTGGGTTCAGGTGCGGGTTCGCGAACGCGACGGCTTGCGTTTATCGGCTTCTGTCATTTAACTCTCACCTCGCAAATTCTGGAACTTTTGACGTTAATGGCGAAAAATCTTTTTTCTGGGCTTTTTGGAAAGAAAAATGCCGAGGCTGAATCCGAGCCGCCATCACAAAGCGTGTCGGGAGAACCGCCGGCGACAGCGAACGCGGTCGAGCAACAGAACATTCCAGATAATATGCCCACAGAGGGTGACGGGCTCCCGGCTGGACCAAGCGATATTGATATCCAGTCCCGCGATGCGACCGCCATGCCGGAACCTGCCGCTCAGGCTGCGGAACAGCCGCCGGCGATAGAGCAAGAATCGAAAAAAAATTGGTGGTCCCGGCTTACCGATGGTCTCGCCAAATCATCTACCCGCTTGACCGATGGGGTCGCGGCGATATTCACCAAACGCAAGCTCGATGCGGCGGCGATTGACGACCTTACAGACGTTTTGATTGCAGCGGATCTCGGCGTTCCGCTGGCGACCCGGGTCACCGACGCGCTGGCGCAATCGAAGTTTGATAAAGAGGTTTCTGATGAAGAGGTGCGAGCCGCCCTATCCGCTGAAATCGCATCGACCCTATCGCCGCTTGATCGTCGGCTGGCGATCGACGCTGCGCGAAAACCTCATGTCATATTGATGATCGGCGTAAACGGCGCCGGCAAAACGACCACGATCGGCAAGCTGGCGCAGAAGTTCCGGAATGATGATCTCTCTGTTTTACTCGCCGCCGGGGATACGTTCCGCGCTGCCGCTATCGAACAATTAGCGGTTTGGGGCGAACGGACAGGCGCTCAAGTCATTTCACGCGACGTGGGCGCCGATTCAGCTGGACTTGCATTCGACGCGCTAAAAACTGCGCGCGAGACCGGAACAGATGTTCTCCTGATTGATACAGCCGGCCGGCTTCAGAATAAGTCCGAGTTAATGGATGAGTTAGCCAAGGTCGTTCGCGTCCTCAAAAAGCAGGACGAAACCGCGCCGCATGATGTTCTTTTGGTCCTAGATGCGACGGTTGGGCAAAATGCGCTCAATCAAGCGCAGGTTTTCAAGGAGACAGCGGGTGTGACCGGGATTGTCATGACAAAACTGGATGGTACTGCGCGGGGCGGCGTTTTGGTTGCGCTTGCTGATAAGTATGCGATCCCCATTCACTATATTGGTGTGGGTGAGAGTGTTGAAGATCTGCAGGACTTTAATGCAGACCAATTCGCCCGCGCGCTGACGGGGCTTTCCGAACACGTCGCAAACCGCCAGTAGGCCCGTAAGGAAAAAGAATGACCGAGAATGCAACACAAGCTCTGCGCCTTAGCGGTCGCTCAAAGTTTCTGGTGGATTTTGGACCGCTGTTCGCGTTTCTGATTGCATATTTCTTTGGACAACGTCTTGCGCCGATATTGGGTGGAATCGCCGGCCGGGAATGGCGAATCGAAGATGGCGGGGAAATGTTTCTTGCCGTTGCGATTTTTCTGCCCGCTTTCGCCGTGGCGTTTGCATACAGCGTCTGGAAAGAAAAGCGCATCGCGCCAATGCTCGCTGTAAGCGGCGTCACGGTAGGTGTGCTGGGTACGCTGACATTGGTTTTACAAAACAAGACCTTCTTTTACATGAAGCCGACTATTGTATATCTGCTTTTCGCACTGCTTCTCGGCGGCGGCCTCGCAACGAACCGCAATTTTTTGAAGACGCTTTTTGACGGCGCTTTGCATATGGGCGAGGCGGCATGGCGTATATTAGCGACGCGTTACGCGTTTTTCTTCGCGGGGTTGGCGCTGTTGAATGAAATAGCTTGGCGTTGGCTGATGCGCGATTGTGATGTGGCGTCCGCCACCCAGTGTGACGGTGAGGCGGCGTGGGTCAATTTGAAGGTATGGGGATTTACTGCGCTGAATTTTGTATTCATTGCCGTTCAAGCGCCCTTCATCGCAAAAAACATGAAGGACCCAACAGGTGCTGAGCCCGATGGCGCCTAGGGCGCCGGGTTTGTGAACGGCGGAAACTGTGTCTTTTGGCGTGACCGCCAATAGTCTTTGAGCGCCCAAACAGCTGTTGGAAAGGCCATTTCAGGCCACGGAATATCGCCCCATTTGCAGAGTTGCACTTCAAGGCTCTCCGGTCCAATGGCGACGTCCGGGGACGCCAGTCGCGCGCGAAACATCAATTGGACCTGTGAAATGCGTGGTACGCTGTAAATCGCTAGTAATCGGTCAATGACGATATCGGCGCACGCCTCCTCCTGCGCTTCGCGCGCGGCGCCCGCTTCAGGCGTCTCGTTTAATTCCATGTATCCGGCGGGAATCGTCCAAAATCCGCGTCGGGGCTCAATGGCGCGTCGGCACAGTAATATCGTGTCATTCCAGACAGCTACGGACCCGACCACGATTTTTGGGTTTTTGTAATCGACAAACCCACAATGGCCGCAAACCGAGCGTGTTTGTTCATCGCCGGGCGGGATCTGTTGAACGAAGGTCTGGTCAAGTTTTTGTGAGTCAGACATGATCCGCGATCCGCACTTCTTCCAATAACCCGCCTGCGGACTTTCCGTTCAACGCATAAAACTCAAAAATATTCTGCATGTGTTGCATTTTTACTGGTGACGTATGTCGCGCAATACATTATTAACCGGCCTGGTTCAAACCGTCCGAGTCGGACACTTTCTGACAAATAGGAAGAAAAAACACGCGATCTGTATCGAAACGCCGCGTTCGGAAAGTCGAGCACCGGAGTAATTTGCACGATCGTTGATTTTACCTTCACAAAGCCAAAACGGAGAAACACATGGCTTATTCCCTCAAAAATTCACCCGGTCATTTGCTGCGACGCGCTCAGCAATACTCTAACGACCTCTACTCAAAAGGGGTTGGATCATCTGGTCCGACACCTCGTCAGTATGAAGTATTGCACGTTGTCGCCCAGAATGACGGCCTCAGCCAGACAGATCTCGTCCGCGAAACAGGAATCGACCGTTCTACGCTGGCCGATATGATCGCCCGGATGATCAAAAAAGGCCTTCTTTCTCGCAAGCGCACAAAAGAAGACGCACGTGCGAACGCTGTTAGCATTACCGCTGCAGGCAAGCGCATGCTGTCGGGCGCGAACGCCAAAGTGCAAAAAGCCGACACGGCTACCCTGGCTGTTTTGCCGGCGAGCCAGCGATCAGGCTTTATGAAATCGCTGAAAGCGTTTGCTGATGCGCTTGACGCGATGGAAGCCTCCGCCGCAGCGCCTCGTCCGCGCCGCAAAACAGCGAAGAAAAAAGTCGCCAAGAAAACAAAACGCAAGGCGGCCGCGAAGAAGACAAAGCGTAAAACGAAGCGTAAGACACGCCGTTAATCAGACATTTCTGATGCGAAAAGGCCGCCAGCAATGGCGGCCTTTTTTATTGTCGCCTTCTTCGAGGCCGCCAGGTTTCTGCCGGCGGTGGTCCGCCAGTGCGCACCGGGCGCTGCGGAAATTGTCCAAACGTCAGGACGCGATCATACATAACGAGCGCGGCGGCGACCGAAACATTGACGCAAAACCGCGTCGGAATTTTCACAACGTGCTCGCAACAAGATAATGCCGCAGAAGATAGATCGCCTTTTTCGGGCCCGAAAAGATAAGCGGCGTTGAGCGGGTGCCTAAAACTCGGGAGGTCAATCGCATCATCGGCAAGTTCGACGCCTATCAGGGCGCAGCCTTCCGGCAATATCAGATCGTCTGGTGTTTTCCAGTGATAGAGCGGCATATGCCCGGCGCTTTTTGCGGTGTCGGATTTGTCTATATCTTTCGCTCGGTGATGCGCATCGATTGTGAACGTGAAGCTTGCGCCAAAGGCGTGGCCGGTCCTCAGGATCGCGCCTAAATTCATCGGTTTTGAGATTCGTTCCGCCCCTATTCCGAAATACCCGCGCATATATGTCTCATCTGTCTCACATCTTGCGCGCCCATTCGCCGATACGTTAGTGGACGCGCCCAAACCTTTTGCGGCATGATGACCTATATGGCGGCGGAAAACGACAATAGAATCAAGTTTTTGGTGCTTGTGAGCGACGCTCCGGAGGCTCGCAGAACGGCTTTTTTCACGGGTCGCCGGGCGAAACGTTCCAATGCCGCAGTTACACTGCTGCATGTCTTGTCGCGACCTGAATTTGGACATTGGGCGACTGTTACTGAAACCATGCGGGAGGAAATTCGCGAACGGGGCGAGGCTTTGATGCGCGAATTCTCCGCTGAAATCGAAACGCAGTCCGGCGAAGTTCCCGAAAAACTCATTGTGGAAGGCGAACCCATCGAAGAAATTCGCAAATTGATCGAGCAGGATTCGGCGATCGCCATCCTGTTTTTGGGCGCATCATCGGATGAAAAAGATCCGGGCCCGATTGTTTCGGCTCTTGCTGGGAAGCCATCAAATCTGGGAAGCCGGCCAATTCCGGTGACGATTGTGCCTGGATCGATTACGCGTGATGAGTTGCGCGAGCTTGCCGGGTAACAGCCGCAAAAGCGAACGTAAAGGGAAGGGCGATGGATCGACGCGCATTTTACGCACTAATGACGGGCGATGGCTCTCTCGATTACGAGAAATACCTCAATACCAAAGCATTATTGCAGTGCCAAAAACCGTATGAAACGTTAGCCAATCCGGATGAATTGCAGTTTCAGATTGTACATCAGGTTGAAGAGCTTTGGATGAAGTTGATCGCTTTCACTCTTCTCGACATTGATGATTACATCGCTGCCAGAAACACGAACCGGGTTGTCACGCTATTTCACCGTATACATATCATACAGCGGCACTTAATCACGCAATTATCTCTGCTCGAGACCATGTCGCCAAAAGACTATCAGGATATTCGTCAGCAACTTGGCAATGGTTCGGGACAAGAATCGCCTGGCTTCAAAACCTTGCTCAAAATGCCCGCGCATTTATGGGAATCTTTTCAAAAATACTATCTCGATGCAGATGAGTTAAGCGTTTCCGACATCTATGATTCGCAATATGATCATGGAGACGCCTATGTTATCGCCGAAAGGCTCGCGGATTTTGATGAGCTTTTTCAGACATTTCGTTTTCATCATCTTCAATTGATCCGGCGCTCAATTGGCGCTGGCTCAAAATCGTTGAAGGGTCGTCCGATTGAACTGTTGGAAGCGGGCGCGCGGCATTGTTTCTTTCCGGCTTTATGGGCTGTGCGCGGCGAGATGACCGACCGATGGGGCGCTGAGTATGGCGTGAAGCGCGATAATTTAGGTGATAGCGGGTCGGGTTTTCACTAATGCGCCGCGATCGATTTTTTTTTCCGACGCCGCATTACCTTTTGTCACATTCTATCGGTGCACAACCCAAGTCTTATCAAGAGAAAGTGGACCTTTCGTTCGCGGACCCATGGCGCAAAAACGGGCCAGCTGCCTGGGATCATTGGTTGACCGCAATCAGTGACTTTACATCGGCGCTAGCGCCGATTATTGGCGCGGCGCCCAAAGATATTTGCCCGCAAACAAACGTCTCTAGCGCGCTTTCAAAAATCATTTTTTCGCTTCCCGACCGCCCAAAGCGAGCGCGCATTGTCTTGACGGAAGAAGATTTTCCGACTTGCGGCTTTGTCCTCAAACAGCTGGAGCGCTTGGGTTACCAGCTCGATTTCATCGAAGGGGGCGAGTGCCTCGCCGACCCAGATTATTGGTGCGAAAAAATCAAGGACGACGTTCATTTGGTCCTCGCCACGCAAGTTTATTCGAATACCAATATTTTAGCGCCAGTGCGCGAGATCGCTTCGATCGCGCGCGACGTTGGCGCCTTTTCCATCATTGATGCGGCGCAATCGGTTGGGGTCGCGCCATTACGTTTGGGTGAATGGAAGCCAGATTTCGCAATAGGCACATGCTTAAAGTATTTGTGCGGCGGCCCCGGTGCGGCATTTCTTTGGGCTGATCAGGATACTGCTGATGACTGCGCCCCTTTTGACACCGGATGGTTTTCCCACGCGCGACCCTTTGAATTTGATATTCATAGGTTCGAATATGCCGATGGCGCTGGGCGTTATCTCGGCGGGACGCCTTCTATTGCGCCATTTGCGGGCGCTATCGCTGGTTTGCGCGAGGTTCAGGCGATCGGTGTTGAAGAAATTTATGCGCATAGCCAGAATTTGTTGGGGTTGTTGTCTCAACAGATTCCAGATGCAGCATTTCTGTCGCACACTAAATCCGGGGAGCGCGGGGCTGGCGCGATCATTCGTGTGCGAGACTTTGAGGCTGCAACCCGACGTCTAAAAGAGGCGGGCATCTCCCATGACAGTCGATTGGGCGGTATTCGAATATCGTTTCATCTCTATAATGACAAGCGTGATGTTGCTGCGCTCAGTGAGGCGATTTCCGCGTGTCTATAGAGAAAGGGTCAGCGATACTGGCGCATGGTCAGATGGTTTCTCCCATCCGCGCACGTCGTCGTGAATAGCGAACGCTTTTGCGCCGGAAGATAGAGCGGCGTTTTTTAGTACAGGGCTCACCCAGATATGATCGAGGCGTCGCCCGCGATTCGATGCTTTCCAATCACGCGCGCGATATGACCACCAAGTATAGAGCTTCTCAGGCTCGGGAATGAGTTCGCGCGCGACATCCACCCATTTGTGCGATTGGATAACGCCATTGAGGCGCTCGACTTCGACGGGCGTATGGGAGACAACCTTCAGCAATTGCTTGTGGGACCAAACATCGTGTTCCCTCGGCGCAACGTTCAAATCACCAACGAGTACGGACTTTGATCGCGCGCCTAACGTGCTGAACCACTCATTCATCTCGTCGAGAAATTCGAGCTTGTGCGCGAACTTTTCATTTGTTTTCGGATCGGGTTCATCGCCGCCTGCGGGGACATAAAAGTTGTGGATGCGAACGCCATTGATGGTTGCGGCAATGTGTCGGGAATCTTCTTTGCCGCAGAAAAACCGGCGCTCAACCTTCTTCAGCGGCGTTTTCGATGCGATTGCGACGCCGTGATAGCCGGCTTGGCCATGTACGGCGATATGCTCATAGCCAGCACCCATAAGTGCTTTTGTCGGGAAATTATCGTCGAGGCATTTGATCTCCTGCAGGCAAAGAACATCTGGGTTCTGCTCCTTTAGAAAGCGGGTTACATGATCGATCCGTAAGCGCACGGAGTTTATATTCCAAGTGGTTATTTTCATGCGCGTCCGCCTCAAAGCTGAAACATCGGCTTACGCGAGACGGCGCTGCACGGTCAATCGGATCATTCATATTGTAGGCGGCGCATAACTCACTTAAGCAGCGCGCCATGGTTTTTGATCTTCTCTTGCCTGCTGATTTGCCGCTATGGGCGGCGGTAGCGGCGATCGTCGCCAGTTTTTTTACGGCGGCATTAACAGCGGCCTTTGGCCTTGGTGGCGGGCTGGCCCTGCTCGCGATCATAAGCGCGGTGTTTCCTGCGCCTGCAGTGATCCCCATTCACGGGGTCGCGCAATTAGGGTCAAATACGAGCCGATTCATTCTGCAGCGACGCCACATCGTTTGGCCGATTGCCTTGTGGTTTACCGGGGGTGGAGTCCTTGGCGCGGTTGGCGGTGGTCGGATTGCTGTCGATTTACCGACCTGGGGTCTGCAGGCGGGTGTTGGGTTTTTTATCCTTTATACCCTTTGGGGCCCAAAGCCGCTGGGCCGCTCGCCGGGGCCGCGTACATTTTTCACGACAGGCGCTGTCGCGGCGTTCTTGACCATGTTTTTTGGGGCGACTGGGCCGATCGCGGCGACCATGGTGGCGCGCGTAAATCTGGACCGCCATCACACCACCGCCACACATGCCGCTTGTATGGTCGGTCAGCATACGCTGAAAATTCTTGTATTCGGATTACTGGGGTTTGCTTATGCGTCCTGGTTGCCCATTATCGCAGCGATACTGGCGACGGGGTTTGCGGGCACTTTTGTCGGCACGCGCGTTTTGAAGAAAATGCCGGAAGCGGTTTTTGCGAGAGGTTTTAAAGCGTTATTGTCCGGTCTCGCACTTTATCTGTTAGTCTCAGCGCTGATTTCCCTTAGAACAGGTTAAACGAGCGGCCTACCACGCCGACTGGCCAACGACCGAATTCAAACAATCGGAATTTGGCGGCGAGCGGATGCTGATCGGCTTCAAACTCCGGGTCCTGAGCGGCCAGCAATACGAGCGCCGCACCGTGAGCGCCTTGAACAGCGGCGCCCACCGCGAGCGTGCGCGCATCTTCATCCGCCATATCCCAGATAAACGAGGCTTGTTCCATGCCTTCTTTCGCGGGTTCCGAGACTTTGTCGGCGATTAGCGTCATGCCGATTTTCACGGCTTCTTCCGAGAGCGCCTCGAGGCTCCGCGCGGTCAAATCAGAGCGTTGCAGTTCTTCAGCCTCCCAAGCGGGGCTGTCCCAATCTCGCGTTTCAGCCGCATGAGCGGCGTCCTCCCAATCAACGAGAATTGCTATCTCCGATTCCGGAAAGCCCAGCCCATCAAGATATGCGTTGGCCGCCGCCCGAGCGCCCGGCGTCAGTGGTTCACCGAGATTGGCGAACCATGGAATGCGGTCTAACGAACGTGCAAATCTCGATAATACCGCGAGCCCGGGTAACTCACGTTCCAGATCTTCCAGGGCGTCATCATCCATCGCTTCGTATTCCGTATTTTTGGTTCAGCGGACATAAAAAGGCGCCCGATCTTTACACAGACCGGGCGCCAAGCTGCGCTGTTGCGCCTACGCCGGGAGGGGATATTCCGGCGACGCGGTCGGCTGACGGGCCTGCAAGCGGGGGGGCAACGCTGGCCCGATTAGCGCCTATCGCGTGGTGTTACATTAACGCCTCACCGACAGGTTTTTCAATAGGTAATCCAAAAAAAAGCTTGCCTGTGACACTCAGACAAATCGCCACAAATTTGAAGTTCTCTAATTTTTAAGAAACTCGCCGCCCGCCTCGGGTGCTCTGAACAGCCGATTTGCAAGTTTCTCCCCTGTTTTCACATTGCTGAGACTGACTTCCGTGACGCCATTTTGCAGGTCCCGCACGACCCACCGGGCCAATTCAATTTCAGGCGCATTGACAATGATAGTCAATTCTCCCTCGGTTTCGTCTTCGTCGGAGGCAAATGTAACGGCAAACGTGTCGACACCGCGATCCACGGCGACTACCTGCGCATCCTCGAGATCAATCTTTTTGCGAATGAGAAATTTCAAAGGCGTTTGCCCAACCGGATAAGAGTCAGTCGTTTCCAAGGCGTCATCGCGCACATAGACGATGCCGCCATTCGCGACGATCAGAAGCGGATTTGGCTCGGCATATTCAAAACGCAATAAGCCAGGCCGACGAAGGTAAAATTCGCCCTCCGAAACAGCGCCGGATGGGGCGACTTGCAGAAAATTTCCGTTGAGCGTTTTGAGATCCGCCAGATACGTTTCCAGTTTGGAGACCAGTTCGTCGTCGCTCAGTTCGGGGAAAACGAGGCCCGACAAATCAATTTCTTCAAGGCGATTTTGTTCATCGCTAACTGGGGGCGCCAACGGCGGCGTTTCGGTTAATTCATTTCTTTGCGTTGTGGGTTCCGACACAAAGTCGACAACGGATCCCGACGCCGGGCTCGCTTGGGCCACGACAATACGCTCGACTGATTTCGCGCCAGCAACATGTGCCTCCGAATTCTGACTATTCAAAGTCGAGGCGTCCGTCAATCCGAGTGACAGCGCTGCGGCCAATCCTAACGTCAACATTTCGTATAATATCCCTGTTTCTTCGAAAAAATATTGGTATCCGATTGATCAGGCTGCTTCCGGCCGGAATTGAGGCGTCAAAGCGGCGTCACCACACAATATTGTGATATGTCTGCTATCCGCCCAGTATTGCATACGGTCCCCCGCGCTGAAGCGCTTTCTGATAAGCTGGGCGCGCGTGAATGCGTTCCAGGAACGCGTTTATGTATGGGCGTTTTTCGTTCTTTTCGCCCCTGGCGTTCATCGCTTCCAGCGGAAAACTCATAATGACATCGGCTGCTGAAATTTCTTCGCCGGCGAACCATGATGAGGCGGCCAACTCGCTTTCAATAAAATCAAAATGAAGCTTTAGCTGCGGATTGATGAATGCGTCCTGCACGCCCTTTGATAATGACCGCGCAATTGGTTTGGCGAAGAACGGCATTGGCGCCGACGCCATACGTGTCGTGATCAATTTTAGCAGTAGCGGTGGGAACGCTGACCCTTCCGCGTAATGAAGCCAGTACCGGTATTTCAGATATTCCGGCGCCCCTTGTTCGGGGCGCATGCGCCCGCCGCCGACAGTGTCGATGATATATTCCAGAATGGGTCCCGTTTCGGCGACTACGACGCCGTCAATCTCAACAACAGGTGATTTTCCAAGCGGATGGACATCCTTTAATTCCGGGGGCGCAAGGCTAGTCTTTTTGTCACGTTTATAAAGTTTAACCTCGTATTCGAGGCCAAGCTCCTCCAGCAACCAAAGGACCCGTTGAGATCGTGAGTGCTCTAAATGATGTACAATGATCATATCAGGCGTTCCTTATGACAGGGTCGTCAAAGCTTCTTTTGTGAACGCCATCAATTCATCTGTGCGCCCCTCGCGAATTTTTTTGGCCCAATTGGCGTCTTGCAATAAGGCGCGCCCCACGGCGATTAAATCAAATTCGCCCCGCTCCATGCGGTTGATCAATTCGTCGAGGTTTTGCGGCGACGAAGTCTCACCGCTATATGCAGCCAAGAATTCGCCCGAAAGGCCGACCGAGCCGACGGAAATAGTCGGTTTGCCGGTGAGTTTTTTCGTCCAGCCAGCAAAATTAAGGTCAGAGCCGTCAAATGTCGGCTCCCAAAAGCGCCGCTGCGAACAGTGAAAACCATCAATGCCGGCGTCGACCAATGGCGTAAGCCACTCGAGTAGCGCGTCGGGATTTTCCGCCGCTAATGCTTCAAAGTCCTGCTGCTTCCACTGTGACAAGCGAATGATTAATGGAAATTCGCGCCCAACCTTTTCACGCGACCGCTTGATAATTTCCGTTGCGATCGCTGTTCGCTCCTGCCAGCTTGGACCTCCCCAGCGATCCGACCGAAGATTTGTTTTGTCCCAGAAAAAATTATCGAGCAAATAACTATGGGCCCCATGGAATTCCACGAGGTCAAAACCGATATCCTGCGCCGCTTTTGATGCGTCAACAAAATCTGTAATTGCCTGTTCGACTTCCGTATCTGTCATCGGTTCCCATAAAGGCTTTCCGGGAACCTTGAAGCCGGATGCAGACCAAGAGGGAATTTCCGGATGTTCAGTTTTTGCGGGATTGCGATACGGCCCTTCATGCCAGAGTTGAATGCCGATCACGCCTCCAGCTGATTTTGCTGCGCCGACAACATTTCGCCAGCCCGCCTTAGCGGCGTCCGTCACGATATTCGGAACATTCGGTGTGCCGAGCGCTGTGGTTGTATTTGGCGCTACGCCCTCGGTGAGGATCAAGCCGACGCCGCCCTCTGCCCGCCTTTTGTAGTATCCGGCGACATTTTCCCCCGGAACGCCGCCCGGCGAAAAGGAACGGGTCATCGGAGCCATAACGATCCTGTTTTCTAATGCCAGCGTTCCCAGGCGAAACGGTTCAAACAAAATATCGGTCGCGGCGCTCATGCGTCCTCCTCGCTGAATGTCCAAATGAGGATAATACGTGAGACGGAGCAGCGCACCAATTTCTAGCACCATTGGTTTCTGCGGTGGTGTGGCAGAGATTTCGGCTTATATTCCGCCCATGAAATTTCTGGATCGGACCAAAATATATGTTCAAAGCGGGGCAGGCGGCGCCGGCTGCCTTTCGTTTCGGCGCGAGAAGTTTATTGAGTTTGGCGGTCCGAATGGCGGTGATGGCGGCGACGGTGGCCACGTCTGGGCGGAGGCGGTTGAAAACCTGAATACGTTGATCGACTTTCGCTATCAACAACATCACAAAGCAAAACCGGGCCGCCCGGGTGAGGGGTCCAACAAAACCGGTCGGAACGGGGAAGACAAAATAATTCGCGTCCCGGTCGGGACTCAGATTTTTGAAGAAGATGAAGAAACCCTGATCGCCGATCTTGATCATCCCGGCGAGCGCGTCTTGCTGGCGAAGGGCGGCAATGGCGGGTTTGGCAACGCGCGTTTTAAGTCGTCGACCAACCGTGCGCCGCGTAAAGCGAATCCAGGCCAGCCTGCAGAATTACGGACATTATGGCTGCGACTAAAGTTGATCGCTGATATTGGCCTGATTGGATTACCGAATGCTGGTAAGTCAACATTTCTTGCTTCAGTGTCCGCTGCAAAACCAAAGATCGCAGATTATCCGTTTACGACACTTCATCCGAATTTGGGCGTTGTTCGCGTTGGCGAAGGACAGAGTTTTGTTCTTGCCGATATTCCCGGGCTAATCGAGGGCGCCCACGAGGGCGCCGGCATCGGTGACCGATTTTTAGGGCATGTGGAACGGTGCGCCGCACTGTTGCACTTAGTTGATGCGACGCGGGAAGATGTCGTGACGGTTTATCAGACGATTTGCACAGAACTCGCCGCCTACGACGAAACACTGGCGGAAAAGAAACAGTTTTTGGCGCTCAACAAATGTGACGCCGTGTCGGTCGAGGCGCTTCAGGAAAAGAGAATTGCGTTAGCGGAAGCCTCGAAATCCCCGGTTCACCTTATTTCCGGTGTAACCGGAATGGGCGTTACGGAACTATGCACATCCTTGTATGATATGGTTCAGGGCGGCCGGGCGGAGACAAGCAAGAGTCGCGATACTGATCAAACGACTTGGGCGCCGTAGGGGCTGCCCGTTCAAAATTTGGGACCAGCGTAGCCGCTTATGAAAAAATCTGGAAAACAGGGCGACCGTCGGCGCATTGGACTATTGGGCGGCTCTTTCAATCCCGCCCATGATGGGCATCGCGAGATTTCTATCCTTGCGCTGGAGCGGTTTTCGCTGGATGCCGTAATGTGGCTTGTTACGCCCGGGAACCCATTGAAAGACCCGTCAATTTATGCGCCGTATGAGGAGCGTTTGCGGCAGGCTCGCCGGGCGGCAGATCACCCGGACATCGTCGTTAGCGATTTCGAGCGCAGACATGGGCTTACATACACGGTCGATACGATCGACCGATTAAAAGCACTGAACCCGAATACAAACTATGTCTGGCTTATGGGCGCAGATAGCTTCGAGACACTGCACGAATGGCGGGATTGGCGTAATATAGTGCAGAGTGCGCCAATCGCCGTATTTCGCCGGCCCGGTTACGAGAACGCGCCGATAAATAGTGTGGCCGCCCGGGAATTTTCGTTTGAGCGGCGCGATATCGATGCAGCCACAGGTCTGGCTGATTTGCCGCCGCCCGCGTGGATATTTTTTCCCGAGACCGACAATAAAATCTCATCGACTGCGATTCGCGCGCGCATCGATAGGGAACAAGTGGAACCGATCGGGGACCTGGAGGCGCCCTATGGCGACTTGGCCTTTTTTCTCGATTTGCATCCTGCCGCGGCTGACTTTCGGACCGATGCGCATACGGCGCTTTCGGCTCGGCCACGGTCTATTTCTCCGATGTATTTCTACGATGCCGAAGGATCGCGTTTATTCGACAAAATTACGTCGCTTAAGGAATATTATGTCACACATACGGAGCGATCGCTTTTTTTGAATGCCGCTGCAGACATCACGTCTAAGATTTTCGATGGCGCGACAGTGGTCGAGTACGGTTCTGGTTCAAGTGAGAAAGTCGAATGGCTGGTGAATGGTGTTCACAATGCTGCAGGCTATGTGGCCATCGATATTTCTAAAGAGCACCTTGTTCGGAGCGCAACCGAGTTGGCCGGCATCCTTCCGGTTCCGGTCGGCGCCATCTGCGCTGATTTTCATTCTGTTATTAAATTACCCGACGGCGTATTGCCGGCGGCAAACGGACGTCTCGGTTACTTTCCTGGCTCGACGGTTGGCAATATGGCTCCTGAAAGCGCAGCTGCTTTTCTCCGGCGCGCCCACAATACGCTGGGCGACAACGCGCAATTTTTAATTGGCTTTGACCTGGCGAAAGACCGCTCAATTATCGAGGAAGCGTATAACGACGCGGAAGGCGTGACAGCCGCATTCAACCTCAATCTCCTGACCCGACTCAAAAACGAGCTTGGCGCAGAGATTGATGTTGGCGCCTTCGAACACGTCGCCTTTTTTAATGAGGCCCATTCGCGACTGGAAATGCATCTGCGCGCAAAAGAAGCGACATCAATTGTGCTTGACGGACGGTCCTATGATTTCAAATTGGGTGAGACCATCCACACAGAAAACTCCTACAAATATTCGATTGATCGATTTTCAGCCTTACTGGAGGAGACGCCCTGGCGCCTGACGGAAAGCTGGTTTGACGATCGCCGTTGGTTTGCCGCGTGCCTTTTGCGCAACAGTTAACAGCCTTCTTTCCCTTGGTTGGGCGCTAAAAGCCTCTTATATTTGAAATGCGGGAGAAAAATCCCGCGTGGATGATGGAGGACCAGACTGAACATCCAGCAAGGCGTTGCGGCGCCTGAAAAACCCGCTCTTTCCGTCGTTGGCGATGAGGCTGAAGTTACAGGTGCGGACAATGAACCGGGAAGCGGAACGCTTGAATCCCTGCCGCCCGATTTGCGCAGCCAGGAAATTCAGAAGCTCATTTTGCAAGAACTTGATGACGACAAGGCCGAAGACGTCGTGTCAATCGACCTGGCCGGCAAGACCGATATTGCGGACGCGATGATTGTCGCATCGGGGCGATCTCAACGTCATGTCGGCGCAATGGCTGACAAAATTCTGCGACGCTTAAAAGACGCTGGATTTGGGCGCGCGCGCGTGGAGGGGCAGCCGGCCTGCGATTGGGTGTTAATCGACGCTGAGGATGTGATCGTGCATTTGTTTCGCCCCGAAGTGCGGTCATTTTATAATCTGGAGCGCGTTTGGTCGGCGGCTGCCCGCGCTGATGCGACGGCTCCAGAGACTTAAGATCGGCGTGGCGCGTCAAGCGTGAAACTCATTATCGCCGCGATCGGAAAGTCTCGGCCCGGCCCACTAAAGGTTCTGACCAACGAATATTGCGCCCGCGCTGCAAAATTGTCAGGCCAGTTTGGGTTCAAGGGGCCCACGCTCGTGGAAAAAACAGGCCCAAATATTGCCGCGGAAGCGACTGCGCTGCTCTCGGTTGGGCCGGTCGGCGCAGTAAACGTGGCGTTGGATGAGACCGGCGAAAATCTCGACACTGTGTCCCTCATGCGCAAAATTGTTTCGCTCCGAGAACAAAACATACCTGCACTTGTTTTTCACATCGGCGGCGCCGATGGCCATGGACAGGAATTATTAGGAGTTTGCGGGAAAAAAATATCTTTTGGCGCGGCCACCTGGCCGCATATGTTGGTACGAGTGATGCTTGCAGAACAACTCTACCGAGTGATGACCGCGCTGGCCGGTCATCCCTATCATCGAGAATGATGACCCGTTTTCCATTCGCTGCTTTCTTTGTTTTTTGCACCGCACTTGTTGGCGGCAATGCTTTTGCCCAGCATCAGGATGGTGATTCCGAAATTTTGATGGAGATCGAGCGCCGGTTGAAAGATCGCGCCGATGAAGAGCAACGATTGCGGCGGGAGGCGGCGGCCAAAAGTCGTGAGGTCGCGTCGTTGCGAAATCGACTGATTGAAACCGCCAATACGATCCAGGAGGCTGAGGCCGAGATTATTGCGCTGGAAGCATCGATCGAAAAGCTTGGCGCCGAAAGAGCAGGCGCAGTAGCGGACCTCGATGCGGAAAGTAATACGCTGAGCGATCTTTTGGCGGCGTTGCAGTCTTTGGAACGTTCGCAGCCACCGGCCTTGCTGGTATCTCCTGAAGATGCGAACAAGGCGGCGCGAACCGCGATGTTGTTGGCGACAGCAGCGCCGGAAGTTGAAGCCCGGGCGCAGGAGGTTCGCGAAAGCATCGAATTACTTAATTCGCTAACCGCAGAGCTATCCGCTGAACAAACGAGATATTCGGATCAGAAGCTTGAGCTGACCGCGCGTCGCACGGTTTTGCTGGAACTGGTGGAAGCGAAAGAAGGCGAACGCGACGTCGCCGAGCGTCTCGCCGCGGCAGCCCAAAAAGAAACCGCACGACTCGCTGCTAGGGCGACAACGCTGAGAGACGTGGTGCGGCGCCTTGAGAAACTCGCCTACACTGTCGTTCCGCGTATCAAACCACCGAGAGGAGACAGCAGCGATCGCACGCTGACAGCGAATATCGCGGAAGCGCCGCGAAAGTCCGTTCGGCCAGAAACGGCGGCGCCGTTTGCGACGGCGAAACGCTTTGCTGACGCTCGCGGCGCCCTGCGGCCCCCAGTAACTGGACGGCTTACAGGACAATACAGAGCGTCTCGTCCTGATGGCGGCCGGTTCGAGGGCCTCAGATTTGCAGTGTCTGATGAAGCGATTGTGACCGCACCGTTTGAAGGTCGGGTCGTTTTTGCACGGGATTGGCAGCCGGTTGGCAATCTGATCGTTCTGGACGTCGGCGGCGGCTTCCATGTATTGTTAATGGGCGTCGGGTCTATTCTGGTCGAGGAGAGCCAGCGGGTTGCTGCCGGTGAGCCCGTGGCGCAAATGATTGGCGGGGGCGCTGAACTGGATCTTGAGATCCGCAAAAATGGAGAGCCGATGAACCCCTCATTGTGGCTTTCCAGGAAAAGTATCGATGAGATGGCCTATTAGGGTCACGCGTAACAAGGTGAAACAATGAAGAAATTATCTCCGCGCCCACGTAAGATCACTGCCAAGAGTTATTCGGCCGGCGCAATGATCGTCTCGGCATGCGGTGGCGCGCTTGTTTGCGGAGCGATTTTGAGTAGCGGTTTCGCCAAATCCATGATTTCTGCCGACACCTTCCAACAACTCGATCTTTTCGGCGAAGTGTTTGAGCAGGTTCACGAAAATTATGTCTCGCCCCCCGATGACGGCGACCTGATTAAGGGCGCTATAGACGGGATGCTCCTGACCCTCGATCCGCATTCCAATTATCTAACCTCCGATGCGTTCCAGACGATGCAGGAACAAACCCGGGGTTCATTCGCCGGCCTCGGTATTCAGGTGACGATGGATACTGAGGGTGACGATAAAGGTTATGTGAAGATCATCGCGCCGATCGACGACACGCCGGCTGCGAAGGCTGGCCTTAAGACAGATGATTTGATTGTCGAGATTGACGGCAAGCAGGTGCTGGGCATGTCGATCGACGAAGCGATTTCGCATCTGAAAGGTGAGAAGGGAACACGTGTTGACATCAAGGTGTTGCGTAATAGGGAAGAAGACCCATTTGACGTCACAATCGTGCGCGACATCGTAAAAGTTCAATCCGTTGTTCACCGCGCCGAGGGAGATTTTGGCTATATTCGTGTCGCGACATTCAGTGAGCAAACATATGACGGCTTGAAAAAAGCGGTCAGGAAGCTGAAAAAAGAAATACCGGGCGGGCCCAAGGGGCTGGTCCTTGATCTCCGCTCTAACCCGGGCGGGTTGCTTGATCAGGCCGTCGCCGTCGCTGACGCCTTCCTCGAAGGCGGGGAAATCGTGTCTACGCGCGGTCGGCGACCGCGTGACACCCTTCGCGAAATGGGCCGGGCAGGCGATTTGCTTGACGAAAAGCCGATTGTTGTTCTGATCAATGGCGGTTCTGCGTCCGCGTCTGAGATTGTAGCGGGCGCACTGCAGGATCGCGGGCGTGCGCTCCTGCTTGGCACCAAAAGTTTCGGTAAAGGCAGCGTTCAGACAGTGATCCCGCTCCAAAATGGACTGCAGGGCGCATTGCGGCTGACAACGGCGAAATATTACACCCCGTCCGGGCGTTCTATACAGGCGACCGGCATCGTTCCGGATATTCGGATGCCTGTCGTTTATGAGGGCCAGGAAGATTTCGAGGAGCGGCCGGGCGAGAGGGACTTGCCGAACGCTCTGGCTGCAGAGGAAGAAACGCGCGCGGCGGCGCCGACAGAAGATGAATTATCGGCCGCCGATGAAACGGAATTGCCGCCTGTCGAGCCGTTTATGTGTGGGAAGAAAGAGGACGGTTCCTATGATGATTGCCAACTGAATCGAGCCCTGGAAATCCTTTCAGACGCCACGGAATACAGGCAATTGCTCGCAAACGCGTCGGCGACGGCGACCCAATAAGGGTTCCTGCGGCGAGCGTCGCCGGCCCAGGCGACGCCATTTCCATTCCGTTAACCAAGCAAACGGTACATTTGCAGAAATTTGAGGGGCGCGCCGCATCGGCGCCCACTATTGAATCTGCGATATGAGACCGAACAGACGACGAATTCGCATGCCAGTATTTAGTCGACTTAGTCTTGCGTGGGCGGGGTCGGTCGCGCTGGCGTGTTTCATATGCGCATTTTTTTGGCTTATCAGCAGGGGGCATGATCCCAATCGTATCGCATTGAATATTGACGCGATCGAAACGTTAGCGCAGCCGCCGGTTATCGCAGCCAATATTCGTGATAATGACGAGGCGTCAAATGGGGATCGAATATCCAGCATTATTCGGTCTGCGGAAGGATTGACGCTTGGCAGCGCGCCGTCGTTGCGCGAAAATGGCGTAACGATAATTCGTCCGGGCGCGCATGGGATCGAAACCGAGGATGTTATTGGGCCTGTCGCTGGTGTATCGGCGCCATATAATTCTGAAGATGAACATGAAACGATAGAGTTTACACCGGACGACGTCGTGATAACCATCGATGGTCAACCTCAGGGCGCGACGCCAGTCCGCGCAGCCTCATTGAGGAGCCCAGGTGCGCTTTCGGCCCCAATTGCCGCAGTGTCATCCGCCTTGCTGACGCAAACGCCTCTCGGTACAATTCCGCGTATTGCAGACGACGGGCGGCGTTCGATGGACGTATATGCGCAACGGTTTTCCGGTTCGTTGTCTCAACCAAAAGTATCAATGATTGTAGCGGGGCTAGGCCTGGACGAGGCGCTGACCGAACGGGCAATCAAAGAACTGCCGGCGCACTACTCTCTCGCTTTTGCGCCGTATGCTGAGAATATTGAATTCTGGGCGGAAAAGGCGCGGCAAGATGGCCACGAAATCATGATCGAACTGCCGATGGACTCCGGCGGTGACACAACGGCATTGGGTGCGGCGGCGCTCCTGACACGACAAACGGATGAACAAAATCTAACACGGCTCAACTGGCTCCTCTCTCGCGTCCCAGGTTTCTTTGCAGTCACAAACTATTTAGGCGGCAAATTCTCTAGAGATGACGACGCTATGGGAGCTGTCCTCCAAAGATTGGATAGTCTGGGCATCGGATATGTTGATGATACCGGCGCGCTTTCGTCAGCCAATGGGGTCGCTGTTGTTAACCGCCTTATTCCGCCGGCCTACAACGAGGATGGCCGTGCAAAACTGCGTGCGGCATTAGGCGTATTGGAACAAACGGCGCAGAAAAATGGCCGGGCGCTTGGCAAGACATATCTACAACCAGCAACCCTTGAAGAATTGACGGCATGGGACGCTCGGCTTGCAGAGACCGACCTGGAGAATGCGCCGGCCTCTTACGTCTTGCGGGCGAATAACTCAGTCAGGTAACGATATGCCCGTTGCAGCGTGTTGGTCCGCGTATGAGTCAGGAAAAGTTCATTGAGAAGTTTCGCCCCAATGTGGGTGTCGCTCTGTTCAACAAAAGCGGGCAGGTCTGGTTTGGGCGTCGGGTTGACCCAGCGCGCCCGGTCGATGTGCAATCTCTCGATTGGTACGACGGCAGCTGGCAGATGCCCCAGGGGGGGATTGATGCGGGCGAGGATATCGCGGCCGCAGCTGCCCGCGAACTCAAAGAAGAGACCGGTGTGTCGAGCGTACAGCTTTTGCTCGTGACGCCGGGTTGGGTGGCCTACAACTTTCCGCCTGGATACAAACGCAAGAACTGGCGCGGCCAACGCCAGAAATGGGCTGCGATGTTGTTTCTCGGCAATGATGATGAGATCGACTTGGCGGCCGATGACCACCAGGAATTTGACGCCTGGCGATGGGGGGAATTGGAAGAGGCGCCGGAAATTATCGTTGATTTCAAGAACGACGTTTACAAAGAGCTCGTGACGTCGCTTCGCCCATTGCGCGACTTTATTCGCAGCTTGGCGACAGACTAGTTCGGTTGTCACGTGCCGTCCAAGAAGACCCATCCCCCCGACTTCCTCCAGAAAAGACTTCTCTATCGTGACGGCCTGATCCTTGTCATCGATAAACCAGCCGGAATTCCAGTGCATGGCGGACCGAACACCCGCGTCGGCCAGGAAAATCTTGAACAGTATTTCGATGCGCTGCGTTTCGGGTTGCCACGGCCGCCGGCACTAGCACACCGGCTTGATCGAGATACGACAGGATGCCTTGTGCTGGGCCGTCACCCAAAAGCGATACGAAAATTGGGAAGGCTATTTTCCGAGGGTCGTGTTGGGAAACTCTACTGGGCGATTTGTAAAGGCTCGCCGGAAAAGCCGTCAGGGACGATATCGTCCCCGCTTGTCAAGAAAATGGATAAGTCGGATTGGCGGGTGGTCACTGCAACTATGGCTAACCCTGACGCGCAGGCCGCGGCGACAACCTACAGGACAATCGCCGTGGATAGCGGATTGTCGTTTATTGAGGCGAAACCAAAAACGGGTCGTACGCACCAAATTCGCGTTCACCTTGCGTCGATCGGCGCGCCGATACTGGGCGACCCGCTATATGGCGACTTGGCGCCTGAAGATCGGGCTGGTCCCATGATGCTTCATGCCCGCCGCGTCGTAATCCCAATGTCAAAAAACAAAGGCGCAATCAGCGTCGAAGCGCCGCCGCCAACGGCAATGGTTGAACGCCTAAAAGATGTCGGCGCAGCCGGAGTTATTACCTAAATTGCGGCTTGCAGTTCTAACAGCCGATCAAGGTTTTGCTGAGCGGCTTGTTTTTTCTCATCGGTTTCTGCGTCGGCGACGTCTTCTTCCGCGTCCTTGATCCGAGCAGCGATCTTGTCGCCTTTTAATTCGTCTGTGGGCACAGCTTCTTCCGCCAAGACGGTCAATCCGGCCGGCGAAATCTCGGCAAACCCGCCACGGACAAAAACGCGCTTTTCTTCCGAACCCATAACAACGCGGACAACGCCGGGCGCGAGCGTCGTCATGAATGGCGCGTGGTTCGGCAGGATGCCGAGCCAGCCTTCCGATCCTGGAATATCAACCTGATCAGCCTCAACAGAGAGGAGTTCGCGTTCAGGCGAGACCAGGGAAAAATGAAGCTTGTCCGCCATTTACCGCTACGCCGCTTCTGCTGCAATTTGTTGCGCTTTTTCCATCGCGCCTTCGATTGAGCCGGTCATGTAAAACGCCTGTTCGGGCAAATGGTCATATTCGCCCTCAATCAGGCCTTTAAACGATCGCACGGTGTCTTCAACCGGCACCTGGATGCCTGGGAAGCCGGTGAACACCTGGGCGACGTCGAAGGGCTGGGACAGGAAGCGCTCGACTTTCCGCGCCCGGGCGACGACGAGTTTGTCTTCTTCGGACAATTCATCCATGCCGAGGATCGCGATAATGTCTTGCAACGCCTTGTAGCGTTGCAGGATCCCTTGAACGCCCCGTGCGACTTCATAATGTTCTTCGCCGACGATGCGGGGATCGAGAATTCGCGACGTTGAATCGAGCGGATCAACAGCCGGATAGATGCCTTTTTCAGAGATCGCCCGGTTCAAGACCGTCGTCGCATCAAGGTGCGAGAACGACGTCGCGGGGGCTGGGTCGGTCAAATCGTCCGCAGGCACATAAATCGCCTGTACCGAAGTGATCGAGCCTTTGGTCGTCGTCGTGATCCGCTCCTGCATCGCGCCCATGTCGGTCGCCAGCGTCGGCTGATAGCCAACAGCAGATGGTATACGGCCTAGCAACGCCGACACTTCCGAGCCTGCTTGTGTAAAGCGGAAGATATTGTCCACGAAGAAGAGAACATCTTGGCCCTGATCGCGGAAGTGCTCCGCCACCGTCAGACCGGACAGGGCGACACGGGCCCGCGCGCCTGGTGGTTCGTTCATCTGGCCATAAATCAGCGAACATTTGGAACCCGCCGCTGAGCCTGCATTCTCTTGCGGATCTTTGTTCACATTGGATTCAATCATCTCCCAATAGAGGTCATTACCCTCCCGGGTGCGCTCGCCGACGCCCGCGAAGACAGAGTATCCGCCGTGGACCTTCGCGATGTTGTTGATCAATTCCTGAATAAGAACAGTCTTGCCGACGCCCGCGCCGCCAAAAAGGCCAATCTTGCCGCCTTTCGCATAAGGGCAGAGGAGGTCAATAACCTTGATCCCCGTGGCGAGCATTTCCGCTTCCGTCGATTGCTCGACAAAGGGAGGGGCTGGCTGGTGAATGGTGCGTTTGGCTTCCGCCGCGATGGGTCCCGCGTCATCAACGGGCTCGCCGATGACATTCATGATGCGACCCAAAGTCGCCTCGCCGACCGGCACTGCAATGGCTTCGCCCGTATCGGTTACGGCGCCGCCGCGCACCAGGCCTTCCGTTGAGTCCATGGCGATCGTGCGGACACTGTTTTGCCCCAGATGCTGGGCCACTTCGAGGACCAGGCGATTGCCGTTATTGTCTGTTTCCAGCGCGTTCAAAATCGATGGCAGATGGTCGTCAAACTCCACATCGACGACAGCGCCGATGACCTGTGAGATACGGCCTTGAGTGCTCATGGGTCTTTTTCCTTCAAGATACGTCCGTCTACAGCGCTTCGGCGCCGGAGATGATTTCAATCAGTTCTTTCGTAATCTGGGCCTGGCGTGCGCGGTTATATTGCAGCGTCAGATCGTTGATCATATCGCCGGCATTGCGCGTCGCATTGTCCATTGCCGTCATTGACGCCGCCTGTTCCGAGGCGACGTTTTCCAGGAGCGCGCGGTAGATCTGCACGCCCACATAACGGGGGAGAAGCGCTTTGAGGATTTCCTCCTCATCCGGTTCATATTCATAGATCGCGCCTTTCAAATCCGGTCCGGCGGCGGCCGCGACGGGCGCGCTCGTCTCCGTTTCGTCGGAGATTTCCGACGCCGGCGGTTCGGCCGGGATAATCTGCTGGGCTGTCGGGACCTGGCTGACGACGTTTTTGAATTTGCCGTAAAAGAGCGTTGCGACGTCAAATTCGCCGGCTTCAAAGAGTTCCAGGACCTTTTCGGCGATATTGTGCGCTTCGGCGAAACCGATCTGCTTGACGTCCAGAAAGTTCGTCTTCCAGACGATCATTTCGCCATAGAGCCGCTTGAGTTGGTCATCGCCCTTGCGGCCAACCGCAATGATTTTGATCTTTTTGCCGTCGCCCTGCAGCCGCGCAAGATGCTCGCGGGCGAGGCGCACGATCGAGGAATTAAAACCGCCGCAAAGGCCCTTGTCTGCCGTCGCGACAATGAGGAGATGGGTTTCGTCTTTCCCGGTGCCCGAGAGAAGTTTCGGCGCATTCGGATCGCCCTTGGTCGCCGCCGTGAGATTGGCGAGCACCGATTCCATCCGCTCCGTATAGGGACGGGCTTCCTTGGCGCGCTCCTCGGCACGGCGCAGCTTGGCCGCTGCGACCATTTGTTTCGCCTTGGTGATCTTCTGGGTCGATTTGACCGAGGTGATCCGGTTTTTAAGATCTTTAAGTGAGGGCATTCCCGCACCTTATTTTCATCGTAATTGAGCGAAAATGATTAAGCAAAATTCTTCGCGAAAGCCTCAAGCGCATCCTTGAGCTTGCCCTCGACATCATCGTCGAGTTTGCCCGTGTCGCGGATGGACGAGAGGATATCGCTGTGGTCAGCATGGAACTTGCGCAGGAATTCCGCTTCAAACTCTTGCACCTTCGCCTCGTCGACGCCGTCAAGATAACCCTGGGTGCCTGCATAGATAACGCAGACCTGTTCTTCCACTTGCAGGGGCGAATACTGGTTCTGCTTCATCAGTTCAGTGAGGCGGTCGCCGCGATTGAGCGTGCGCTGGGTCGCGGCGTCGAGGTCTGAGCCGAACTGGGCAAAGGCCTGAAGTTCGCGATACTGAGCAAGCTCGCCCTTAATCTTACCCGCGACCTTTTTCATCGCTTTGACCTGGGCGGCGGAACCCACCCGGGACACCGACAGGCCCACATTCACCGCGGGGCGAATGCCCTGGAAGAAGAGATCCGTTTCCAGGAAGATCTGACCGTCGGTAATCGAGATCACATTGGTCGGGATATAGGCGGAAACGTCGTTCGCTTGCGTCTCGATGATTGGCAGGGCGGTCATGGAGCCGGCGCCATGATTTTCATTGAGTTTCGCGGCGCGCTCCAGAAGTCGGGAGTGCAGATAGAAAACGTCGCCCGGATAGGCTTCGCGGCCCGGCGGGCGACGAAGCAGCAAAGACATTTGGCGATAGGCGACCGCTTGTTTGGAAAGATCATCGTAAATGATCAGGGAGTGCATGCCATTGTCGCGGAAATATTCGCCCATGGCGCAACCGGCGAAGGGCGCCAGAAATTGCAGCGGCGCAGGCTCAGACGCGGTCGCAGCGACAACGATGGAATAGTCCAGCGCGCCATTGTCTTCCAGCGTCTTGACGATCTGGGCGACCGTCGAGCGCTTCTGACCGATCGCAACGTATACGCAGTATAATTTTTTTGATTCATCGCTGCCCGCGTTGACGTCCTTCTGGTTCAGGATCGCGTCCACGCAAATGGCGGTTTTGCCAGTCTGGCGGTCGCCAATGACGAGTTCACGCTGGCCGCGGCCGACGGGGATCATCGCGTCGATCGCTTTGATGCCGGTCTGCACCGGTTCGTGCACAGATTTTCGTGGCAAAATGCCGGGCGCTTTGACATCCACGATCCGGCGTTCAGCAGCGTCGATTGGACCCTTGCCGTCGATCGGGTTTCCGAGGGGATCGACCACGCGGCCGAGAAGACCTTTGCCGACCGGCACATCCACAATGGCTTGGGTCCGCTTGACGGTGTCGCCTTCCTTGATCTCCCGGTCTTCGCCGAAGATCACGACGCCGACATTGTCGGCTTCCAGGTTCAAGGCCATACCCTTCGCGCCATTGGCGAATTCGACCATCTCGCCGGCCTGAACGTTATCGAGGCCGTAAATCCGGGCGATGCCGTCGCCAACGGAGAGCACTTGACCGATCTCAGAGACTTCGGCGTCCTTGCCGAAATCCTTGATCTGTTGCTTTAAAATAGAGGAAATTTCTGCGGCGTTGAGTTCCATATCGCTCAGGCCTCTTTCATTACGGTTTTCAAACGATTGAGTTTTGTTTTCAGGGATGTGTCGATCATCTTCGATCCGATCTTTACGATCAGACCGCCAAGGAGATCGGGATCAACACGGGTTTCAAGATTGACCGCTTTGCCTACCATCGCCTCGATTTCGTGGCGCAGGGCGCGGGTTTGATCATCATTGAGCGGGGCCGCCGAAATCGCCTCGGCCGCGACTTCGCCTCGATGCGCTGAAAGCAGGCTGTTAAACGCGTGGATCATTTTTTCAACAGCAAAGAGCCGTCTATTTTGCGCCGCCAATTTCAAAAAATTAGACGCCAGTTCACCTAACCCAGCCCGAGCCGCTAAAGCCTCAATCGCTGCACGTTGTTCCTCGCGATCGTAAACCGGGCTTCGTAACAGATTTTTCAATTCTTCAGATTGATCGATCGCCGAGGAGAATGTCTTCAAATCCTGCTCAACGTTTTCGAGTGCACTAGCGTCGCGCGCCAATTCAAATAGCGCCGAAGCGTATCGGCCGGCGACGCCGGCGGTAGAATCAAAGTCTGCTGACATGGATAGTAGGCCCTGCTTGCTCCCGGATCGAAGCGGCGCCGTTGATTGGGCGCCCAAACCTTTGAAAAACTTACGAAATCCGGAAACTGGCGCACATTGCGCGTTGGCCCGGCGGTTGATTTTGCGAGGGGTTAGCACGCCCCTTCTTCCAAGGCAACAATGCTGCAGTGCGGCGGAACGGCCGATTGCGAATCCGTTCCTCCGTTGTTTTTGCACGCTGCATCACGGCGTGTCATGATGTTTGAAAGCGAAGATTAAGTAATGTGTAAGCGGGGGTCAAAATGAACTGTCAGAAAACATTCATCGCGTTTGTTGCTTTCGCAATTTTTTATATGAGCGCAACGCGCTCAACATACGCGACGTCTGCAGAAATTTATGGAAGCCTGCCGGATGTTACCGAGGCGGCGATCTCGCCCGATGGGACAACGATCGCCGTTCTTCAAAAAGTCGGCGATTCCACCGCCGTTGTTTTTTATGACGCGGGCGATCTCGGTGCGGCTCCGATGGCCGTCGGCGTCGGCGCTACGAATGCGCGCGACATCACGTGGGGCAGTAATGAGTATCTCCTATTACTAACTTCGGTTTCGGATAATGTTCGTTTTTCCAGCGGCGACGACACAGTGGAATATTTCCGGTGGATATCAATTTCGAAGTTCACCGGCAAAACGCGCATGCTGCTCGGTAACGAAAGCGGTTGGATTATTAGCAGTCCGGGAACGCTATTAGCGACCACGCCGGATGATGCGCAAACCGTTGTGATCGCAAGATCTTCGTCGTCGGGGTTTACCGGCTCAAGAACCTCGAGCGCATCTCGGATCAAACGGGAAGCCGGAATCGCCTATTCCTTATTCGAAGTAAATCTCACCAACGGAAATCTGAAGAGAATTGAGCGCGGCGAAGAGAATACAATTGATTGGGTTGTAGATGAAAGCGGCGAGGCGATCGCTCGCGTCGATTATGATAGTGTCCGGCAAGTCCGGAAGATTTACCTGCGAAACGAATCATCGGGTAAGTTCGAACTTGTACGCTCACTGAACGAACCGCGTAGCTCGGAATCGATAATAAGCCTTATCAGCCAAGGCGGCACGCCGGAAACGTTCTATGCGATCACCTATCGCGACCGCGACAAGCGAGCGCTTGTTGAATATGATCCAAGAACCAACGAGATGAAGGATATTGTCGCAAACGACGCATTTGATATCAGGAGCGCGATCTATGATGTCCGCAATGCTATAGCCTTAGGCGCGCGTTTCACAGACGACGTTCCCCGAACGACATTCCTTGATTCAGCCGATAACACTTTGCTGTCTCGTTTGCGTAATGCGCTTCCAGGAGCTGAGCCAAGGATCGTATCCCGTTCCGCGAATAACAATATGCTCATTATAGAAGCGACGTATTCTGATTTCCCGAAACAATTTTATACTTTTGACCGGGTGTCAAACGCATTGTCGATACTAGCGTCAACGTACGAATCGCTGGTGGCGTCGCCGCCTGTGGCGGAAAAAACGCCGTTCAATTTTGTCGCTCCTGATGGTTTGACAATCCCCGGTTATCTGACGCTTCCCAAAGGCGTACCGCATGAAGCGATGCCGCTTATTGTTCTACCACACGGAGGCCCAGCATCACGGTCGACGATGGCCTTTGACTGGTGGAGTTTCTTTTATGCCAGTCGCGGTTATGCGGTGTACGAACCGAACTTCCGCGGTTCGGACGGTTATGGTTCGATATTCAAGCGGGCTGGCTACGGCGAATGGGGCCGTGCAATGCAGGATGATGTTACAAATGGCGTAAGAAAGCTGGTCGCCGATGGTTTGGTCGATCCGGCGCGAATCTGTATTGTCGGCGCGAGCTATGGTGGCTACGCCGCGCTGGCGGGTGCAACACTGACGCCAGATTTGTATGCGTGCGCCGTCAGCGTGAACGGGGTGACGAATCTCCAAAGTATAATTGGCGCAAGCGCTCGTGATAGCCGGATCGCGGAGGACTATTGGCGGGTGCGGATCGGATCACGCACAAAGGACGCTGAAGCATTACGGGCTGTCAGTCCGATTTATCTGGCCGACAGTGTAACTGCGCCGATCCTGCTCATTCATAGCGAAGACGATATCGTCGTGCCCGTCGGTCACTCCAGAGAGATGCGAAATGCTTTGCGCGATGCCGGCAAAGAGCATGAATTTGTTATTCTGAAGGGTGACGACCACTGGTTGTCGGATGCGAAAACGCGGACGCAGATGCTCCGGGAATCAATCGAATTTATCGACCGCCATATTGGCCAATAACGCGCAATTAGAATCGATAACCGACACGCAGGCCGAGATTGTCCAGGCCTTCATTGTCGTCGCACAGGCCAGCATTGGAGATATGACTCCAGGCAATGGAAACACTTAAGTGGTCGGTGACTTCGACACCAAGGTCAGCGGCGATCCGGAACAGCGCGCGACACCCGAGAAATTGTGTGTTGTTGAGCCGGGAAAGGTCGGCGACTGGATCAAAAGTATCGGTTTCACCGGTGTGGACGGCGCCGCCGACGGCGCCGGCGACAAACAGGCGTCGCGCCAAGTGCTGGCGCCATTCCAACCCGGCGTAAATCTGGCTCGTTGCGTCATTGTCAGTCGCGATCGCCACGCCAAGATGTGGGCGCGGCGCGCCGATCGCCCTTAAAAAACCAGGTGATTTAAAAAGCGCCTCGAGGTTTATGCCAACACCGGTCTCTTTGTCCGGGGACCATCCGCCGACACCCTGAGCAAGTCCGCCAGCGCGCACTTCGTCAATTCCCGCGAACGCGTTCCCGGACGACATCATCAATGCCGCCAATATGCTTGTGATCGACAAAGTGAGTCTTCGTATGGGTCGATGCATGGTTCACCCATCCCAATCGTTGTGTGCGGAAGATTAAGACGCTTTAAGGTTAATTGCGGATAAAAATCGTTGATCGGAATGGCTATTCTTACGAATTCGCCATCAACCTAATAATTCATTAAAGGAAGGAATACGGATCGATATCGATGGTCCGACGCACCTTGGATGTTTCTTTCACACGCCCGAGCCAATCTCTGAGATAGGCTTGGATATTCACATCCCGACGTGTTTTGACCAGAAAACGCATGCGCGCAACGCCGCGCAGTCTGTAGATTGGCGCCCGCGCCGGCCCCATCACAGCGACACCATTTCCCCGCGGAGCCGCCAAACGCAAGTTTTTTGCGGCAATCTCAAGCGCCTTTTCGTCTGTTGAGCGAAGGATCACCGATGCAAGTCGCCCAAAAGGCGGTGCGCCATGCGCTGCGCGCGCATGAGCCTCAGCGTCAATAAAGGCCTCGCGATCGTCTGCGGCGAGCGCCTGAAAAACTGCCGCCTCAGGATGATGCGTTTGAAGCATAGCTTCGCCGGATTTGCTTGCGCGTCCGGCCCGGCCGGCAACCTGACTCAACAGTTGGTAAGTCCGCTCTGCAGCGCGAAGATCTCCGCCGGATAGGCCGAGATCTGCGTCGACGACACCGACCAAAGTAAGGTTTGGAAAATGGTGACCCTTCGCCGCGATCTGGGTGGCGATCAGGATATCAATATCGCCTGCCGCCATATCATCCAGTACTGCACGCATTGCCGTCGCGGTTGGCGCCGCGTCTGATGACAGGATTGATATCCGCGCATCGGGCCATCGATGTTTTGCTTCTTCGAACACCCGCTCAACGCCCGGACCGCATGGGGCAAGGCTGTCGACCGCATTGCATGCAGGGCAAGCCGTTGGCTTTTCCATTGAAAAGCCGGTGTGATGACAGACGAGGCGATTGGAAAACCGATGTTCAACAAGGCAAGTGTCTGAATTGGGCGCAGTCATGCGATGTCCGCAACGTCTACAAATTGTCAATGGCGCGTAGCCGCGTCGATTTAAAAACAATAATGATTGTTCGCTGCGAGCGAGCCGTTGATCTACGGCTTCTGCGAGTCTTGGCGAAAGCCAATAGCTAGATTGACCGCCATCAGTGCGCAAATCAATTAGAGTCAGCTTCGGCATGGCCGCTTCTGCATAGCGTTCCGATAAGCCAACGGCGTCATATCGGCCATTACCAACATTCATTACGGTTTCCAGTGAGGGCGTCGCGGACGCCAATATCACCGGGAAACGGCTTTTTGCGCCGCGGGCAACCGCCAGGTCTCTGGCTTGGTAAATGACGCCGTCCTCCTGTTTATAGGCCCCGTCATGCTCCTCATCGACGATTATCAGGCGAAGATTTTGATATGGCAGAAAAAGTGTAGATCGGGCGCCGACAACAAGTCGCGCGCTGCCGTCGGCGACCCGGCGCCAGGTGCGACGCCGTTGCGCTCCCGTGAGTTCCGAATGCCATGGCGCCGGGGCAGCCCCAAAACGTTCTTCCACCCTTCTCAGGAAAGGAACCGTCAATGCGATTTCGGGGATCAGGATCGCAATTTGCGCTGTTTCATCATTTGCCAGCGCCGTTGCAACCGCCTCCAGATAAACCTCGGTTTTTCCCGAGCCTGTCACACCATCAATCAGGGTGACGGAAGGGCCACCGTCCTGAATGCGAAATTGAATTTGTTTCGAAGCGGCGCTCTGTTGTTTGTTCAACGGTTTGCCATGCAGTGAGATATCCGGCGGCGTAAACGGCGGGTCCGGATCGATGGGTTCAGCGATCAATGCGCCGGTCTTCGCTAAACCCCTTACCACGGCATCGCTGACGCCAGCTGCGGTCGCGAGATTTTTCGCTGTTCTTGCATAGTCGTTGCCGGCCGCGGCTAAAACCGCTTTTCGAGCAGGCGTGAGCCGCGCCGGGGGTTTCCTCCCCAATCGGAATCCGCGACGCATGGGCGGGCGTTCGATCCCGTCGCCTGAGCGCATGACCATTCGCAAGACGGAACCGATAGGAGCGAGCGTGTAATTCGCTGTCCATGTGATGAAGTCCATGGTGTCGTCACTCAGCGAGGACTCCGGTGCAATTTCAAGAATTGTTTTTAGTTTCGTCTCGTCAACTACGTCGATTTTTTCATTATCGGTCGGCCACAAAACGCCCCAAATTGTCCGGGGCCCAAGCGGCGCACGAACAAATGCCCCATAAGTCGCGTTCCTATTGTCTTCGATGAGATAGTCAAAAGGCTCGTTGAAGGGCAGCGGAAACAACACCTTCGCGGCCCGAACGCCTGAACTGGACGTCGCCGCTGTCATAATCTTTTCCTTGTTGGGGTCGGGGCGGTTGATCCTCGGTCCAGTTTCGGGTGAATTACCGCCGATCATTTGTCCATTGTCAGGCGCGGTTTTCATATGCGTACATTATTTCTGGGTGTTCTCGGCGCAATGCTATGCTCTACGGCTGCCTCGGCAAAATACAGTCTTTGCAATAAATCCAGTTACACGCTCAACGCCGCAATCGGCTTCGTGGATGGCGACCGTTTGGCTACCCGCGGTTGGTGGCGGTTACGGCCCGGTCAGTGTAAGGTTGCGCTGACGGAGCAGACCAATCCGGGCCGGTACTTTGTATACGCTGAAGCGATTCCAGGCCACCAGGGTTCATTGCGCACATGGTCTGGCGATACGGCTTTGTGTGTAGAATCGTCTGGTTTCTTCAGTCTGAGAAATCAGGATGTTTGTCGTGACAATCCATTGAACCAGCGTCAGTTTTTCGATGTTGAGGTCACAGAGGCCGCTGACGGTGACTGGCAAACCGATTTTGCAGAAGCGCGCACCTACACGATCTACTCTGCCGAAGTCGCCGGGGTCCAACGCCTGCTAAACGACATCGGGCTTGACGCGGGACGCATTGACGGCGCGGTCGGGCGCGCCACGCAGCGTGTCATCCAGAATTATCGAAAGAAAAAAGGTCTTGCCGAAGCGGATGGAATTGATGACGAGCTCATCGACGCGTTGATAGAAGACGCCAATCAGCAGGAAGCCAAGCTGGGATTTTTCTATTGCAACAAAACTGATGCGACGGTTTGGAGCGCGATTTCGACCCCGGATGGTGAGAATTATGACACCAAAGGCTGGTGGAAATTAGACCCGGGGGGATGTGCGAAAATACTCAAAGGTGAACTGACCCAAAATCATTACTATGTCTACGGGGTTATCGAAGATGACGCTGGCGAGCGCCGTCTTGCGGGCGGGGAGAAAGCGTTTTGCATCAACTTTGTTAAGTTTGAGTCCAGCGATACGTCCGCTTGCAGCGACCAGGAGTTGGATGAAGCCGTTTTTCGTAGAATTGAAATTGGCGCGTCGCCATCCGCAACTTTTGAATTCTTGCCGGATATGTTCGTTTCGCCGCCAGTTCAGTAATCGCGTCGAACGTTTATCCCTTGGCTGATCTTCGTCACATCGACACCTGGATCTTTGATCTGGACAACACGCTCTACAGCGCTGAATGTCGGCTGTTCGCGCAAATCGATGCGCGAATGGCCGAATTCATTGAAAGAACTTTGAGTATAGAGCCGGCTGAAGCGCGGCGACTTCAAAAAGCGTATTACGTTCAGTATGGAACAACAATGAGCGGCCTTATGCGAGAGCATAGCGTCTCGCCAAACGATTTCTTATCCTATGTGCATGACATCGATTTGTCCGCAATCAAAGCGGATGATCATCTTCGTGCTGCAATATCCGAGTTGCCAGGGAAGCGCTATATTTTCACAAACGGATCGTCTGAGCATGCTGAAAACGTATCAAAAGCGCTTGGCGTTGATGACTTGTTTCATGATATGTTTGACATTCGCGCCGCCGAATATACGCCAAAACCGCACCGGGCGACCTACGAAAAATTCGTTCAATATTTCGATATTTTTGCGGAAAACGCCGTGATGTTTGAGGATATCGCCCAAAATTTGAAAGCGCCAAAAGACTTGGGCATGACGACTGTACTCGTTGCATCTGACGCGCAGTGGCTCGATGATGAGCCAAGAGAAAAAAGGCCCGCGCGTCCGGGTGAGACAGAGGAGCATATTGATTATGCGACGACTGCTTTGAGTGAATTTCTTTCTGGCGTGCAAACGTCTGTGCGACAAAATTAGTGATTAAATTTGTAAGCGGAAAATAATGTGACGAAGCGGCTTGAAAATACTCTCGATGACGCGTGGGAGCGTCGAAACGAATTGACAGACGATGACGCCGATGTTCGCGACGCGGTGGAAACAGCAATTGGTATGCTCGACAGCGGCGAAGCCCGAGTTGCGGAAAAAACAGGTGACGTGTGGGCTGTCAATCAATGGCTTAAAAAAGCAGTACTTTTGTCCTTCCGGTTCAACATCAATAAAGAAATGTCCGGCGGCGTAAATGGCGCCAGTTGGTGGGACAAGGTGCCGTCAAAATTTGAAGGTTGGTCTGAGCAGAATTTCATGGATGCGGGGTTGCGCGCGGTGCCGCCTTGCGCTGTGCGCTATGGAGCTTTTATTGCTCCGTCTACTGTCCTGATGCCGTCCTATGTCAATATAGGAGCCTATGTAGGCGAAGGAACAATGATCGATACATGGGCGTCGATCGGTTCGTGCGCGCAGATCGGCGCGCACTGTCATATTTCAGCAGGAACCGGCATCGGCGGCGTCTTGGAGCCGTTGCAGGCAAATCCTGTAATTATTGAGGATAATTGTTTTATTGGCGCACGTTCGGAAGTCGTGGAAGGTGTTATCGTGCGGGAAGGTGCAGTTCTTGCGATGGGCGTCTTTATTACGGCGTCTACGAAAATCGTTCGCCGTGATACTGGAGAAATCCTTTACGGGGAGGTGCCGCCTTATTCGGTTGTAGTGCCGGGATCTCTGCCGTCAAAGAATGGCGGTCCAAGTCTCTATTGCGCCGTCATTATAAAACAAGTGGATGAAGGAACGCGCGCCAAAACCTCAGTAAACGACTTATTACGCGACTAACGACGCTCAATCCAACGCCTCAGCAATTGGTGAGCGATGGTGAATGGTGGTGGCAGAAAAATGTCAGTTGTTTCGCCATCCAACATTGCTGAAATTTGTCCATGCTCAAACCAGCGCGCCTCCACGATTTCGGTTGTGTCGAGCACCAGCGCCCGTTCCTCGGCGGTCGCAAAAAAACCCATCATAAGCGAAGCGGGAAATGGCCAAGGCTGCGAGAATTGGTATTGGATGTCGGAGAGACGAACACCAGCTTCCTCGAAAATCTCGCGTTTGGCGGCCTCTTCGGGCGTTTCGGCGGCCTCAACAAAGCCCGCCAGCGCGGACATGAATCCGGGGGGGAAGTTGGCGCCGCGCCCCAACAAGCAAGCGTCGCCATGCAGTACAAGTACGATTGCGACAGGTTCCGTGCGGGGGAAATGCGCTGTCTCGCATGTGTTGCACACTGATTTCGCGCCGCTTTTGTCAAACCGCACTGGCGATCCGCAATTTGCGCAAAATCGATTTTTGCGCCGCCATTCAAAAAGCCAGCGGGCGTGCCCAATGATTGCCAGATCGTAGCGGTCCAGGTTTCCCGCTGCGGCCCTGAGGCTGACATATTCGCCAATTTCGGCGAAAGGAGCCGATTCAGGCGTATCGCTTATGCCCGATGCATCAACGGCAAAATGTGCGCGTCCATTGCTGTAACCAAGGAAAGCGGTTGGCGCATCTTTGGGAAAAGCGTCTCTTGCAGCAACTGAAAGAAAACCCGCGCGTCCATCCACGACCAATGGGTCGCCGCGCCATAACGGAATGAGGATGCTGTCGGGATTGGCCAGCGCCTCACGATAATCCTGCGACAAGTCTTTTTCTTGATTGGGACGGGTGAGCGGACTGGCGGCAAACCAATTTGGGTTATCGAGTATCGGCATGGAGAGAATATGAAATCGGCCAACGGCAATAGCAATAAAGCGTCTCATACCCGAAGTCGGCGTTTTTAATGCCTTGCAATTGCGGCCTGTCGGTCAGATATTGCCTCTCGGAAGGCTGGCGGACGCTCCTCTCGCCAACCCGGTCAGGTCCGGAAGGAAGCAGCCGTAACGAGTTTCGGCGCGGGTCGTTTCAGCCTTCCACTCGTCAAATTCCATATGGCGCAATATTGGTCTTTTCCGGAGATCGCGTAGTCTGTTGCGCCCGCTGCGCCGACGCTTGCGCCGCGCACTTCGACGAACTAATCCTGGTTAGGATATGAGCACATTAACTCCTGGCGCTGACCACGCAGACGGGAACCGACTGAGCGCCTACCAGGTTCTCGCGCGAAAATATCGACCGCAAAATTTCGATGATCTAATTGGTCACGAAGCCATGGTGCGTACCCTCAAAAATGCTTTTGCGGCGGACCGGATTGCGCACGCTTACATTTTGACTGGCGTCCGCGGCGTTGGAAAAACAACGACTGCGCGTATTCTTGCGCGCGCTCTAAATTATGTAAGCGGCGATGACGAAGGGAACAGCCCCCAAATTGACATGCCTGAAGAGGGCGTACACTGCCGCGCGATCGCCGAAAGTCGTCATCCGGATGTGATGGAAATGGACGCTGCTTCTCGAACCGGGGTTGGCGACATTCGCGAGCTTATTGAAGGCGTGCGTTATGCGCCGGTCGAGGCGCGATACAAAGTCTATATCATCGACGAAGTTCACATGCTGTCGACTGCAGCTTTTAATGCATTGCTTAAGACTCTCGAGGAGCCGCCGCCCCATGTAAAGTTCATTTTCGCGACGACAGAAATCAGGAAAGTGCCTGTGACAGTACTCTCCCGTTGCCAACGTTTTGATTTGAGGCGCATAGAGCCTGATGTGTTGGCGAAACACCTCTCCTCAATTGCAAATCTGGAAAATGTCGCCGTCGCCGAGGACGGATTAGCGATGATTGCTCGCGCCGCGGAAGGTTCTGTACGAGACGGATTGTCTATACTCGATCAGGCGATCGTTCAGCATGCTGTCGGAAATCAGGATGCGGTCGAAATTGGTGCAGAGACCGTCCGCGAAATGATCGGATTGGCTGATCGTACAATTGTCTGGGACTTGTTGGCGGCTGCGATCAAAGGAGATGCGTTAGAAACGCTGAAATTATTTCGAGAACAGTACGGCGGCGGCGCTGAGCCGCAAGTCGTTTTGCGTGATCTGTTAGACATAACGCACCTAGTCACCCGCGTGAAAGCGGCCGGCGGCGGCGCGGCAAGCCAAGGCGCAGCGGGCGAGGCTGATGCCGCGCGCGCAATGGCGCTTGCCGAAGAAGTGGAGGTCAACGCTTTAACGCGTATCTGGTCTCTTTTGATGAAAGGTCTAACGGAAACGCAAGTTGCGCCGGACCCGGCGGCGGCCGGTGAGATGGCGCTGATTCGCATATGCTTCGCTGCGGATCTGCCAACACCGGATGAAGCGCTAAGAGCATTAAAAAAAAAATCTGACACCGGCGTCGGCTCATCAAAATTAAAAGGCAATCATACAGCTGAAACGCAGCCAGCAAAGGCGGCGAACCAGAATTCGCCGACGGTCGCGCTTACGAGTTCTGGCGGCGACTTGGTCTCCCCTAACTCTTTTGAAGAAGTTGTCCGACTAGTCGGCGCAAAGCGCGACGCAAAGCTGAGAACGGAATTGGAGAGTTATGTTCGGTTGGTTTCATTTGAACCTGGAAGAATTTCAATTGCCCTGACGGGGCAGGCGCCAAACGATTTGGCCAATCGACTTGCGCTTCGCCTCAAAGAATGGACGGGTTCCGTTTGGGTTATCAGCGTAGATGCAAGCGGCGGCGCGGACACAATTAGGGACCGACGGTGGGCGGAAGTCATGTCTGATCCTCTGGTTTCTTCTGTACTCGCGTTATTTCCGGGCGCAGAAGTGACCGCGATTCGGGAACTCGATGGGATTGCGAAACCCGGATCAGGCGATGATGATCTTGATGCCGACATACAAGAAGGAAATGGATAGTGGACATCAGTGAGATGATGAAACAAGCCGGCGAAATGCAGGCAAAGATGAAAGAGATGCAAGATAAGATTGCTGAGATAGAGGCCACAGGCGAAGCCGGTGCTGGGATGGTGAAAGTCGTTTTGAATGGAAAGGGATATGTGAGTGCGATAGCGATCGACCGATCACTGATGAAAGAAGACGATGCGGAAATTCTGGAAGACCTTATCGCTGCGGCTTTCAATGACGCGAAATCAAAGCTGGAAACAGCAGCGCAAGAACAAATGAAAACGTTGACCGCGGGATTGCCATTGCCGCCAGGTTTTAAAATCCCTTTTTGACGTTGCTCGTCAGCAGGGTTTCTCCGCTGCAAACCCGAAAAAGCGACTGGTCCGGATTACCCTAAAAGAAGGTATTTCGTCACCGCATTTAAAATGCGACGTCCATCATAGGTCGCCCTCAGCGTTCCACAATGGTGCGTTAAAAAGCCGTCGCGAATCAAGGTTTGCAAACGATCGACACGGCCCGCGTCGAGATAAAAGGGGTCGTCAACGTAGAGCTCAACGCCATCGATCAGCCGCAAACCCATCGTTAGTCGCTCGGTCAATTGCTCCTCGGTTGCGAGAATTGCATCACAATTTGTCCCGACCCCTTTTTTATCCACTGCTTTGAGATAGGCCTCGGGCGAAAGGTGCGTTTCGGTTGCCCGCCTTTCTTGGCCAGTTGTCAACCGGCCATGGGCGCCGGGGCCAATGCCGATATAATCGTATTGCCGCCAATAGAGCGAATTGTGTTTCGATTGATGCCCTGGCCGGGCATGATTTGATATTTCATAGGCGATCATGCCCGCCGCAGCAGGCAGCTCATTTGTTATTTCAAACATGTCAGCGTTTACGTCTTCACTGGGTGGGCTCCAGTCACCGCGGGCGACAGCGCGATCAAACGCCGTATCTGGCTCAATCGTTAGTTGGTAAAGAGATAAATGCGGCGGTGCATAAGATAGGGCATGCGAAAGCGAACCTTTCCAATCGCTGCTGGTTTGGCTCGGCAATCCATAAATAAGATCAAAAGAGAAACTTCGGAATTTTTTCGCAACAGTTTCAAGAGCGGCGTTCGCTTGGGCTGCCGTGTGGTTTCGGCCAAGAAATGCGAGCTCAGCCTCGTCGAACGATTGTACGCCAACGGAGGCGCGATTTATGCCCATATCGGAAAAATCCGATATTACGTCCGAGCACGAATCGTCTGGGTTTATTTCAATTGTGATTTCGCAATCGTCTGCAAGCCCCCACAATTTGACGCAAGTATTGATGACGTCGGATAGCAGCTGCGGCGGGGCCAGCGAAGGCGTGCCCCCGCCGAAATACAGGCTGGTTAACGGACGCAAGCCTGTCTGGTTTCGCCAATACCGCAACTCTGCTTTAAGTGCCGACCCCCAATACGAAGTGTCGACACCTTTGTTCTTATAGACATTAAAATCGCAGTAGGGACAGATACGTGCACAGTATGGCCAATGAACATAAACCCCTAGCGGGACCGTCGAATTATCCATTTGGCTTGGCGGCCAATTCAATCGTGTGATCGAAGAGTTCGCGTCCGCCCATTGGTCCATGGCTTGGGATCACTATTGATGCATCTGGATACTCGTCACGAACACGGCGCACCGCGCTAGCCCAGTTTTCAACATTGGCATCAGTTGTATTGCCCAGGCTACGGGTTCCGCCGGGGCGCATCAAGCACCCTGCAAATACTAAATCAGCATCCGGAACGTAAACTACGATATTGTCGCGCGTATGGCCTGGCCCTGGATAGAAAGCTTCGATGGTTTTTCCATCTAACCACATATGGCGAAACGTCTCGGCGTGGATCAGTTCGGATAATGGTGCGTTTTGGTCAAACGAAGCGTCGTCTTCATCAGGAATGAGGCCACGTTGCCGACCATCGAGCAGCGTCAACTTATGGATGAAAATTGGTATGCCTCTTCGTAGCAGCGTATAGGCGCCGCCTGCTTTGTCGTTATGTGCGTGCGTAATGACGGCGGCTTTCGGATACTCACCGGTCACAGAGAAAATCTGTTCAAGTAGAATATCTGTATCATGATTATTCCACGCAGTGTCGACCAGAAAAACGCCATATTCTGACTGAACGACAAGGCCCTGCGATAAATATGGTCCCCAAGGGTCTAAAAACTCGTAGGTTGAGTGAATCCAGACGCCATCGGCGATTGCGGTGAGGCTTGGGGCCGGAACACGCATTTCTGTTTCGTTAGTTGCGCATCCCGCAATCGCCAATGCTGCAATAAAAAGGGCAATCATTCGCATAACTATGTGTCCAGACACGCTCTTTTAAGCTTCTGAAAAGCCGCTGCCCGATGCGACATCGCATGCTTTTGGGCTGGGTCCATTTCGCCAAATGTCTCGTTGCGCCCTTTTGGGGTAAAAATGGGATCATATCCGAAACCGTTCTCACCCCTTGGGGGAAAACTCAAATCGCCGAAAACCTGCCCTTCAAAGACCTCAATATGATCGTCAGGCCATGCCAAAGCGAGCACGCAGACAAAATGTGCGCTGTAATCATCGCCGCCAGCTTCTCGCAGTGCCTCCTCAACCTTTTGAATAGCAAGCGCAAAGTCTTTGTCAGGGCCAGCCCATCGGGCGGAATAAATGCCGGGAGCCCCGCCAAGGCCCGCGACCGCTAAGCCGGAATCATCGGCAAGGGCCGGTAATTTAGTCTCCTGCGAAGCGGCGCGCGCTTTCAAAATAGCATTCTCAGAAAACGTCTCGCCGGTCTCTTCTGGCTCACTAAGCCCTAGCTTGCTTGCAGACTTGGGGGCGATACCCATGTGAGACACCAGCGCATTGATTTCCCTTACTTTTCCTGGGTTGTGGCTGGCTACGATGAGCGGGCCAGGGCCTAGTTTGCGCGATGCTGACATCGCCTATTTCTCCTTTATCGGCAAAACATTATCGTTTTTCGGTAAAAAATGCTTGCATCGTTTTTCGATAAGTGTATATTGAAAAACAACAAAACGGAGAGGCGTTCGCCAAAGCGTTTTGCGCTCCAGAAAGAAAGGTTTGAATGCCTCGGAGCCAAAAAAAAGAGCGGTCGGATAAATCATCCAAACCGCCCAGGAAACAAAATGAAGTGCATTGGTTCAACGCGGGAAAAGAAAAGGAAAAATCCCATGTCTAAAATACACTCAAGCGCAATCGTCGGTGGATTTGGCCGATTTGTCAATGTCGCGGCCGGCATCATCGTGATTTCAATGGTCGGCGCGGGCTATTTTAGTGCGCTCGGCTCATTCGCCGGCGTGGCGTAATATAATGAGCCGTCGAACAACTTTCCTGCTGGCCAGCATCGTTTTCATGACGTTGCTGGCTGTCTGGGCGGCGGCGCTTTCAGATATATCTCCGCGTCAGTCTGACCAAATGGAATCATCGGCGGATTGCGCGATATCAGTCTGTCTGGTGACATTCTTTTGACAGGTTGAAGAATCCGGGGCGCCCTATGCGAGCAATTGGAAAAAACTCAATTTCATCAATACTAGCCTATGTGCTGCATGCGGCGCGCATTATCATCTGGATTGGATGCGTCGGTCTGGCGATAGCTGTGGTGATGATTCCGTTTGCAGGCGGACTCTTAGCCTGGCTGCAGACCTTTGATAACATCAACATTAATGGCGGTATTGACGTTGATGGCGGTGATTATTTGGAGATAGCCAACCATTTCATCACGTTTTTGGTATTGCTGTTTGTCGTTAATCGTCTGCTCGAAATCCTAAAGACGCTGCGCTTTGGTGCGCCCTTTGAAAAAGAGAATGCAGACCGTTTTCGCAGTGTTGGATACGCATTGCTGATTGGTGAAGCGGCGAAATTCGCATTTGGGTTTTTGTCGATTTTTATCGACGCTGAAATCGCCGTGAACGTTGAGTTGACTTCTATCGCCGCGATCTTGTCGGTGTTTGTTCTTTCAGAAGTGTTTCTTGAGGGTGCGCGGATGAAGGAAGAGCAGGACTTAACGGTTTGATGGCGATTTCCGTGAAACTTGATCGTGTTTTGTTGGACCGCGGAATGTCTTTGACAGAGTTGTCCGAACGCGTTGGTGTGACAATCGCGAACCTGTCGATACTAAAGACAGGCAAAGCAAAAGCGATCCGATTTTCGACGCTGGAAGCAATCTGCAAAGAACTGGAATGCCAGCCGGGTGATATTCTCTTTTTTGATGAATGAAATACGCCCTAACGGTAGGGGCGTGACGCCGGTTCATTTGCTGCGTCCGCAGAAGGGTTCTGATTTAATTTCGGAATGGCGCCCTTCACCGCATTGCTGCGAACGGCGCCCAAGAACAGGATGAGCGCGACGATACTCGTCAATATGTAAGGCGCTTGCGGCGCGAAGGCGTAAAGCGAAAATCCAAGCGGTGGCGAGATGATAAAACCAGCTGCGCCAGCTGCACCGGTCAGACCAATTGCAGCGCCTTGTTCGTCTGGTGATACAGCGAGCGACGCGGCGGCGTTATATCCAGGGACGGCGAGGCCTGCGCCAAATCCGGCAAGCACCATGCCAAAAATGACTGGCCCGAGGTCGGATGTAGACCACATCAATATATGTCCCGCACAAATCAAGGCCGGGGCGCCCCGCAGCAAGTAACTTGGCGCAACATGAAATCGTTGAACGACGACCAGCTGCGCGAACAGCGACGCCATTGCGCCGGCCATCAAGCCCACGCCCACCAGCTGCGGCGCCAGTTCGGTGGAAAACCCGAGATGATCGATAAAGTAAAATGCAACGGTTTGCGTAGGGATCGCCATCAGGATGCCGGCGGTGACGCCATAAATGACAAAAACGCGGATTCTGGGATCGCGTAATTTGAGTTTGGGCTGTAAGCGTCGCGACGACGGGCGCGTGCGTTCCGGCAAATAAACTGCAACCACAATGCACATGATTGCCGCGAATGCGGCGACCGCGAAGAATGGTGCGGTGGGGCTGATCGCGGCAGTTACGGCCCCAATGCCCGGGCCCAACATCGCCCCCAACCCAAATGCTGCAGAAAACCCAGCGATGCCGGCTGTACGATCGGCCGCATCAGTACGATCAGCGATATAGGCTTGTGCGGCTGGGGGGCTTGCCGAACCGAAAACGCCGTAAATCAGACGCGTCCCCAGCAGGAGCGCATAAAGAGTAAGGCCTGAGAACCAACCCAGAAGGCCCGCCTGAATTGATGCCGCAAAAAGGACGGTCGAAATTGTAAATCCCAGCAGCCCAATGAGAATAAAGGGCTTGCGTCCCCGGTTATCGCTGAAGCGGCCCCAGCGCGGGGAGCATGCAACCCAGCAAATCGCCGACAACATGAAGATAAAGCCGACCTGGAAATCAGAAAGCCCCAAATCTCGCGCGATGGGCGGCAGGACAGAAAATACAATCGTCTGACCCATGCCGGCGCAAACGGCGCCCGCCAGCAGCAAAGCCACTGCAAATGCCCGTTGCTGCCGCGTCGTGGCGGGCGCGCGGTGAACAGACTGCCGGTCTTGATTGCCGTAATTTTTCATTGGGACTACTTCCCGGCTCAGATCATGTTGTGAGTGTGAAAGCAACAATTGCCGCCAGCTGGGCTATTCGACCAGGGGCCGCAAATATCCCGAGACGATTGATTTTGACGAGCGCGCGGCATACCTGACTTGCGGTTGAGGATAATTCTGTGCCCGAGCAGCGTGAAAACATTGTCGGATTGGGGCGTGAAGCCCTGGCAGCAGCGCTGCGCGAGCACCTGTCATTGGATTCGAAGGCGGCGCGCATGCGCGCCAGCCAGATATGGCGGTGGATTTATCACGCGGGCGTCAAAGAATTCTCGGCGATGACAAACATCAGCAAAGATATGCGCGCCCGCCTGTCGGAACAATTTTTGATCAGCCGTCCGGAGGTCTCGGAGCGGCAGGTGTCGCGAGATGGCACGCGAAAATATCTTGTAAAGCTGAAAGCTGGATCTGAAGTGGAATGTGTCTTCATTCCAGATGTCGGTCGCGCCGGCGCTCTTTGTGTTTCATCGCAAGTCGGCTGCACCCTCAATTGCACCTTCTGTCACACCGGAACGCAAAAACTCGTTCGCAACCTGACAGCGGCGGAAATTGTCTCTCAGGTAATGAGTGTGAAGGACGATTTGGGAGAATGGCCTTCTGATGCGGAAGGACGCAGTTTGTCGAATATCGTCTTTATGGGGATGGGTGAGCCGCTCTATAATCTTGATAATGTCCGCGACGCGATTTCAGTGATTTCGGACGGTGAGGGCATCGGCCTTTCCCGTCGCCGGATTACTGTTTCTACATCGGGCGTTGTGCCTCAGATGCGCCGACTGGGCGACGAGACATCGGCGATGCTTGCGATCTCGCTGCACGCCGTAAATGACGATTTACGCGATACGCTCGTGCCGATAAATCGGAAATACCCGATTGGTGAATTGATGGAAGCCTGCCGGACTTATCCGGGCGTTTCGAACGCGCGCCGAATTACTTTTGAGTACGTGATGCTGCGCAACGTCAATGACAGTGATGCGGAAGCAAGGGAGCTTGTTCGCCTGTTAAGGGGCGTTCCGGCGAAAATAAATCTCATTCCGTTTAACCCTTGGCCGGGTGCGCCTTATGAATGTTCCGAATGGGACCGCATTGAAAAGTTTGCAGACATCGTCAATCGGGCTGGATATGCGTCACCCATAAGAACCCCTCGGGGACGCGATATTGCTGCTGCATGCGGCCAGCTAAAGACGGCGTCTGAAAAACAACGTGCAAGCGTTGTGAGAAGAAACGCTGTCACCGAAGAAATAATAAGCGGGTAGCGCGAGTGATCTCGCGATCGATTTTTCAGGAAGATTTGAGATGGACCGAGCGGCGAAAATTGATGAACAGCGCAAGCATTATGAGAATCACGGATGGGCGCATATTAGCCAAGTCCTGCCGATCGAAGTCGCGGATGCGACGCTATTCGCTATTCAACAAGATCTGGGCGGAGACTGGGAAAGCTACAAAGGCGATTACATCAAGACGTTTCTCACTGCCAAAAAAGCATATGAGTGTTATTCGTTCGACTATACCCCGATGCAAACCCTGCAATGGGGTTTGACGCCATATATGTCGACCCTTACGGGTAAGGAGCTTATGCCGTCCCATTCCTATTTCCGTGTTTACGGAAAAGGTGATGTTTGTCATGTTCACAGCGATACCACGGCTTGCGAACATGCGCTCTCACTGACCCTTGGATATTCGGAAGACATTCTCTGGGACTTTAATATCAGCGATAAATATTACGACGCCGAGAAAGAGAGACCTGCCGATACGGCTAATCGGCTTCGCGATTTGCGATTGTTGAGTGTTCCAATGTCGACCGGAGACGGCGTTCTTTATAACGGTATTAACTACTTGCACGGGCGTATTCGGCCCAACCCGAACAAATGGTCGGCGCAGATTTTCTTGCACTGGGTTGATCGTAATGGAACCTATGCGGCCCATGCGTTCGATGGACGCGCAAGAGAGGTTTGTCAGCGGGCTTCATTCGTCTTTCCTGACGAAGACGCACCAGAAAAGGTCAATCCAAAACGGGCGACCATGGTCAAAGAACGCGGCCGCTGATACTGAAATCGAAAGAAAGAGCGGGGCGCGATGTGTCACGGATTGCTAAAAAATTCGATGCATTGAGTGCGTCCGGGCGCGCGGCATTCATCCCTTTTGTGATGGCTGGTGATCCGTCGCTTGAGGCGTCATTTGAAATAATCAAGGGTTTGCCGGCGGCGGGCGCTGATATCATTGAGTTGGGTGTTGCGTTTACTGATCCGATGGCGGACGGACCCTCTATTCAAGCGGCGGGCGTGAGAGCGCTCAACGGTGGTCAAACCCTTGTCCGAACGCTTGGCATGGTTGAGAAGTTTCGAGCTGAAGACGATCAAACCCCGATCATTTTGATGGGTTATTATAATCCCATTGCGACTTACGGCGTTGATCGCTTTGTGACGGACGCTGTTTCGTCGGGCGTTGATGGATTGATCGTGGTCGATTTGCCGCCCGAAGAAGACAACGAATTGCGCGATCCGGCGAGTGACGCTGGGCTTGATTTTATTCGTCTTGCGACACCAACCACGGATCCAAAGCGGCTACCGCGTGTCGTAAAAGGGGCTTCCGGTTTTATTTATTATGTCTCGGTCGCCGGCGTGACCGGGAAGACCGCCGGCGGGTCCCAATCCGTGGCGGCGGCAGTTGCAGACTTGCGCCAGGCTGCTGGATTGCCAATCGCTGTCGGGTTTGGCGTCCGAACGCCTGAAAAAGCGAGAGAATTCGCGACGTTTTCTGATGCTGTTGTGGTCGGATCGGCATTGGTTGACGTTGGGGCCAGCGCGCCTGATCATAAGGGCGCCGTTAAAGCCGTGTTGAATAAGGCGAGCGATATTGCTGATGCTGTGAAATCGGTGCGCCGCCCCGCGACGTGATAGGCTGTCGCAAAGGAGTACGTCATGAACTGGCTGTCGAAAGTGCCTCCGGGCATCAAAAACATTTTCAAACGCGACAACGATACGACGGACACGTTATGGGTAAAATGCGCCGGTTGCGGGGAAATGATTTTCCACCGCGATCTTGAGGCCGCAAATCAGGTTTGTCCGTCCTGCAATCATCATATGTATTTGCCTGTTGGCGAACGCATGGCGCTTATTTTTGACGATGGTGAATGCGAGGATATTGAGTTGCCGACGCCGGTCCAAGATCCGCTCAAGTTTAAAGACGAAAAGAAGTATGTTGATCGTTTGCGCGATTACCGACGCAAAACTGGCCAAGATGACGCCATGCGTGTTGCCCGGGGAAAGATCGGCGGACGTTCTGCTGTCGCCGCCGTTCAAAATTTCAAATTCATGGGCGGCTCCATGGGCATGGCGTTGGGCGAAGCGATAATCGCCGCTGCTGAAGCCGCTGTATCAACCGCCTCGCCATTGATCGTATTTACAGCCTCTGGCGGCGCGCGCATGCAAGAAGGCATCTTGTCGTTAATGCAAATGCCGCGCACCACCATTGCCGTTCAGATGATGCGTGAGGCGAAATTACCTTTCATTATTGTGCTGACCAATCCGACGACGGGCGGTGTGACGGCGTCTTTTGCAATGCTGGGAGACGTGCATCTCGCCGAGCCAGGCGCGCTTATTGGATTTGCCGGGCCGCGCGTAATCGAGCAAACGATCAGGGAGAAACTGCCTGAAGGATTTCAGCGGGCGGAATTCTTGCAGGAAAAAGGAATGGTCGACCTTGTTGTTGATCGCAAAGATCTGCACGCAGTATTATCCAGACTGATTCGCGTGCTGTCGCCCGCCGGGGTTCGCGCATCAGACAATGACAATGTGGACCGAACGGGCCAGGCCGAGAAAGCCGGAGCCGGGACCGATGTGTCGCAATTAGATCAAGCCGCGGAATAGGCACGTCCTGAACGCTCTATGAAAGACGCCGCGGCCGATCTGACCCAGGTTTTGCTCAATCTGGAAACCCGGCGCCCAAAATCCATTGATCTCTCACTTTCACGGATCCGCACCGCGCTTGAACGGCTTGGCGATCCACAGGACGCGTGTCCGCCGATTTTTCATGTCGCCGGCACAAATGGCAAAGGGTCAACGATCGCGTTTCTTCGCGCGATGTTGGAGGGCGCAGATCACTCCGTGCACGTTTATACCTCGCCCCATCTGGTAAATTTCAATGAGCGTATCGTGCTGGCGGGCCGTGAAGCGGCGGACAGCGACATTATTCAAGCCCTGTCCAGTGTCGATCGCGCCGCTGGCGCAGACCCGCTCACCTATTTTGAGACGATCACTTGTGCAGCGTTTTTGATGTTTAGCCGGACGCCGGCGGACTATCTTTTGCTTGAGGTTGGTCTTGGTGGCCGGTTGGATGCGACGAATGTGATCTCAGCGCCTGTTGCGACCCTTGTCACGCCGGTTGGATTGGATCACCAGGAATATCTGGGATCGAATGTCACTGGAATTGCACGGGAAAAAGCCGGCATATTCAAGGCGGGCGTCCCGGCCATTATCGGAAAGCAAACGCCGGATGCGCTTGCGGTGCTCAGAAGCGCGGCGGACGAACAGGGCGCGCCCGTATTTGCCGCAGGCGCCGAATGGGACTGTTACGCAGAGCACGGAAAATTTATTTATCAACAGGATAACGGCCTTTGGGAATTTCCGCTGCCGCGTCTTGCAGGAAGGCACCAGATTGATAACGCCGGTCTTGCTGTCGCCGCGTTATTCGCGGGTGGGCTAAAACTCAATGATAGCGCCATCGAAAATGGTATTCTTAGGGCCGCCTGGCCTGCCCGTATGCAAAGACTGAGAAAAGGGCCGCTCATTGATTTGGCGCTCTCCATCTTTGGAGAGGGCGCAGAGATCTGGCTTGATGGCGGCCATAATCCACATGCGGCCCAGGTTGTTGCACAAACAATCAGTGACATGAATGACCGCAGCCCGAAGCCGCTCCAATTGATTGTCGGCATGCAGTCGAACAAAGATCCCAACGGATTTTTGTCGCCGTTCGATGGGTTGGCGAGATCGCTCGTTGCGCTTCGCTCCAGCCAGGCGTCTGCTAGCCCGCCGGAACGCATCGTCGCCGCCGCCACACATTTAGGACTGTCCGGATGCGCCGCTAACAATATAGAAGATGCAATACGCCACTTCGAAAACGATGCGCTCGACGGACCTCCGCGCATCCTTATTTGCGGTTCGCTATATCTTGCCGGAGATGTGCTCGCGGAAAATAGCTGAAGCAATGATCATAGCGCGTTTTATCTGATTAACGCGCTATGCTGTTTATTTTCGTATTGCGGGGCAATGCTTATGATGAGCCGCTCGCCGATATACTGGGACGGTCTTCAAGCGCCTGCAAAATCGCCGAGCGTTTCATCGATCCATTCTACGATTTTACCTTTGGGGGCGGCGCCGACTTTCGTTCCTGCAAGCTCGCCATCTTTAAACAACATCATCGTTGGAATGCCGCGCACGCCGTATTTTCCGGGCGTATCAGGATTCTCATCAATATTGATTTTCGCGATTGTGACCCGGCCTTCATACTCTGCAGATATCTCTTCAAGCGCCGGCGCAATCTGTCGGCAAGGCCCGCACCATTCCGCCCAAAAGTCGATAACCACAGGCTTCGAGGCGTTTAACACATCGTTTTCAAAACTTGCATCAGTGACAGCGACAGTCGCCATATTATTGCTCCTTATACGGAATATTCCGCAGCCTTCTCTTGTTGTTCCATCTCAAGACACACCAGATAGTCCAATCTCGACAATATTCAAGCCGGTTTGAACGTGCGCGCGAAAGCGTGATCCAGTGCATCGCTTGAAATCTCCATCATTTGCGCTGTGAATGTCCATAAAATAGCAGCCCTTATCGAATGATCAGGATAAATCTTCTGGAGCAGAGCGCGATAAGCAGCCATTTGCAGGATGTAATCACCGGGGATATCGTTGGATTCCCGGGGCGGCGGCCGGTTCGTTTTAAAGTCCACAATCAGCACATCCTCAGCGCTCACGGATAGTCGGTCTATCTGACCCGATATCTGTGTTTCGCCCGTTTGGGTTGCGAGCGTCCCGGAAATTCGGACTTCGGCACGCGCGGCGCTGTCGAATATCCGCGCAAAATCAGGTGATTCGATAACCGCCAAGACCTCGTCTCGCCATCGGTTTCGCTCGGCAATGTCGATATCCGATGCGTTGCGGCTCAGAAACTGGTCAGCCGTGCGTATGCGGTCCGGCCGAGCGACGGCCGGAAGGCGCTCAAGGAGTTTATGCATGAGGTTCCCGCGAAAATAGGATGACCCTTCAAGCGGGGAATAGGCGGTTTGGGCGCGCGCCATTTTGGCGCCGGCGTCAATAATTTTTGAGGGCGCGCGCCGCACAGGCGTCGGCGCCATGGGCGCATCGCGAAATAGCCAGTCGGGCGGCGCCGTCGGCGCGTGTCGCTTCGCCGTTTCCGTCTGCGGGACTGGTTTTGTCTGTGGGCGTTCAATCGCGCGCACCGGTTCGTCCCAGATTTCGTCCGTCGTGTTGACGTCATCAAGTCTTTCAAATGCGGCTTCGGCGAGCGCGTACCAGGATTTCTCCAATGTTGGTTTCTCTGTTTGGCGGCCGCGCCCTGATTCAACGCCGCAGATATAAAGTTCATCGCGCGCTCTCGTGGCGGCCACATAAAGCAATCGGCGATATTCCTCAAAATGCGCATTACGGTCTGCGCTGCGCGCCGCCGATAAAATATCGCCGTCACTAATTCTATTTGCAGAAAAACCAATATGGCCGGGCGCGGCGGGGCCTAACGAAAAAACGGGTCTAGCCTGCTGAAGATTTGGCGGGCGATGAGCGTCAAGGAGAAAGACGATGTTGGCTTCCAGACCTTTTGCGCCGTGCACGGTCATAACCCGTACAGCGTCGATATCGCGATCCGGTTCCCGTTTAATCTCGCCGGCCATCCGCTCGAAACGATAGAGAAAACCCGTCAGATTTTTCGGCGCCGATAATTCGTAGTTGATGGCCTGGCGCAACAACTCGTCTATTGCGTCCCGGCAATTCAGGCCGAGCCGTTCAAAAAAACGCCGGCGGCCTGACGGTTCACCGCGATCCATGATGGCGGAAAAGAACTCATATGGCCCAGCGTTCCGGGCCAACGTGACGGCGTCTTCCAGGGCGGATTGCAGTCCAAGCAGCTCTTTGTTGGCCCCGGCTTTTTGCTGAAGGTTGGACCAAAGAGATTGATCGCCGCGATCATATGCGAGTGAAAACAAATCGTCGTCATCAAGCCCGAATAGGGGACATTTCAACGTCTCAGCCAATGACAGATCGTCATCCGGGGTGAGTGCAAAACGCGCAACACTCAATAAATCCTCGATGACAGGTTCTTCCAGCAGATTGAGTTTGTCCGCGCCGGCCGTCGGAACCCCGAACTCAGCAAGCGCCCGCAACATGCATTGAAAGAGGCGTCCGCGACTTTGCACCAGGATCATGATGTCTGAGGGTGCAATTGCGCGTCCCGCCGATGGAAGAACTTTTGAGGCGGTCAGCCATGTTGAAATTCTTCGAGCGATTTCCGCGCATAGTTCCGTTGTCGGATGGTTGGGCGGCGCCGTGTCGACAGCGGCCGTCCACGGCATGGCGTCGCCGGTCTCCTGTTTTGGCGTCAACGGCCATAATTCGACGCGGCCGCCTTCGCCTTCTCTGTGAAGACTGTGGGAGATTTGTGCTTCGCCAAGACCTTCAGCTGCATCGCGATCGTCGAATAATGCGTCGACGAATTGAAGCACCGGCGCGGTTGTCCGAAAGGAAAGTTCCAACGCAACGTTTTTGAAAGGCCAATGCGTTGCGATACGCTTGCCGAGCGCGTGCTCTTTCTGCGTAAAAAGGCCCACATCGGCCCCTTGAAAGGAATAGATAGACTGTTTTTTGTCGCCGACCGCGAAAAAAGTGCGATGGCCGGGATGAGTTGATTGGCCGGAAAAGAACTCGTCTAACGGATGATCAATAATTGACCATTGGGCCGGGCTGGTGTCCTGGGCCTCATCGAGCAGGATATGGTCGATCCCCTGGTCAAGTTTATACATCACCCAATCGGCCGGATGGCTCGCGAGGAGGCGGTTGGCGACGTTAACCAGATCGTCATAGTCGAGGAGGGCCGTTACATTCTTAAAGTTCGAATATTGTCGAATAACTTTCATCTGCAGGCGAATGTATGCTGCCGTATTTTGGTAATCCGCCGCATTGCGCTGTTGGGTCACCGCATGCTCATAGATGGTCTGCTGCGTGTAAAGATATTCGGAAAGGTCAGGCGCGATTGCGTCAGTTTTTGCTGTACCCAGTTTCGCCCGGCGCGTTCCGCCGCCTGTGAGAAAGAGAAGGAATAGCGCGTCAAAACGGTCCTTTTGCATCGCCGCCGTAAGGAATCGCTGAATGGGCGGCGCCAGCAGTTTTGTCGGGTCTCCGCCGGCTTCGCTAAAAACTTCATGGGCGCGCTGCATCTTGCCGACGTCAAGTTGCGCGAGATATTGCTCCAGCGGCGTCTCTTCGTCAGCGCCGCCAAAATGCACGGCTAACGCGTCGAGGCTCTGCTCGATGTCATTTTTTTGCGCAAGACTCTCAATCCAGGCATGACGATTTGTGGCGCCGCTGATCAGTAATTCGCGGAAGTCCTTGGCGCTCAACGCATTTAACAGCCGCATGGTGTCGTGTTTTATGGCGGGGTCGGACCGAGATTGCGCGACAACACCATCAAAGGCGCGGCCTGCCAGCGCGATGGCGTCCTTTTCCTCCAGTGTCGTGAACCCGGGCGCTATCCCCGCTTCCAATGGGAAACGCCGCAGGATTTGTTCGCAAAAGGAATGAATCGTCTGGATGCGCAATCCGCCTGGCGTTTCAAGCGCCCGCGCGAAAAGACGTCGTGCATTGTTCGCGTCGCTGCGTGACGCGAGCCTGACCCCAATGGCGTCCAAGACGAGATCTTTCAGGTCTTTTTCGGGCGCAATTGTCCATTGGCCAAGACGACCGAATAGGCGTTCCGCCATCTCCGCTGCGGCCGCTTTTGTAAATGTGATACAGAGGATTTTTGAAGGATCGGCGCCGGCGAGCAAAAGCCGGGTCACGCGATCCACAAGTACGCGTGTTTTGCCGGAGCCAGCATTGGCCACGACAAAGGCCGAAATCGCCGGGTCCGCAGCGCTTTGCTGGCGGCGAATAGTCTCCTCAAATGGCGTCATTCGGCGCCGCTCAATATTTCGCGCTCCCGCCGCCGCGCAAGGTGATCAAAGTCGCCATAGTCGTCTGTGTAATGAGGGTTGGGTTGCGACAAATAGGGCGTGTCCGGGTCATCATAGTGTTTAATGAGCGCGATGAATTTTTCTGCAATGTCATTGATTACCGCCGCTGCGTCCCGTTCTACGGCGTTTGCAGGTTTGGCGGCGAATGGTTCGTCAAAAATCCTGATATAGGCGAAGGCGGCGATGGGGCCGCTCGGAACCTCTTCAAAGCCGCCGGCTTGCAGAATGAGCCCGGTAAGGGGAAGT
>JBCDAD010000002.1:0-64144 GCA_039186325.1 Pseudomonadota bacterium | reverse complement strand
TACGTAAAGCCGCCAAGCGAACCGTCGATGCGCTCTGGGACGAGATCGGTAATTTGCTCGATTACTTCGAGCCGAATGAATGTGCGAACTACATCCAAAACAGCGGATACCGAACCATCTAATCTTCAGAATGCTCTAGTCTGAAAGCGGCTTGCGAAAGACTACGAAATACGTCTCGTTCAGGCCCGGAACATCGGTTTCGTCCAAGAATTCAAAACCGACAAATTCGATTTCCGATATGACGCCGGGCTTACCGAATTTAACGTGCTCCTTACCTTCCGGCCGGGGCTTTCCCTGAACAATATCGTATTCAACCATGACAAGTCGCCCGCCCGGCTTTAAAGCGTCAAGCACGCTTTTCATGATGGTTTCGCGATCATCGAAATAGTGGTAGGAGTCAGCGATAAAAACAACGTCTACAGAATTATTTGGGAGTGTAACGTCATCCTCGCGCCCGAGTACGGCGGTGACATTGGTAAGTTCCATGTCTGCGGCGCGCTGATTGACGAGATCGAGAAACAGCGGCTCAATATCTTCTGCGTATACAATTCCGTCGGGGCCGACAGCTTCGGAAAAAAGAAGTGTGTAAAGACCTGTGCCCGCGCCAACGTCCGCGACGACATCGCCCGCCGACAAACCGACGGCCGCCACAACCGCTTCGCGGGCGCTGTATAATTCGCGGCTGCCGACTTCCAGACGTTCCAGCCACACGTCAATGTCCTGGCTCGCCTCAGATTCCGGCCCGGTTACCGCTGCCTCTTCGCCAACTGCCGGCGCTGCTGGACGGTCCTCGCCGCAAGACGCTGCGAGGAGCAAAAGCGCCACCAACCCTGCGTTTTGCGCGCAAGCGAAATATCGTTTCCATTGATTAACCATCGCAACCGCACTCATCCCCCAGTTTTGCGGGATTTTCAAGCTTTCACCGATTAACAGAGCATTTAAGGCTGACGGATATGACATTGGGGATGGTCGACGTCATTCTCTCCTTTTTCAATGGGTTTTGGGGAAGCCTTACATCCCTCGCCGCGCCGACGTCTCGTCTATATCCGCCGTACCTTGTTGCTGCATTTGCCACTGCAGTGATCCTGGTTGCATTGAACCGAAAGCAGCTCGGGCTCGGCTCAAAATCCATACTCGGTTTCGTTTTCGACCCGAAAGTCTGGCTTCATCAATCGAGCCTGGTCGATCTGAAAATCCTCATAGCGGGCCGGACAATCTCGCCGTTTTTGGGCGTCGCCAACCGAACCGTGATCGCGATTATCGCCGCAACCGTCGCGGGCGCAATTCTGGGGCCCGATTTCATACCATCGGAAACGCAAGCGCCCGCCCTCGCCACGTTGCTGGTGATGACCTTAATACTGTCGCTGGCGAATGATTTTACAACATACTGGGTGCACCGCATTCATCATGAAAATCCTGTGCTCTGGCCGTTCCATCGAGTTCATCACAGCGCAGAAACGATGACGCCGTTCACATTGCTGCGCAAACATCCGGTCTATGATTTGACCCGTGCACTCTCTGACGCTCTGGTCGTCGCGCCGGTTCAGGGCCTCGTATTTGCAGCCTTTGGCGTCATCGATTTCATGACTATTTTAGGCGTGAACATGATCTACGCCATGTTCAATTGGCTCGGCTCAAATCTTCGGCACTCGCACATATGGCTGTCTTACGGGCCGGTCCTCAGCCGTATTCTGATCAGCCCCGCACAACATCAGATTCATCACAGCCGGGCGCCGGCGCACCATGACAAAAACTACGGCGAAGTTTTCGCTCTCTGGGATTGGATGTTCGGAACGCTCTATATACCGGATGGTTTGGAGACACTGGAATTTGGCATTGCTGACGCTAAAGGCGCGCCGCTCCCACAACCGCATCCGACGTTGAGAGCCGCCTGGCTTGAGCCCTTCACCGCGAGCTATAAAGCACTCACCCTTCAGCGCAGCGCTCATTCGCGCGAATCGCGAACGCCCACCATCCGATGACGGATGATTTCATCGCCAAAGCACGCCTCCTCCAATATCGGCGAGTAGGCCAACGCACCTTTCTTGTTCAAGTGATCGGGATCGCGAAAGTGATCCAGCGTATCAACCAAATTCCGGTGATCAACGAAGCGCACACGCGGGTCATCCGCTAACTGTTCAAAAAACGCAGTTGCATCGAGCCACCGTTCTCGGTTTTTCTTCGGTAGGCCGGCGACTGTTTTTCGATAGTCCGGGGAAACCGGCGGGGCGGCGAGACAGACATGTGCGCCTCTATTGAGAAACGCTTGAACAAGGTGCTCATACGCCGCTTTTACACGCTCGCGATGATCTGAATCGCTGGGCGTATGAAGTTGGGCGCGATCACGTGCGAATTGGGTCCGCCGACGGGTCGACCAGCGCGACAAATCACCGGGCGAGAGAAGTGCGCCGCTGGGCGTCTGTTCAATTTTCGACCGTAATTGTCCGCCGTCAAATAAAAAGCGCCGCCAGAACATCAGCAATTGTGGGCGATAACGCTCTGAAAACGCAACGCTCAGCCTCTTTTCATCAGCGGAGAAAATCTCCGGATAATCCCCTAGTCCGGCGTCAATGCGATAGTCAGCGAAAAGATGCGGCGTCGCCTGCAACAAAACAGTTTTCGGCGACGGGCTTGATGCGAAGTACCGGTTCGCTTTCCAGATCATTCGATCCAGATTTTCCGATGGGTACGCCAGATTGACGATTGGCGGCGACGGATTGAACCCGCGAGCGATATGGCTGTCGCCGAAGGCCACATAAGGCGAGCGCGTTTGGGTGAACCGATCAATATGGCGCGCCATTGTGTCCTGAGGGAGGACTTGTGTTCTGACAAGCCACTCAGAGCCGCCCGCAAGAGCGAGGCCGGCTGTCGCCATGGCGAGAAAGAAAAATACGGAAAGCAACCTAGAATTGGAAGTAGATGAACTCATAAGGACCCGATGCAGAAAGGATGAAAATCGCCGCCGCTGCTCCGGCGCCAAGCAGCGCGACGGCCACACGCTCATGAGCGAGCGCCGCCGACCCGCCTGAGGCCGGCCAAAACACAGGGCGTTGAGGACGCAGTGATGAAAATCGATCCAGGATCTCAAGCGCGTTTGGCGCCGTCCAGACAATCGCCGCTGCGACAGGCAGAAGCATGACTGAATAAAGCAATGGCCCAGTCATTATGCTTTCGGGCGTCGGCGCCACACCGGAAAGCCCCGCGATCACGGCAAACGCCGCGGAAAAGGTTTCGGCCCGGAAGAAGATCCAGGCGAATGACACGAAAATAAATGTGACGGTGACGGCAAGCGGCCCGTTCATCGGCGGCCGTGATGCATTAAACCGGTCAAACGCATGGTTCACGCATAAATAGGCGCCATGGAGACCGCCCCAAACGACAAATGTCCATGCTGCGCCATGCCATAAGCCGCCCAGCAGCATGACGATGAACAAATTGCGATAGCGCAGGATCACACCTTTACGATTACCGCCAAGCGGGAAATAGAGATAGTCGCGCAAGAATGTTGATAATGAGATGTGCCAACGACGCCAGAACTCAACGATGCTTCGCGATTTATAGGGGGAATTAAAATTCATCGGTAGACGGATTCCAAAAAACGCCGCTAAACCGAGCGCCATATCTGAATACCCTGAAAAATCGAAATAGATCTGGAAGCTATAGGCGAACAGGCCGAGCCAGGCCTCGACCATTAAAAGCGATACGCCTTCATTCGCGCTGTCAAAAACAACATCCGCCAGCGGCGCCAGCCCATCTGCGATTAGTACTTTTTTTGATAGACCGATTGAAAATAGAATCAGGCCCGTCAGTACGTCGTCACGGTAAAACCGCGCGAATCGCGGGGCACTGAATTGCGGCATAACATCTTTATGGTGAACAATTGGCCCGGCGATGAGTTGCGGAAAGAAGGCGACGAACAAACCGTATTCCAACAGCCCATATGGATTTTTGCGCTCCTTCAGGCAATCGGCGAGAAACGCAATTTGCTGAAAAGTAAAAAACGATATCGCAAGCGGCAGGATCACGCCGTCGATGGTGATATCCGCCCGGGCAATGTCGCTCAGCGTTTGTGAGAATAACCCGATATACTTAAACCAGCCGAGCAAGCCTAAGTTGAAAACAACGCCGCCGGCAAACGCTCGACGGGATCCGGTGTGTGCGACTGCGCGGCCGCACCAGAAATTGACGCCGATCGAAAACAGGATGAGCCCAACATAGATCGGCGTGTTCCAGCCATAAAAAATCAACGAAGCGACAAACAATACTGACATGGCGGCGTATCCGCCAAAGGCCCTGCGCGCCAGATACACAAGAACAAGCGTTGCCGGCAGGAAGCCAAAAATGAACAGAAGTGAAGAAAAAAGCATGCCGGCTATCGAATCGCTTCCTCATAGACGGCGAGTAATCATCGTTGGGACACCGCCAACGCATCGTAAACGCCGTTTCACCACCTTTTTTGAGGCGATCACGTAAACAAGTGCTTGAGAAACCGGGCTTAAAAGCGGTGCAGTCGGCCAGCGCCAGGAAGAAATCCGCGGCGGGTGTTAACCAAGTAACCGGATTGAATAAAGTGTTAACGCAGGAGCGTTTCCGCTCGGCCAATGGTTCGTTGGGAGATCAACCTACAAAGGGTCCAGTAACTGATTGTACTGCGTTTAGGCGCCGAACACCCGTTTCCGGCGAATTAGGCCCTGCTATCGATCGTAAACATGACCGGCGCTCGGGTAAGCGACTTTGCGCCATGCGGACGCGTTTCGGTCGAATGGCGCCCAATCATCGGCTGATTGCATCAATCGGTCGGCAATCGCAAAATATACAAACGGGCTGATGCCGAGACCGCAATGACTTGAATAAACTTCGATATTATCTGTAAACGCTGCGCGCGGCTCCAGCGAGCTGCGCCAATGAACAATGCCGTCGCCGCGCGTGAAAATAGCCGTGGACGGCACTTTCTCCGGCGGCAAGTGCAGGTTTTCAATGAGCTCGCGATAATGCTGGACCAGCGCTGGATCGCCGGCGACCTGGTTATAAAGCCAAGAGATACTGGTATTCTGGGAATTTCCCGACAATGGACTGCCGAGCGTAATCACCTGCCTAACACGGTCAGGGTCCTGCTTGGCGATTTCCCGGGCCATCACACCGCCAAGGCTCCAGCCAACCAGGGACACCGGCTCGCCATACTCGTCTGTAACAGCTTCGACGTGGGCGGCTAACTGCTCGAATTTCTCCCCGGTTTCGCCGGGGCCAAGATTCCGGCCGAGGTTCCAGCCATAGACGCGGTAATTCTTGCTGCGCAAAAACCTTCTCAGCAAACCGGTTGATCCGTCTCCGGTCAAAAATCCCGGACACACAATAACCGGATGCCCGTCCCCCTTTGGCGCAAGTTTTAATACAAACTCCGCAGCCGGAAGAAGCGGTAGCTCACCCAGCGCCCGCGCGCCTTCGGTTAAGGCCAATGGCCACGCAGGACTGGAATACTTCATTACGGTTACTGACACTGCCGCCCCTCGCTGACGTAAGCGCCAAGTCTAGCGTTTTTCAACTGCGTTACAAAGGACAAATTTCATCAAAAAACACCGTTAACGTTTTGTGTGCTGCGGCGCAGCATTTGACCAATTTCGAGAATTTTTCGCCTTTGTTCTGTGTACGTTTTTTTATTCCGTATACAGTTTTTAAAGGCCCATTTGGCGAACGGCAAGATCGCGCATAATCTCTTCCGATCCGCCTCCGATGGCGTAGACCTTGACCTCCCGATAGATCCGTTCAACCGGATGCCCGCGCAAATACCCTGCGCCTCCCAAAATCTGCATGGCTTCGGACGCGCAAAATTCAAGCGCTTTCGTCGCAGAGAATTTGCCTTTGGAGATTTCTGCGACGGGTGTTTCCCCCTCATTCATCAGCCAACAAATCTGATTAAGATAAGCCTCAATCTGATCAATCTTGGCGGACATGTCGGCGATTTTATGCCGGATGACCTGGTGACGAATCAGCGGTTTGCCGAAGGTTTCACGGTCTTTCGCATAATCGATTGATTCCCGAAGGCACACTTTCATCATGCCAAGCGCCCCCGCCATCAATCCGATGCGCTCATGATTGAAGTTCTCCATGATCTGAATGAAACCAAAATTCTCTTCACCCAGCATGTTTTCCGCGGGCACCCGGACATCGTCAAAGAAAAGACTCGCCTGATCAGAGGCCCACCACCCCATTTTTCTCTCAAGCGGGGTCCGGTTGAAGCCCGGCGTGTCGTGGTCAACGAAAAACAGAGAAATGCCGGCAATCCCGTCACTGCCGGTCCGCGCGCCGACAACGAAATAATCCGATTTCATCCCGCCCGTGATAAAGTTTTTCGATCCATTCAGCACCCAGTGATTGCCGTCCTTGCGTGCGGTTGTTTTGAGATTCGCCACATCGGAACCGCCCGACGGTTCCGTAATCGCTAGGCTTGATCCCTTCTTGCCCAAAACAATGTCGCGCAATACGCGATCCTTAATGTCCGTCGACGCCAATTTCTCGATCGGACCAATAGAGATACCGCGCCCACCAACGGCCGCCGGGATCCCGGTCGCACCGCATTGCGAGAACTCATCGGCAAAGCTTGCGCGCATGAAGCAATCATCAAATCCAAGGCCCCCATATTCCTCAGCAACGCCAAACCCAAAACCGCCAAGCGCGCCGACCTTCTCATGAAGCGACCACGGGACATCGCCAGCCTCGTCCCATTCATCGGCGAATGGCGTCACCTCGGAGGCGACAAACCGCTGAACAGTGTCCCGAAAGGCGACACGCTCAGGCGTATCAAAGGGGTTTCGCATTTTTAGCCCTTCCATCGATTCCGCGGTTAGCGTACCGCCGGGCTTTCCCCGTCGCAATTCTCTTCGGCGCCGGGTCACGCTGCCGCATTTTTTGCGCAAATGCGGCTCGACAAGGCGCTGCCGCATGCGCAAAACCATGCGCAACAAAGAGAACCGAGGAGGCGCAGTGTGGCGGGGTCAATTGCCGCAAGTGAAGACGGATTTGCTGATCGATTGGGGCGCAATAAACTTCCCGAACCCCTTTCGTCTGTCTCCTTAACAGATGCAGCGATTAGTCCGACCGAACTCGTCGGTCTTTTTGAAAGCCAACTTGCGAGCCGCGCTCTGGATCTTGGCGCGCGAAAGCTTGGCGTCGAAAAACGCGGCTTCTATTCAATCGGCAGCGCCGGACACGAAGGCAACGCCGCCCTCGCAAATATTCTGAGACCAAACGATCCGGCGTTTTTGCATTACCGTAGCGGGGCGTTCCTTATTGAGCGCGCGCGCAAAGCCGGCGGCGAAACACCCCTTTGGAACATGGCGCTTTCTTTCGTTGCGTCGGCCGATGATCCGATCTCTGGCGGTCGTCATAAAGTGATTGGATCGAAGTCACTTTTTGTTCCGCCACAGACAAGCACGATCGCGTCGCATTTGCCGAAAGCCGTTGGCGCTGCATTTGGCGTCGCGTTGGCGCGTACGCATAAGAAGGCCGACGCTCAGGCATCATTAGATAGCGTTGTGGTCGCAAGTTTTGGCGATGCGTCGGCCAACCACTCCACCGCACAAGGGGCTTTCAATACGGCCGCACATACCGCCTATCGCGGATTGCCTTTACCCATCATCTTCCTGTGCGAAGACAATGGCATCGGCATTTCGGTAAAAACACCGGCGGGATGGATCAAAACGGCTTTCTCTAACCGTCCCGGATTACGTTACGTTTATAGCGACGGGCGCGATGTTGTTGACGCCGTCGCCGCAGCACGGACAGCGCAGAGCATTGCGCGTCAATCGCGCATCCCCGTTTTTCTTCACATGCGCACCGTGCGATTGATGGGGCATGCCGGTTCCGATCTGGAAGCGAGCTATCGTGCGAGACCCGAAATCGAACGTGAAGCGGATCAGGACCCGCTACTCCACACGGCGCGTCGGCTCATTGAAAATTCAATCCTCAGCCGCGAGGAAATACGCAATCTATATGGTTCGATAAAACACCGTGTTGAGAGCATTCTGAATGCGGCTTGCGACAGACCAAAACTTGAGACTGCCGAGGCTGTTATGTCGACCATTTCGCCGGCGTCAGAACAGGCGCCGTCGGAAAACCCGAAGACGCAAACCAAAAACCCCGCCGATGCGCGCGCGCGTTCCGAACCACCACACATGTCGCGGTTGATTTCGCTGACCTTGGCCGACGAGATGGCTCTAAATCCAAACATCATTGTCTTTGGAGAAGATGTCGGCAAGAAAGGCGGTGTCTACGGCGCGACAACGCGGCTTCAAAAGCAATTTGGCCCATCCCGGGCGTTTGACACCGTGCTCGACGAGCAATCAATCCTCGGTATGGCGATCGGCGCGGCTCATATCGGTTATCTGCCGATCCCCGAAATTCAGTTTCTGGCCTATGTTCACAATGCGGAAGATCAAATTCGCGGTGAAGCGGCGACGCTTTCTTTTTTCTCCGGCGGTCAATACGCCAACCCGATGGTCGTTCGTGTCGCAGGGCTCGCCTACCAGAAAGGGTTTGGAGGTCATTTTCACAACGATAATTCGGTCGCTGTTTTCCGTGATATTCCGGGCGTTATTTTGGCCTGCCCCTCCTCAGGCGGCGAAGCGGTCCGATTGCTGCGCACGTGCATTCGCGTGGCCCGTGAGCAGAAACGCGTTGTGATATTCCTAGAACCAATCGCTCTTTACGGAACGAAAGATCTTCACGTTGAAGGCGATGGATTGATGGCTGCGGTTTATGAAGATGTCGATGGTGATGCGCCGTTCGGGGCGCCAGGCGTTATCGGGGACGGCGCTGACCTGGCGATCATCACTTACGGCAACGGCGTTTCAATGGCGCAAAAAGCGTCTACGACCCTCGCCAAGGACAACATCGCCGCCAAAATTATCGATATCCGTTGGTTATCGCCGCTGCCCATCGATGCGATCATCAAGCAGGCCGCCGCCTGCAATTCTGTACTGATTGTCGACGAATGTCGTCGCACCGGTTCGCTCAGTGAGGAAATTATCGCAGGCTTCGCCGATCATCAATTTGCGCCAAACCTTGCGCGCGTAACGGGCGAAGACAGCTTTATTCCCCTTGGGCCCGCGGCCGACACGGTTCTCGTTCAGGAAGCTGATATTATACGGGCGGCGCGCGCGCTTATTAAGGACAAAAGGAAAGCTGCGGAATGACAAAACGTGCAGTTGTCATATTTCCGGGCCGAGGCACCTATGGCCGCAATGAACTCGGCTATCTCGCGACCCACCACAGGGATAAACAGGATTTTTTGGCTGAGATTGATGACTGGCGGGCGCAAAATAAACGGACGCCAATCAGCGACATTGACAGTGCAGAGAGTTATTCCGCGGGGCGGCACGCCTCCAGCCTGAACGCCTCCAGTTTAATCTACGCCTGCGCGCTCTCAGACTTCGCCGATATTGATCTCAGCAAATTTGAAATTGTTGCGATCTGCGGCAACTCATTGGGTTGGTATCTCTCCCTCGCCGCGGGCGGCGCCCTGGCCCCGGCAAACGCCATTCGTCTTGTGGATACGATGGGCGCCTTGATGGAGACCGATGGCGTCGGCGGGCAGATGGTCTATCCGACATCCGATGAACAATGGCGGCCGGACGTTAACCGCGCCAATCTGGTCAACCGGGCCCTTGATGCTGGCGCGCGAGCCGGCGCCGCGCACTTATCAATCAATCTGGGCGGGACAGCCGTCCTCGCCGGCGATGACGCCGGTCTGGACGCTATGGAGAAATCCTTGCCCTCCGCTGACGAACGCTACCCGTTTCGTCTCGCGCGCCATGCGGCCTTTCACACACCGCTCCTAGAGCATGTATCAAAACTCGCCTTCGAGAACCTTCCTGGCTGTCTTTTTGACCGACCTCAAGTTCCTGTTATCGACGGTCGAGGCGTAATCTGGAATCCCTTGAGTTCAGATGTTGATGCGCTTTACCAGTACACGCTCGGCGCCCAAATTTTTCAAACTTATGATTTTTCTAAATCAGTAGAAGTCGCCCTGAAAGAGTTTGCGCCGGAGATATTGATTTTGCCCGGCCCCGGTTCGACGCTGGGCGCGCCGATCGGCCAATGCCTCGTCGCCCATCGCTGGTGGGGCATTCAGTCAAAGGATCAATTTGTAAAACGTCAAAAAGACGACCCTGTTCTTCTGGCGATGGGCAGGCCGGACCAACGGAGCATTGTTGTTGATTAGAACGAGATGCAATTTCGTTATTGATAGCGCTTGCCCGGCGAATAGTCGGCGGTCGCCTCTTTCATGAGATCGTCAAGCGTCATCGGCGGGATTTTCCAACCTTCATTGGCGAAAATCGGCGCCTGATCGTTATAATGGGGCGAGTTTTCATCCAGTGTTGCAGCGCCATATTGGTGGATCGTACGGACCGACAATGCGCCGTCACGATCCCAATCGGCATACAGAATATAGGTATCACCGCCTGCAGCCTTTACGGCGCCATTCGCCGGATCAGATTCCGGATATACCGCACGAAGCGTATCCGGGCCGCCATTGAGCGGCAAGTCGACAGATCCGCGACGCAAGCGGACCACCTCACCCCACATTGGATCAATACGCCCAAATCCGGTCTGCAGCTCGGCGACAGTCTCTTTCAGGGCCCGCACACCATTCGTGCTCCCTTCTTTGTCCATCAACCCCCCAAGCTCTTTCGCTGCTGTATAAAGCGCGAGCGGCGCTTCACGGCTTTCAGCAGTGACCTGACCGTGCCAGCCGCTTAACAAGTCAATCACCGGCGCCATCGCTGGATCGCTGGACAACTCATCGCGGGTGATCAGGTCCCGCAAGAATCGCATAACGCGCGAGTCCTCTGCATAATGATGATCAAACTTATAGGTTAAAAATTCTTCCTCTGTAATTGATGCGTCTTCACCAAATAGCTGAAGCAATCTGGCGCCGCGATTCGTCGTCCTTTGATCAATTCCCAAAGTCTGTGCAAAGTCTTCTGGCTGAGGCGCGTCCTGGCTTAAAGATGCTTCATATGGCCCATTATTCGCATTCACAACAAAGCCCGATGCGGGTCGAACGACAGCGGGAAGCGCGTCAAATGGGACGCGACCAGCCCACAATAAATCCGGATTGGCGCCTTCGGCGATTTTGCTCCAATTCTGGTCCTCGGACCGCACGGGCGCAGCGGCATTGTAATGATAGGCGATATCGCCCGTTCTATCGGCGTATACCACATGAAAACTGGGGATAGCAGTCATCTCCATGGCTGCGCGCCAATCATCATATGTCGTCGCCTTATTCATCCGTCGCCATTGTTCAATAGCCTGGATGTCGCCGGCGCCAGCATAAGATACGGCGTAAACCCCGTTTTCGCTAACAAAGGCCGGTCCGTGTACGGTGTTATATATTTTGCGTCTTACCGGTAAGCTGAATCGTCCCCAGAGTTTTACGCGAAAGGCTGTCCAACGTGTTTCGAAAGACCGCCATGAGCCGCTGAAAAAATAGCGTGTCGGATCGTCCGTATCGTCAACCTGGAGCGCATATACATCAACCAAATCCGGACGGTTGACGGTAAACGCCCAGCCGAGATTGGGACCGGCCCCATGCAAAATCATCGGCGCGCCCGGGAAAAGCCCGCCGATCATATCCCAACCCTCATTGGTTTTGACCCGCGCCTCATACCACGCGACAGGCCCCTCGTAAGGCTGATGGGAATTCACCATCAATCGCGTGTGACCATCGGCGGACCTGCGCGGCGAAATCGCCATTGCGTTTGACCCGAATTCCATACCCGGCGGATTTCGAAAATACGCGGTCCGGGATGCATCAATCTGCGCCTGGGTCGCCAGATCCCCGTCAAATATTTTTCGCAATTCTTCATCCAGGCCGTAAAAGAACGGTGTCCTGGAGACGAATCCCGCGACGATGTCTTTCCCCGTCACTGGCGCGGCGCCAAAAGCGCAGCGCCCCTTCTCCTCCGCACACCAAAGGTTGAGGCCGGCGGCGTAAGCCTCTGCAAGCCTGCGGGTTTCCAGGCTCAGATCTTGTTCATATTTGGCGTCGATATCTTCGTGAATGCGCAACGCCCGCACCAGGAAATCCGGGATCGCCGCATCCCGTCCCTGGTATTGCGCCAACTGCCCCCGGGTGAAAAAGATAACGTCCTCAATTGTCTTCCAATCATCTTCAGCATGGGCGTAGGCAAGCCCGAACGCTGCGTCTGCGTCCCGCTCAGCATAAATATGGGGTACGCCGAACGCGTCCCGTATGATCCGGACATCATATTGCTCTGCAGCCGTGCGCGCCTTCTCCCGGTCAAAACCCGCCGGCGCCGGCGTCCACAGCCAAGAAATCGCCGCCGTCATTGCGATCAGGAGCACAGCGAACGCAATCCGCAAAACCGTTTTCACAGGATACCTTTCTCTCCCCTATCAGGGCGATAAGACACGCATTTCCTGTGTGGCGACGTAAATCGTCGCCGATGGATTAGCAAATCAAATGACATTGATTTTCATCAATTGGCGAAACTGCCGGCGCCGTGAGCCGATTACCTCACCCCAATCTGCCTGTTTCAAGGCGCGGCGCTGACAAACAAATGATCAGGCGCCGCCGCGTCACCGCCCGCCTTACCCGAACGCTCGCTGTCTTCTGGATCTTCACCAGGCTCAACGGAAATGCCAATCCGTTCCCCATGGCTTGTGATGATCTGGCCAGCCTCGGCGTCGATCGTGATTGCATCGCCCTCACCGGCTTCTTCAGCCAGAGTCGCTGCTTCCCGGTAGTTTACCGTCACGGGCAATATGCCGGCGCGACGCGCTGCTGTTTCGAATTTCTTGCTGAATGACACTGCGGTGACGCACTGAACGCCAAAAGCCCGCAAAGCCTGCGCAGCGACATCGGGCGTTTTGCCGCCGCCAAAGCCCCGGCCGGCGACAAGGATCGCAGCTTTGTCGAATGGTTTTTTATCGAACAGACTCTCCGGCCTTTCACGGCCAGTTTCGTCAAATCGGAAGTGACGGAAAATATTGTGCGCGACTATCCCCGTCTGCAAATCCGCTCTTGGTCCGGCGTAGATTACATCCGTACTCACATTATCGCGGAAGAATGGCTTCACCGGCGAGGTGAGCGTGCGAAAGCGCGTCATGGCGGCCCCTCAATTTGTCTTTTCCGGCCGATTGGTCGACCATTATTGCGCCGCACGCCACGACTCGCACAGCATTTTTATGGTGAATTCTTACCGCGCGCAGAATCCGCCCGTCAATAAAAAAGAGGTTAACGGAATATTACCAAGGCACCCACGCCAAGAGCCCCGTGTTAACGCACTGGATCCAGCCAGTCCCATTCATCATCGGTTTCTCCGGAAAATAATCCAAAAAACGCTTTCTGGATCGCCGATGTAATCGGCCTGTCGCCAGATCCGACATTCAGTCTGTCTACAGAACGAATAGGCGTGACTTCGGCAGCTGTCCCGGTAAAAAACGCTTCATCAGCGCCATACAGGATCTCGCGCGGCAAGGCTTGTTCGATCACTTCAAAACCCAACTTCTTCGCCAGAGTGATGACCGTGTCGCGGGTGATGCCGGACAGGATTGCAGACGCCGCTGGCGGCGTAATCAATCGGCCATTCTTGATGATGAACAGGTTTTCGCCGGCGCCTTCGCTCAACGTGCCGTCATGTGCGAGGCCGATGCCCTCAGCAAAACCGTTCTTTTTCGCCTCCAGCGACACCAGCCGGCTAGAAAGATAATTACCGGCGGCTTTTACCCCAGCCGGGATTGTTCCGGGCGCTGACCGCCGCCAGCTGGAGACTGCAACGTCAATGCCGTTCTTCAGACCTTCATCCCCGAGATATGCGCCCCAGGGGAACGCCGCGATCGCGAGTTCAGAGGGAACATTCGGTGATCCCGGCCCCATCTCGCCATAGCCGAGATAAGCGACCGGACGAATATAAGCCGACGTGAGATCGTTTTCCGATACGACCTCGCGGGTCGCCTTCATGATTTCGTCGACGGAATAGTTGATATCGATATCGTAGACGCGGGCGGAATAGAGCAAACGCTCCATATGTTCGAGATTACGGAAGACGCAAACGCCTTTGTGTTTGGTGTCGTAGGCTCGTACGCCTTCGAAGACGGCCGTGCCATAATGCAGGCCGTGGGTCAGAACATGCACCGTCGCATCCGCCCACGGGATCATTTCGCCATTGCGCCAGATCAGTCTGGTCTCGGTGATGGGCATGCGCAGCGTTCCTTGTTTATTGGTTTTCCAAAGGGCTTTTACTTCGGACAGACCGGCATCCACAAGGCGCCCGTAGCAAGCACGAAAAATGCGCATTTTTCGGCTCGCGGCCGCAAAATACGCGGAACATTATTGCGCGACGCCACGGCCACAAGGCGCTAAAGATGGCATTCAACCATGAGGATTCGGAGCTTTCGCATGTCCGCCCAACGAAATACCGGAAATATTGACCGCCTGATCGATATTATGGCGCGATTACGGGATCCGAATGCCGGGTGTCCCTGGGACCTGGAGCAGAATTTTCGCACGATCGCCCCCTACACGATCGAAGAGGCTTATGAGGTGGCCGACGCTATCGAGCGCGAAGATTATGAATCGTTGAAGGACGAACTCGGCGATCTCCTGTTCCAAACCGTATTCCACGCACAGATGGCGCGCGAGGCGGGTCATTTTGATTTCGACGATGTCGCTCGCGCCATCGCCGATAAGATGGTCCGGCGCCACCCTCATGTGTTCGCCGATGCAGACCATCGCAATGCGTCTGAACAAACCGAGGCGTGGGAAATTCAAAAAGAAAAAGAAAGACAGGAAAAAGGAAAGAACGGATTATTGGACGATGTCCCTGTTGGGCTCCCGGGACTGACACGGGCCGTCAAATTGCAAAAGCGCGCCGCGCGCGTCGGATTTGATTGGGACGATGCGAACGCGGTGCTGGCCAAAATTACCGAAGAAACAGAAGAACTCGTTGAAGCCCGCGATGTGAAATCACAATCAGAGATAGAAGATGAGTTCGGCGACTTGCTGTTTGTTCTCACAAATCTCGCCCGCCATCTGGATATCGACCCTGAAGCGGCGTTGCGCCGGACCAATCAGAAATTCACCCGTCGCTTCCAGTATATTGAAAAGCAAGCGGCGCGCGCGAACCGGTCCATGACGGATATGTCTTTGGACGAGATGGAAGCGCATTGGCGGGACGCAAAGGCGGAGCCGTCTTCGGGATAGGTAACAGTCTGGTGAGCAGGCTTTATGGTCCCTCTAAATCCTATTAGAAAAAATCGCTTTTCGGTCGACGAGAACAAACGGCAGTTTGTTTGTTCGACCTTGTCAAACCAAATTCGCGAGTTCGTTCCTATGGCGCCACTATCCACCGTTATCGACGCGATCGGCGATACGCCACTTATCAAACTGAAACGGGCATCAGAAGAAACCGGTTGCACAATTCTCGGCAAAGCGGAGTTTTTAAATCCGGGTCAATCCGTCAAGGACCGGGCAGCGCTCGGCATCATCCGGAACGCCGAGAAGGAGAATCGTCTTGCGCCGGGCGGCGTCATCGTTGAGGGGACGGCCGGAAATACCGGCATTGGCCTCGCAATGGTCGGCGGCGCGCTTGGCTATCGTGTCAAAATTGTTATACCGCAAACGCAAACCGAAGAGAAAAAACAGGCCATTCGTTTGCTCGGCGCCGAACTGATAGAAGTCGACGCTGTTCCGTATAGCGATGAAAATAACTATATCAAATACTCGTGCCGCCTCGCCGATCAAATGAACAATTCTGAGCCCAACGGCGCGATTTGGGCGAACCAGTTCGACAATGTCGCCAATCGCGATGCGCATTATCACACAACAGGACCGGAAATCTGGCGGCAAACAGATGGAAACGTCGATGCATTTACCTGTGCGGTCGGTTCAGGCGGGACCCTCGCTGGCGTGACCATGGCGTTGAAAGAACGCAACCCAGATATTCGTTGTGTTGCGGCCGACCCAATGGGGGCAAAAATCTACAGCTGGATCAAATCCGGCGAGCTGACTGCAGAAGGGGCATCCATTACGGAAGGTATCGGACAGGGCCGCGTCACAGCCAATCTCGAAGGATTGAAATTCGATGATGCTTATCGAATTACAGATGCGGAAGCTCTGGAGATCGTCTTCAAACTCGTCGTAGAAGAAGGCCTTTGTATGGGCGGGTCAAGCGGCGTTAATATCGCTGCCGCCATCAAATTGGCGAAAGATATGGGACCCGGACACACAATTGTGACGATCTTGTGCGATTATGGCAATCGGTATGCGTCCAAAATCTACAATCCAGCATTTTTGAAATTCAAAAATCTGCCCGTCCCGCCCTGGCTTGACGAGGGGCCATGAAAGTAAGTGATGACGATGCGCATATTCCGCCTTTGGTGTCGGCGGCTTGGCTTCTCGAAAATTTCCACAGGCAGGATTTAGCAATTGTCGATGCGTCCTGGCGTATGCCGGGCGCAGGCTTTGCGCATGCGGACCATTTAGCGCGACATATTCCGGGCGCCGTGTTTTTCGATATCGATGCGGCGGCGGCCCCGGACACGGATTTGCCTCATATGGCGCCCTCTCCTGATGCGTTTGCCGCTTATGTCAGCAACCTTGGTCTGTCGAATGATCACACCGTCGTCGTATATGACGACATAGGCGTTTTTTCCGCGCCGCGGGTTTGGTGGACGTTTCGGTTGATGGGGCATGCGCCCGTTGTTGTGTTGAATGGCGGCCTGCCAGCCTGGCGCGATGCCGGCGGTGTTCTCGAAGACGGCCCTTCGAAGATCCGCCAATCTGCGCTTTTTCACGCCAGTTTCAGCCCGCACCATCTTGCCGATGCAGAGATGGTGCAACGCGCGTTGACGAACAAGAATGCTGTTGTGCTTGATGCCCGTCCAGCGCCTCGGTTTTCGGGAAGAACGGCTGAGCCGCGTTCGGGTCTTCGGTGCGGACACATGCCGGGCGCCCGAAACCTGCCTTATACCGAGCTTATTGATAAGCGCGGCCAGATGAAATCTGCGAAATCGTTGGCCGAAACCTTCGACACTGTCGGCGTTTCGCCGGATCAGGAAATAATAAGCAGTTGCGGTTCCGGCGTGACAGCCGCTATTCTCGCCCTTGGATTACACCTGATAGGTTGCGAGCATGTACGGGTTTATGATGGCTCTTGGGCGGAATGGGGTCGCCTAAGCAATGACACAGGGGCATTTCCAGTCGCGACCAACGACTAACGCCAAAAGCGTTACCGTAACCGTCACGTATCTAGAGCAGACCAACAGGCCCGCTTTCCCGCCGAAACCATCGCCAAAGGGTAAAATCGCGATCTTGCAGGCGATAGAAATACCAATTCACTATTATCGGTATTTATACAGACTTGTTGGCGATTCCTGTAACTGGGTCAGCCGACGGCGCATGAGCGATCAGGACCTAAAAGACGTCATTCATCATCCAGACGTTGAGATTTACATCCTCTACGCCAACGGCGCGCCCGCCGGTTTTGGAGAAATCGACAGGCGGAATGATGCATTTCACGAGATTAAGTTTTTCGGTCTGGCGCCGGAATTTCAAGGTCGCCGCCTGGGCGGATTTTTTCTGTCAAACATAATCGATATTGCGTGGGCCAAAGACCCGCAAAAAGTGCGCCTTGAAACATGCACGCTGGATCATCCCGCCGCATTGCCGCTTTATCAAAAATACGGATTTGACGTTTACGATCGACGAGACGGCGTGGTCGAACTGATGGACCAACCGCCAACGCCCAACTGAGACATTGCAGACAGGGGAGCGAATACGGCGTCCTGGCTATTTTGCTTGAGCGATTATGAAAGATAAAACCAAACTCGTTGCAACCGGCCGGCCCCATCATCGGCCGCACCATGCGGTCAACCCGACTGTGGAACGCGCGTCGACAATTCTCTTTCCAACGTATGAAGATTATCTCGAAGGTGCGAAAAACATCGTCTATGGCCGCCTAGGTACATCAACCCACCGCGCGCTTGAGGAAGCGATCACGGCGCTCGAAGGCGGCTATGAAACCCGTCTCGCCCCATCAGGTTTGCAAGCCTGTACGGCGGCGATCCTGGCGTTTGTCGGATCGGGCGATCATGTGCTCATGGTTGACACAGCTTATGATCCGACACGCAAATTTTGCCTTCGCTTTCTGGAACGCTTTGGCGTTGAAACGACGTTTTATGATCCGATGGCGTCAAAAGATGATGTTTCAGCGCTCATCACTGAACGGACGAAAGTGATATTCGCGGAGTCGCCGGGCTCCTTGACATTTGAAGTGCAGGACTTGCCGTCTCTCGCTCAATTGGCGCAATCGTGCGGCGCAAAACTCATTGTCGACAATACCTGGTCCGCGGGACTTTTCTGCAAGCCCATTCATCTAGGCGCTGATGTCAGCGTCCAGGCGGCGACAAAATATCTGGTCGGTCACGCCGATTGCCTGGTCGGCTCCATCACGAGCGCCGACGATCAGACCGCCCACGCTATTTTTTACTCACTCTTGCAATTGGGGGCGAATGTTTCGGCTGACGACGCTTATCTCGCATTGCGCGGCATGCGGACGCTGAACGCGCGCCTCGCGCAGCATGAGGAGAATGCACTGGCCCTCGCCAAATGGTTTGGCAAACGCCCGGAAGTCGATCGCCTCCTGCATCCGGCGTTTAAATCCTGTCCGGGTCATCAACTCTGGAAACGGGATTTTACCGGTTCCAGCGGATTGTTTGGCGTTGTTTTGAAAGCCCAATCGGAAAACGCATTGAGTGCATTTTTCAACGCCTTTAAGCTCTTTGGCATCGGGTTTTCATGGGGCGGATATGAAAGCCTGTGCTTGCCGGTCAAGCCGGCGCCGAACCGGTCTGCGACAACTTGGGCGGAAGACGGGGCGGTCTTGCGTATCCATGCAGGGCTGGAAGACATTGAGGATCTCAAGATGGATCTTGAGCGCGCTTTCAGCGCTTTAGGGAAGGCGTGAATTTTCGCCTGAAGGAACGGAGTGGATCAATGATTCGATCAGTAACCTGCGTAATTGCGTCAATCCTGCTTGCAGCGTGTGCGACGACAGACCCAAACCAGATCGCTATTGACAGCATGCCGAGCGGCGCTCTTGTTCAGATCGACGGATTTGATCCATGCGAAACGCCATGCACTGTCGCGCAAGTCATCGCGCCGATCACAGCGCAAATCGCAAAGGCCGGGTATCTGTCTCAAGAGGTTACGCTTTCACCCGGCGATCGTGTGGTCGTTGACCTGACCCTCGCTGCGCCGACATCCGATGTTGACGCGGTCGCCTTACCTGAACTGGATTAGCGGAGGAAAGCAGGCTGGCCAGGCGCCGACCTGTGGTTCATTCTCTGGCGGAGAGGAGCGGAAGAAACGTCGACCCTTCCCTCAAGACCGCGTCTGAGGTCTGGCTTGTTCGGCCGCTCTCGCAGAGGAGATTGACCGGCAATTGTCCGTGATCGAAATAATGGCGGCCCCGGTAGGACTCGAACCTACAACCGTCGGCTTCGAAGGCCGCTACTCTATCCAATTGAGCTACGGAGCCCGCTCACCTCCACCATAGCAGGAACTGATCGTCAGAATAAACTCTCACGCATGCGACGGGAGAGAAAGAATTAGAATTGGCGACCCCGGCAGGATTCGAACCTGCGACCATCGGCTTAGAAGGCCGGTGCTCTATCCAGCTGAGCTACGGGGCCGAATATGGCCTTAATGCGTCCAAGGCTTGCGTCTTTTATAAGCGAAATTGTCGGAATAAGCCTTCGGCGTTTTCACCCTGCGCCGTTCCTCGATCACCGAATAGACCAGATTATTTTTCTCGGCATAAGCGATCGCGTCTTCCTTGGTCGGAAACCGCATGGCGACCTGACCGGACGTGATTGCGTCGCCGCTGGTCCAACCCATGAGGGGATCAATTTTACGCGCCGCAGACGGCTCCAGCTCCAATAACCAGCTTTCGGTTTTCGCAGCGCCGGACTGCATGGCTGTTTTTGATGGTTTATAAATGCGCGCAGTGGACATCAGCCTGGCTCTCCATCGGCGATAGAATGGTCGGGGCGGCAAGATTCGAACTTGCGACCCTCTGGTCCCAAACCAGATGCGCTACCAGACTGCGCTACGCCCCGAGCCGAAGGAAGCTCTTGGGATATCTTCACACGAAAGTAAAGCGGCAATTCAGGCCGCTGTTGCTTAGTTTTCAGGGTCAGGACGGATTTCCATCGCCAGCATGCCCTTCGGGCCGGCGGCGAACGAAACTTGCAGTCTTTGGCCCTGCACCAGCTCACCCATGCCGCATCTGCGCAGCGTTTCCATATGGACGAAAATGTCTTCCGATCCATCGCCACAGGTCAAAAAGCCGTAGCCTTTCGCGCGGTTAAACCATTTCACCGTCGCCCGGGTGAATTCGCCCGCCGGCGTTTGGCTCATCACCGGCGCTGTCGGCAAAATGGGATTGGCTTCTGACTCGTCAATCGCCAGAAGTTTCAGCGCCTGAAGCCCTTTGCTCCGACGCACCACCTCACATTCCACTTTTGCACCCTCCCGTGCCGTCGTCCGACCGGCTTCCTTCAGACATGTGGAATGGATCAGGACGTCCCCGCCCCCATCGTCAGAAATGATAAATCCGTAGCCCTTGGTGGGGTCAAACCACTTCACGATGCCCTTTACCGTGAAAGTCTCTTCCTGAGATTCCGGCGTGTCGCCGTCAGGGCCGCTGTCTCCAACGAATTCAGCCATTCTGCTTTGAACCCCCAAACGCGCCCTCAGCGCCGTCTTCTCTATTGTAGTGGATCGACCAGTTATCCGTCCAATCCGATTGCTTTCTACCGACGCGACCTAATTCTGTACCGCTTACCCCTTTAGGTTGCAACGCGACACCAAGCGATACTGAACCCTCATTTAGTCCGATTCTTTGATAAGCCTGCCTAAGCGATTGTCTGCGCTTCGAGATCGGAAAGAAACTTCGAAATCAGCAGCAAAAAGACGTCAAAATCGGACTGAATATTCTCCGCTGAAACGCCCCCCGCCGAGTTTCGGTCCATCTGCAGCGCAACGTCGCCGTCGCGATCGATATATGCGCGGCCAAACTTGACTTCATTATTGAATTTATTGAGAAAATCGAACCCGAGATGGGAGCCCGTGAGCCCCTCAAGATAGGTCCGATAAGTGACGTCCCTGTCCGACCCGTCAACGCCGATCAGGACAACATATTCGCCGACAGTCACCGTCACTTTGTTGCGGTCCAAATCCTCCACAACATAACCTTGATCCGTCAAGATTCGGGTGATTTCGTTTTTCGTGACCGGCTCAGCTGACGCTTCATTGGCCGAAACCGCCATCAGCGTGGCGGCTGCAATCATAGGCAGCAATCTCATGGCCAATTCCCCTCGTGCAATAAACGCGCAATTAACCAACTGTTAGTAAAATCCAAATCACGCAAGAAAGCAATGTCCCTCGCCAAAGCGCAGCGGGTATTTTGCGGACGATAATTCCATGGTTTGCGCGCGTTTGGCGTATCGCGAAGAAGGTGTGAACCGGTTTTTGCCTCTCGCGATGCGATCACCGAAGACGTTGAGCGAAATGCCTTGATCCAACGACGTTACAGTTCGCTCTTCTCGCGGAGAGAATTGGCAGGCCCTAGGGGAATCGAACCCCTCTTTTCAGGTTGAAAACCTGACGTCCTAACCGATAGACGAAGGGCCCGCACGTCGCCGCGACAGCGAGAACGGTGTGTATATGCGACGATCTAAAGCCGTTGCAAGCCTTTTTTGATCGGCGCCAGGCGTGCGTCGCCGTCACCCTGTAACGGCGACATCAACAATATGCAGCTGGCCGTGATCGCCCCCGCGCCAATCATCCGCACGCACTTTTCCAAGCACATGCACAACAGCACCGGACGTCAAAAATTTATCCAACGGTTCGCCGACAGCGCGAAACGCAATCGCACGCACCGCTTCCCCAAGCGCATCTTTAAAGAGAATGGACAAATGATTTTCACCAACGACACGACGTTGTTCTACATGCAAATCACGCAGAACGACCATTGGCTCCGGCGCGCCAGGCCCAAACGGGCTTGCCTGAGCGAGAAGGTCAGCCATCGATTTTGAGACGGCCGTCGGCGCGACAATATTCTGGTAGAGATATGAACGCTCGCGTCTTGCTTTCGCAACCGCATGGCCGAGGATTCCATTAATCTTTGTACGAAGCGCATCAACGCGATCAGCCACAACAGTTAAGCCTGCGGCCATGGCGTGCCCCCCGCCGCTCACTAATGTTCCGTCTGCCGAAAGCGCCGCAATCACCGAGCCCAGATCGACGCCCTGTATCGACCGTCCGGATCCTTTGGCCAGTCCCTTTTCTGAAGACAAAACAAGGACGGGTCGGTCATAGGTTTCCTTCAACCGGCCAGCGACGATCCCTACAACGCCGGGATGCGCTTTTTCCAATGCAATGACAATAACGTCGTCGTCCTGCCGATTTTGCTGTTCAATTTCAAACATCGCTTGCGTCAGGGTATCGGCTTCGATCGCCTGGCGGTCGGCGTTCATGATGTGCAATCGTTCGGCAAGCTGCGCCGCGTGCGTCTCATCCGATGACGTCAGTAGGTCAAACGCCAATTGAGCATGCCCGATGCGACCGGCGGCATTAATCCGCGGCCCAAGGAGAAAGCCGAGGTGATAGGTGCTGGCCGCGCCTTTTGCGCCGGCGCGCTTGGCCAAGGCCGTGAGCCCGATATTTGTTTTCTGATCGAGCACTTTCAGCCCTTGCGCGACGAGTGTGCGGGTGAAGCCCGTCATCTCCATGACATCGCAAACAAGACCCAGCGCCGTCAGATCCAGCCATTGACGCAGATCCGGTTCCGGCCGGTCATCGAAAAAACCCTTCTCACGCAATGATCTGTTCAGGGCGACGAGCGCCATAAATACAACGCCGGCAGCCGATAGGTTCTTCAGTCCTGACTGGTCGTCCGGCCGATTAGGATTGACGATTGCTTTTGCCGCCGTCGGCCCGTCGTCCGCCATTAGATGATGGTCGAGCACAACGATGACTGCACCCTTGGACGCGGCGTCATTGACCGGCCCGTGCGCTGCGGCGCCGCAATCGACGGTAACAATAATGTCGGCGCCATCCGACAATAATCGCCCGAAGGCGGCCGCGGTCGGGCCGTATCCTTCAAGAATGCGGTCGGGCAAGTAAACGATGCGGTCGGCATTGATGGCGTCAAAGTAACGGGCGAGCATGCTGGCGGCGGTGACCCCGTCCACATCATAATCACCGAATATGCCGATCCGGCCCCCAGACAGGATAACGTCGCCAAGGCTTTCAACCGCTTCGTCCAAGCCCGCCAGGACAAACGGGTCCGGCATATCCTCCCGCAAACTCGGATTCAGGAATGCGCCGACTGTCTTCGGACCGATACCGCGCGCGGCCAAAATGTTCGCGAGGATCGGATTTGTCTTCTGCGCCGCTACAATCGCGTCGGCTGTCGCCTTGTCAAACGGCGCCGCCAACCAGCGCCGGCCCGAGGCGGTTCGCCCATATTGAAAGGCGCCGCCATCAAGTATGTCCTCCACAGAGGATTCAGGGGGATTCTGCTTAATTGCTGTGTTGCTATTCATGCGCCAACATTTACTGAGCCAATTCGGACGCCCCCGCAATTGGCGCCTTTCCCCAGACTATGGACAGAGGGGATTGCAACAAAAGCGGCGCACCGGTTTGGCGTCCGCAATCCGCATAAACAAGGACGTTGAGCCGTTTTCGACAGCTCGCGCGAGTTATATCTGGCGCAAACCGCTCCAAGAATCGAAAAAGCCTGCGATTTTCATCGCAGGCTTTCCAAGCCAAATCGAAATCTGGCGAAAGTTTTATGCAGACTTACGTCGGCGAGCGGCGAAGCCAAGGCCAGCGATACCGCTGATCAGCAATGGCAATGCAGCTGGAACAGGAACATCAGAAACAGTGAACTGCTCGATGGAATAACCAGCATTCGCCGTCAAAGCGAAAAACTCAAAGGTCGTGCCGACCAGCGCCAGAACTGCGCCGCCGCCATCACCCAGAACGCCTTGAGCGAGGAACTCGGTGAAGGATACGACAGAACCGCCATCAATGCTGATGCCGACATCGCCGCAAGGTCCTTCAGAACCACCGCCTGGGCAGTCTTGAGAAATGCCGTCGTTCAACCAGATGTCGGAAAGAGTCACTTCATCCTCAAAAGTGATGAGGATCGACTCGCCCGGGTTGATTTGGTCCATTGTCTGGCCGCCTTCGGAAAGCGCGCCGAGACCTTGGTTCGGGCCAACCAGATCCTGGATCAACTCGGTTGTCGCGTCGCCAAGTCTGGCGACAACGTTAAAAGCAATGCCATCCTTCGAATAATCGAAGCCGAGCGCGTCATTATCGGTACAGAAATCCTGTCCGATCGTACCGCAATCCATAGCGATGTTGGAAATCGGCGCATCAACAGGCGACCCGTCAGCGTTGCCGTCGAAAACAAACGTCGCTGCGCTTGCCTGAGATGCAAATGCCAGGGTGGCGAGACCTGCAATTGCGCCAAGAACTTTGGACATAAATGTCCCCCTACTTGAGCTACTAAACCATGCTGTTTAGATCGAATTTAAACTGATCCGTCAAGGTGAATTTTTGGTTAAAGCCTCATATTTGCTTGTTTTTTCGAATTTTTCCCGAATTTGGGGAATATCCTTGTTAAGAACTCTCCTCAAAAAAGAATTCTCAAAAAGTAAAAATTTTCGTTATTCATTTATGTAATTGTTCGCGTTGCAACACTGATGCGATCGTCAGATGTGTTGCGAAATTATCGCGATGCAAAAAGAAACGGCCGCGAAATGCGGCCGTTCTTTCAGCAAAATTCGCAAACTTCAAGCCGATGCGGATTCGATCCGGACACCAGGGCCCATGGTCGAGGAGATCGCGATCTTCTTAATATAAGCGCCCTTCGCGCCTGACGGTTTGGCTTTGGCCACAGCATCGATGAAGGCTTTGACATTCTCCGCAATTTTGGTTTCGTCGAAACTGATCTTGCCGACCCCCGCATGCACAATGCCCGCCTTTTCAACACGGAATTCAACCGCGCCGCCTTTGGAGTCCTTCACCGCCTTGGTGACATCCGGCGTAACAGTGCCCACTTTCGGGTTCGGCATTAATCCACGCGGGCCGAGCACTTTGCCGAGCCGGCCAACGACAGCCATCATATCCGGCGTCGCGATCACACGGTCAAAATCCATAAAACCACCCTGGATTTTCTCCATGAGGTCTTCGGCGCCGACAATGTCAGCGCCCGCTGCTTTTGCTTCTTCTGCTTTTGCATCTTTTGCAAAAACAGCGACGCGAACACTTCGACCTGTTCCGTTCGGCAGGGCGACAACGCCGCGGACCATCTGGTCCGCATGACGCGGATCGACGCCCAAATTCATGGAAATTTCGACCGTTTCATCAAACTTTGCTTTGGCGTTCTGTTTGACCAAGGCGACGGCTTCTTCAACCGAATAGAGTTTGTTGCGTTCGACGTTGTTGCGCGCGGCGGCGATACGTTTTCCTGTTTTCGTCATGAGCCCTACTCCCGCACTTCCAGGCCCATCGCACGGGCGGAGCCTTCAATAATCTTTGTCGCCGCATCAAGATCATTCGCATTCAGATCTTTCATTTTCGCTTCAGCGATTTCACGGCATTGGGCGACCGTCACAGCGCCCGCGACTTCTTTACCTGGCGCAGAGCCGCCCTTTTGAAGCTTCGCTGCTTTTTTCAGATAGTATGAAGCGGGCGGGGTCTTTGTAATGAATGTGAATGACTTGTCGGTGAAGATCGTAATGATCGTGGGCACCGGCATGCCTTTTTCCATTTCTTGGGTTTTTGCGTTAAACGCCTTGCAAAACTCCATGATATTCAGGCCGCGTTGACCCAATGCCGGGCCGATTGGCGGAGACGGATTTGCCGCACCCGCCGGCACCTGTAATTTCAGATAGCCGTCGATTTTTTTTGCCATTCTATGGTCCTTCCAAATAGCAGTGACCGCAGCCATTGACATGACAGCGGTTCATTGAAGGGGACGTGGTGCGGTTTGAAACTGGACTTTCGCCCAAACCTCCCACGAAGCAGCGCCGTTTATCCCAGCAAACGGACGCGCGCAACCGATTACGGCCCAGGATTTTGAAAAATTCGGTGTGGCGAAAATTCGGTATGACGTCTGGGAGCTTCGTCAGAGGTGTGTGGAACGGGCGGCCCTTATGGGGGACTCGAAGCCGCCCGTCCCTGCTACGCAACGAAGAAAAAAACGCAACTCATTGAAACGCAACAGAATCTTGATCCGCATAACCCCAAATCGGGGTAAGATCGTGATGTTATACAATTACAATCGAATTGTGTCAAAAACAAGGCAAAACCTGTCAATTTTCCCCTGTAACGTGCGTCGTTACATCACCCGCACGTAAACGCCTCTACAGCATCGTAAAATTCGGACGCACCCAAAGGGATGCAAAGGACGGCGTTCTATCAGGAAATGACGATATGCGACGGGCGCCCGCAATGGGGAGAGAGAGATGGGCGCCCGCCACACGGATCGCCGAAAAACGCAACACCGGCGAAACTCGAAACTAGTGGCGAGGCTGAGCAGCCATGGGGGAGAGATAAATGCCACCCGCCTCGCCTGTCGCTAGGCCCAGTACACTACTCCCCGGCGACACGAGAGGATTTAAGGGCGCGCGCGCGCCACTTCCGGGCGGAATTAAGGCAGCCCAATGATCAAGTTTCACGAAGTGTAGGCTTTTGTTGCAAATCGATTGCACGGATCGCCGGGCTCGGGACGCCGGCCGCATTTAAACGGTAAAGTCACCGGTTTCGCAGATGACAGCTTAAATCCCCCTCAAAATCGACCAGCGAGTAATCGAGCTTGGTGATTCGCCATTTCCCGTCCCGTTTTTCGAATTGATGCTTATAGCGCCCGGACGCAATCATCTGCAGCGGAAAATCTTCTGTCTGCTGAAAAACACTGTAGTATGACCGACATTCCGCCTGCTGATCGACAATCTCCAGGATCGGGTTCGTCACAACATGTTTGGTTCGCGGCGTGCCGTCTTCGTAAATTATGACGAGCTTGCGCCAGATCTCCAACAATTGTGTCGAGCCGATCGTCTGGCCGTTGCGCAGATAAATGTCAGCATCTGACAGGATGGCCGCGGCGGCCTCGAAATTACCCTGGTCTATGGCTTCGGCGTAACCGAACACCAAATTCAGAATGCAGATTTCATCAGAGGTCTTCACCAGAACGGAAATCGTCAAACTAACATCGCTGCGGGTTCTTCAATGAACCGTTTGAACGCGCCCAGAAACTCTGCGCCAATCGCCCCGTCCACGACCCGATGATCGCAGGTGAGCGTTACGGTCATCATTGTTCGGATTGTCATTTCACCATTAATGACGACAACACGCTCTTCCCCGGCGCCGACGGACATAATGGCCCCATGGGGCTGATTTATGATCGAAGCGAAAGACGTAATCCCGAACATACCAAGATTAGAAACGGAGAACGTCCCGCCTTGATACTCCTCCGGTTTTAACTTTCTGCCGCGCGCGCGCGCCGCCATATCTTTGATTTCTGCTGAGATCTGTTTCAGCCCCTTTGTCTCCGCTTTCCAGACGATTGGCGTGATCAACCCCCCGTCAATGGCGACCGCAACGCCGATATCGGCATGTTTGTGGAGAAGAATGGCTTCATCTGTATAAGTCGCATTCGCCGCCGGGACCGCTTTCAAGGCCATTGCAGAGGCTTTGATGATGAAGTCATTCACGGAAATTTTATAAGCGCCGTCGCCGTCTTTCGGCGCGGCGTCATTAATGCGTTTGCGTGTTGCGAGCAGTTGGGTGAGTTCAATGTCGATATTCAATGGGAAGTGCGGGACTTCCATATTGAAACTTTGGGTGAGGCGCTTGGCGATAACCTTCCGCATTCCATCGAGTTTGACAGCCTCGTAGCTTTCCGGCGGATAAAGGCGCGGGTCGACGGATGCTGACAAGACCGTGACGGTCTCACCGGTTGATTTCCCAACGCCGTCAGCGAGCGCTTTTTCAATGTCGCGCTTAACAATCCGTCCGTGAGGGCCCGATCCCTTGATCGCCGCGAGATTCAGCCCCTCGTTTTTTGCAATACGCTTGGCGAGGGGCGAGGCATGAATGCGACCGCCATTGTGCGTCGTTGATTGCGATGCGCTGGCTGGCGCACTCTCCCCATTCGTTGCGGACGGTGTTTTCTCAGTGGATGTTTGCGCAGGGGTCGGGTCCTGCGGCGCTGTTGTCGGAGCCGGCTGTAAAGACTCCAAATCAATGTCGCTTGCGTCCTCCCCGTCCTCCACCAAAACGGCGATCGGCGTGTTCACTTTCACGCCTTCGGAGCCGGCGGGAACGAGAATTTTCGCAACCGCGCCCTCGTCCACAGCCTCAACTTCCATGGTCGCTTTGTCGGTCTCGATCTCGGCGATAACATCTCCGGACGACACCTGATCGCCCTCCTTGACGTTCCATTTTGCTATGGCGCCTTCTTCCATGGTCGGCGACAAAGCGGGCATTAGAATGGGCGTCGGCATAGAGGTTCTTTCCTTTACAGGCTTTTGGTTTTTATCTCTGCACGAATGTTTTGGTCACAATCTTCCAGACGTCGTCGACTTTGACCAGAGTCAGGACATCATAATACTCGTCTTTGTAGCGGAACATCACCATCGCGATCTGTCCGTCGACAACCTTCATTTCGAGAATTTCGCCATCACGGCCAAGCCCTTCCGGATCGGGGTCGCCAGCCCAACCGGCAATCACCTGCGTCATGTCGGGGAACGCCATTACCTCTCTTGCGCCGTCGTCGTGTTTTACCACGCCGACCATCGCGGCTTTATCCGCCGCGAACGCCCGGTTTAATCTTTCCGCGTCCGCAGCGCCGATCCCGTCAAAATAGTCGGTAATCGCCGACTCTATCGCCGCGACATCTTCGACCGCCGTTTCTGCAGAAATCGGTGTAGAAAAGAGCAAGAATATCGTGAGCAAGATGCGCATGGTAAGAATCCTTCCCGATTTAATGTGGACCGAAATAACTCGCCGAGAGAGCCTTATCGGAGAATGTCGTCGGGGTCCATTTGAGGTGTCGCCGGTCGATACGGGCGTTGTCGTCTTCTGCATCGTAAACCATCGGCGTCTCAGCAACGCCAACGAACGCCGCCATGGCGAGGCCATTGGTGTTCAGTGTAGAGAAAAGGTGATCGCCTTCACCGATCGCCGCAAGAAAATAGACCCCGCAGGTTCGGCAGATCAGGAAGTCTGCGGTTTTTAAGGCGAAGCAATACCGAACGATATCGCTTTCAGCACAGTCGATATGAACCCGGCCATCGCGATCGGAGATATTCGCAGCGCCATGGGCCCGGCAAAAAGTGCACTGACAGGTCCTGACGCCCAGCTCTTCGGGCGACTTGTCCGTTTCAAATGTCACTGTCACCGTGTTGCAATGACAGCTTCCAACATATTTCATCAAAGCACCGGTCTCGGCTTAACACCACTTGAAGATGAAGTTACCTAATCCAAATACAAAACCTGCCTCGCCGCATTCACAACCTTTTCCGCATTCGGAAGACTTAGCGCTTCCAGATTTTCCGCATAGGGCAGCGGCGTATCTTCCTGCGTCACGCGGGCGGGCGGCGCATCCAGGTAATCAAAGGCGTGTTGGGTGACCTGCCAGGCGACTTCCGCGCCAATGCCGCACGGCGCCCATCCCTCCTCCACGGTCACGACACGATTGGTTTTTTTCACGCTCTCGATCACTGTCGCCGCATCCATTGGGCGTAACGTCCTCAGATCCACAACCTCGGCGGAGACGCCGTCAGCAGCCAGAATTGCTGCAGCCTCAAGAGAGAATTTTACGCCGCGCGAATAGGAAACGATCGTGACATCACTTCCTTGCCGCGCCACGCGCGCCTTACCTATTGGCAAGACCCAATCGTCAATATTGGGAACCTCCATCGTGTCGCCATAAAGAAGTTCATGCTCGAGAAAGACAACCGGGTTGGGGTCTCTTATCGCCGCCTTCAATAACCCCTTGGCGTCAGCAGCGGAAAAAGGCGAAATCACAATTAATCCGGGTACGTTGGAGTACCAGGCCGCATAGTCCTGCGAATGCTGTGCGGCGACCCGGGCTGCCGCAGCGTTGGGTCCGCGAAAAACAATGGGCGATCCCATCTGGCCACCGGACATATACCGGGTTTTGGCGGCGGAATTAATGATGTGGTCAATCGCCTGCATAGCGAAATTCCATGTCATGAATTCGACAATGGGTTTAAGGCCGGCGAATGCGGCCCCGGTTCCCAGCCCGGCGAATCCATATTCTGTAATCGGCGTGTCAACGACGCGTCGCGCGCCGAATTCTTCCAACAGACCGCGGCTCACTTTGTAAGCGCCTTGATACTCTGCAACCTCTTCGCCCATCAAAAAGACATCCGGATCGCGGCGCATTTCCTCCGCCATCGCGTCGCGCAAGGCGTCGCGAATGGTGGTTGGCGTCATTTCCGTGTCTGCGGGCAATTCCGGGTCCGCCGGCGCCGCGGCGACATTGGCGGCGGTCGCTGGCGCTGTGCTCGGCGTCTCCGTTGGTTCTGGTTGCGTCTCCTGGCTCGGGGGCGCCGCACCATTAAACTGCGAGACATCGATGTCATCGGCGCTTTCGCCATCTTCAATTATGACAGCGATCGGCTCGTTAACTTTGACGTTTTCCGATCCTTCCGCCACGAGAATCTTGCCGATCACGCCCTCATCGACGGCTTCAACTTCCATCGTCGCTTTGTCTGTCTCGATTTCCGCGATCACATCCCCCGACGAGACCCGATCGCCCTCCTTTACCGTCCACTTCGCCAGCGTGCCCTCTTCCATCGTTGGAGAAAGCGCAGGCATTAAAATTGGCGATGGCATGGTTTTCGATTCTCCGCCCCTTGGGATGTTTAATTTTTGAGATTTCTACGGGGGCGGCGCGCTGTCCACAACCTCTGGTTCAAAATTAGATTCGCTTTCGCGAATGCGTAATGGCGAGCAAAACGGCGGCCACACGCACCTTAAACGCAATCCTTTGAATTCATGACCCCGGTAAAGGGATAACAGACTAGGTAAATAGCGACTCTTCTTTGACCCGCACGCCAATTGCATTCGTCGATTTTAAGAAAAGACAATGCAGATTTTAGCCGAACCATTTAACGAAATGGAATGTCCGAAAGGGACAAGGGGGAAATCATGTTCAGTCTTCTTGTCCATTGCGTGAAGATGATGTCCGTCGGTGCGGCCACGTTGGCGGCTGCTGCAATCGCCCACGCAGCAACCGACATTCAGGCCGCCCTTGATACCGCAGCGCCCGGCGACACGATCCAGGTTGCAGCGGGGTCTTACGGCGTTCAACAGTTAGGCGGCGTCTCTTTCGATGAGCCCGTCACACTCGTTTTTGACGAGAACGCTTATGTGGAACGGCTGATCTTGCGCTTTGCGACGGGCGTTCATTTCGACAACCTTCATATTGAGTCTGGTCCGGCGACGAACCCCCATAGCGAGAATGCGCTGATGGTGTTTGGCGGCGGTGATATTCTTTTTCGGCGCGCGTCTTTCGCCTGGGCGCGGGATGGAGACCCGTTGAATGACGGCACATTGCTCGTTTTCGACGGTGTTGCCGGCGTAGCGGTCAAAGAAAGTCATTTCAGCGACGCGCGGGAAGCGCTAATGATCAGATCCTCGCAGGATGTGCAGATTATCGGCAATCACTTTACCGAAATCCTGGAAGACGCAATTGTTATCGCCGGCTCAGATCGCGTCACCATTGACCAAAATCTATGCACGGACTTCACCGCCAGCGCCGACCCTCACGCGCATCCCGACTGCATTCAACTGCAGGCTGGCGGACGCGCTGTCGCGAACACCGATGTGACGATTTCCAATAATGTGATTATGCAGGGCGTCGGCGATAAGGCGCAGCCAATTTTCATCGGCAGCCGTCATATTGGCGTTCCCCATATTGGCGTCGTGGTGGAGAAGAACGTCACGCGGCAGTCAACGGCTATCGGCATCCACATCGGCAACACCAACGACCTCGTGGTGCGCGGCAATCAGGTCTTACCATCGACGCAAGCGGACGCGCCGCCCCGCATTCTTGTTCGCGCGCCCGGCGAAAATATTCTCATTGAGGATAATATCGCCGCACAAGTCCGCGGACCCGTCGGCGCGATCGTTCAAAATAATACGATCCCGAATTAGGATCAGGCTTCATTGTTGAATTTTAGGCCTGCACGATGCCGAGCGTCTCTTGCTGCCGGTTTGCCACGATCAGCAAGCGCCAAAATCTGTTATATCAAATCGGACGTCCAAAACCTGAGCCATCGATGTTCCGCCAGCCTCCTCCAAACGTTCTATCGCTGTCACAAGAGGACGGGTGTTGACTGTAACTCTACATAGGTAGATATATGGTCGATGAAACGCTCACGATCACTTTCCGAGCCTGCACGAAAAATACTCTCCGCATTGCTCGACGCCGGAAATGCATGGTCGCATGGATATGAACTTTGCCGGCAAACGGGCGTTAAATCCGGCACCTTATATCCGTTCCTTATCCGACTTGAGGAAGAGGGGTATCTCAATTCGGAGTGGCGGCAGCCCACCCAAAGAGGCAGACCGCCGCGCCACACCTATCGGCTGACGGCCAGCGGTGTGCTGCTTGCGCAGAAAAACCCACCCCAGTCGGTTCGCACAAGATCAGGCAATGGGAGACCGGCGTTGATATGACCTCTGATTTTCAGCGTACGATAGCAAAATTCCTTTGCAGCGTTCTAATTTTCATTTCACCCAGACACCTTAAGCCGTGGGTCTACGCCATGCGGGCGGAAATAGCCGACATCTCAAATAGCGCTGAAGCGCTGCGATTTGCCGTTGGCGGTTTTTTGGGATTCTTCGGATTCGCGATGTTCACGCATGTCAAAGGATTGCTTGTCGCCATTTCCGGAATCGGGCGCGCGCCAACAGAACAAAACGCCATGAGCGTATCATTCAATTCCATTTATCACCCGCGTATCATCGGCGTCATATGCGTGACAATCGCGGTTACGCTAGGTCTGTTATATATGGCCGCCGCCGGCGCTCCCTTGCGCATGCTGGCGTCGAATTTCGGCGCACTCCTGCTTGGCCTCGCGGCCCTCTCATTATCTGTTCGCATAGCGCCAATACCGGGGCGATGGGAAGGCGTTGGAACGTTATTGATAGCGCTTTTGCTGCTGGCGACTTCCATATTCGGAAGCGCCGTCGAAGGCGCCAAGCGATGGGTTTGGATTGGCCCATTCTTTATACAAACCAGCCTGTTGTTCCTGCCGTTAATCGTCATGAATTTTGCGCGAACACGCAACGGCTTTGGAACGGCCGGCATAATTGTGGCTGCATTAGCCACTGCGCTTCAACCAGACAGGGCCATGGCCGGGGTATTGGCGGCAGGCTTAGTCGGCTGCGCTATATTTCGTTTCGATCGTATGACTGCGACGGCGCTAGTGAGTGCGGGCCTTGCATTCTGCATCTCCTTACTCAGAGCCGACACACTGCCCGCTGTGGCGTTTGTGGATAAAATTCTTTATACGGCGTTTGATGTGCACCTGTTTGCGGGCATTGCCGTCGTCAGTGGCGCCGCACTGCTTCTCGCGCCGGCGTTCGTCGGACGAACGCGGCATAGCGCCGAACCAATTCCGTATGCAGTCTTCGGCCTGGTCTGGTTTACGATTATTTTGGCCGCCGCGATCGGAAATTACCCAACGCCTGTTGTTGGCTATGGCAGCAGCGCTATCATCGGCTACCTTTTGAGCCTGTCAGCCCTACCGAAATTCGTCCCGTCTCAATCTTCGGCCGCAGCAGAACATCTGACAAAACACGGTCGAAACGGTCCGCAGAATTTCAGGCGGATCGGAACGATATCCGTTGCTTCCCTCTTTGCCTTCAGCACGGGCGGCGCTTCTGGCCAGGAAACAGCAGACAATTGCGCGCGCAAAATTGTCGAAAAGGTCAAGATACCGAATACGGTATGGACGCCTGGCGCCGATGGAAAACAAATTCCGCTTTGGCCTGAGAATATCAATATCGAACTGCCGGACTATGGCGGCAATGCCGAGATGGTGGGAAGCGGGTCGCCGCTTGTCGCCGGACGCACGTGGAATTGGGCGACATATATTTCACGCCCGACGATGACAATTTTCTCGCCGACCGGACCAAATACGGGCGCGGCAATGCTTGTTTTGCCGGGCGGTGGTTATGCCGCTGTCGCAATGGACCTGGAAGGCACAGAGATCTGTGAATGGATTGTCAAACACGGCGCAACCTGCGTCATCCTGAAATACCGATCGCCGCAAGTATGGCGGCGCGATAAAAACAATGTTGCGACACCGCCGGACCATCTGCTTCCACTCGAAGACGCACAAAGGGCAATGAGCGTTTTAAGAGAGAACGCCGCATCCTACTACATCGACCCTGACAAAATTGGCGTTATCGGCTTTTCCGCCGGGGCGCATCTTGCCGCAGTACTGAGCAACGAAGAGCGTCACATTTACAGCGCAGTCGACATGGCGGATGAAAAACCTTCACGGCCTGATTTCGCCATCATCATGTATCCGGGCCGCTTTTTGCCAAAGCGAAATCCCGGTACGGATTTATCACTCGCACACTGGATGAAAATCAGCGGCTCAGCGCCTCCCACTTTGCTGGTTCATGCAATGAATGACCCTGTCAATAATGTGCGTCATTCCATGGCGTATGGTTTGGCGCTCAACAAAGCCGGCGTTCCGGTGGATATGCGTTTTTTCGCTGCGGGTTGTCACGCCTTCGGTTTACGGCGCACATCTGATCCCGTTACCACGCAGTGGCCTGAACACGCCCTGGAGTGGTTAGAGAATATAAACATGTTGGGGTAGCGCGGCGCCTAACAAAAAGTGGGAACATTTTTTCCTAATTGTTCTAACGGCGCGACTGGCAATTTTAAAAAACCAATTTGCTCCATCTTATATAATATGACCAGCAAATTCAGTGACCGCGCCGCACCCACCCTAGATCGGTCGCGCGCAGTTATGAGATGAGAATCAAGTCAAAAAACTGCGCACTCACCCAAAACCCACGCCGGCGGCGCCCGGTTTCATCCGTATAAGGCGGGAGTCAGCGACCGCCGCTTGCCGGTGAAAAACGACAGCTTGATAGTCTGGATTCGTCACCATCTCGGCGAATGCAGCCGCCGACGGATATTCCGCCACAAAGCAGATGTCCCAATGTTCATCGTCCGGCCCAATCAACATAAATCTTGGCTCGCCCGACCACACAATTTTGCCGCCGACGCCGGAAAAAATTCGTCCACTCTCCTTTCCATAGGCCGCATAAGCCTCCGCACCCGTCGCCTTGCGGCCGTCTTCATATTGAGCCTCTTTGTTTAAGCGAATGATATTCAACATCCAGATCGGACCATCATCGGGTAGCTTTAACATGGCGCCAAACTTCTCGCGGGTGGGATCGACATAAGCGGTCATTGCATTTTTCCTGGCTTGTGGATCTCAGAGAGTCCGGTTGTACGTTCAATGATGCGATCGGCGATTGCCGACGGCATGAGATTTCTGATCATCAAAATACCGAGATTTTTTGTGGGCGCGGTATATCGCGAATGAGGCCGCGCCGCCGTCAGCGCTTTGTGCACGGCTTCTGCGACAACCATTGGCGAAGCGCCCGTTGGATGTTGGCGCGCGTGCCAGTGTTTAAAGACCCGCACCTGATCTGCATAAGGATTATCATCGGTATACTTTTCCAAGGCCTCCTGTTCCTGATGACCAAAGGGCGTATTGATGAAGCCAGGGCGCACGACCGATACTTTGACGCCAAATGGCGCCAATTCCCGGCGCAGTCCGTCAGATAATCCCTCCACGGCGTGCTTGGAAGAACCATAGACACCCATAAAGGGCGTGACGATCCGGCCGGCGACCGAGCCTATATTGACAATTCGTCCGGCGCCCGCCGCGCGCATGTCCGGCAAGACGGCGCGTGTCACATTCATTAATCCAAAGACGTTTGTCTCATATTGCCGTCGCCATTCGTCCGCCGGAACAGTTTCGCACGGACCCAAAATGCTTACGCCTGCATTGTTCACGACCCCGTAAATAGACTTCGTCTGGGATTTTATCTGGTCCAATGCTTCGGCGATTGACAGCTCATCCGTCACGTCCATCGAAACTGGCGTGATGCGTCCACCTGCAAGTCCCGTTAGTTCCTGCATTTTCTCAAGCCGGCGCGCAGCGGCGAAGACTTTAAAGCCGGATTGCGCGAGATGGACGGCGGTCGCTTCGCCGATACCGCTGGATGCGCCTGTCACCAAAATTGCTTTCTGCAAGGAACGAGCTCCTCTTCGGTCAGTTTTTGCTGAAATGAACGCCGCCGTCCGCCGGCAACGACACCGTCATCCCGTCTTCAGCGAGTTTTACCCCGGACGGGCGAACATCTTTTACGCCGCGCAAAAAGGCGCGCTTTAATATAGGATTGTCGGGCGGGGGCGTTAAATGATTCATGACAAGCCAGTCGGCGCCGGCGTCATTGGCCAGCTGCGCGACTTCAACCGGTGTTGTATGGTAGTCAGGAATATCGCTCAGGATTTTCGCCAGGTTCGCGCGGCCAGCGTTTGCCGCCGCAGCCTGCATCTTTGCAACAATGTGGTTTGCCTGGGCTTCGTGAATCAGCAGATCAACATCACGCGCAGCATTCGCGAGCGCCGCAATATAAGAAGTATCACCACTCACAAAAACGCTTCTTCCCTGGTAGTCAAAACGATAGGCGACTGACGGATCAGCGGGTTCGTGATCGACCCTGAACGCCGTGACGACCAGCCCGTGTTCATTATAGATCGGTGTCGCGGTCTCGGCGTTAAAAGTGACGGGCGTAAGGCCAGCTGTACGCGGGGGCGCAATGGCTTTCCCGTGATGGGCGGTGCGGTAGGAATTATCCAATGCGAACGCCGCATTCACGCCATCCACGACAGACGCCACGCCCTCCGGCCCGTATACGGCCAGCGGCGCCGGGCGGCCGAGCACCCAGGAGCCCAAATTCGCTTCGCTGAGATCGCCGATGTGATCTGAATGGAAATGCGTCAGGAAAACTGCCTCCAATCTATCACCCGGCAACCCCGCTTGTTGGACGACGCGCCAACTCCCGGTCCCGGCGTCAACGAGAAAGAACTTTTCGCCAGCGATAATGGCGGTGCATGTTTGTGCGCGTTTGGCGGAAGCAATCGGCGAGCTTGTTCCGCAAAAGACGACTTTCAGGCCGTCTCCATCAAATTTTGTATACGGATCAGTGGCTATTGCGCGCGACAATGCGCGCTCAATAATCCGGTCTTGCACCGCTGGCACGCCGCTTAAAATGCGCAGCAACGCCGCCAACAAAAGAATAACGCCCAGTCCCCAGATCGCCAGACGCATTTCACTCTCCTAGTTAGCGGCCAAAGCGCGTATCACGAATCGTCAGACGAGTCGCGATCTCTTCATCGCCGCGGCGACGAATGATGCAAAAAGCGGATGCGGTTCAAACGGCCGGGACTTCAATTCCGGATGATATTGCACACCAATAAACCAAGGATGGTCTGAGATTTCCAGAATTTCCGGCAGCGTACCGTCAGGCGAAAGGCCGGAAAATGTGATCCCGTGTTCGGCAAGCCGCGGTCCCAGATTTACATCGACCTCAAACCGGTGACGATGGCGTTCGGATATTTCGGTTTCGCCGTAGATGTCCGCGACGTCGCTGCCCGCTTGCAGCCTCGCAGGATACGCCCCGAGGCGCATGGTGCCGCCCAGATCGCTTTGCGCGGACCGGGTCTGTTTTTGATTACCCTGCGTCCACTCGGTCATGAGACCGACAACCGGTAGTTTCGGGTCGCCAAATTCAGTGGAGCCGGCCCCTGTCTCACCCAACAGGTTCCTCGCCGCTTCGATCACCGCCATCTGCATGCCGAAACATATGCCGAAATACGGGACATCATGCTCGCGAGCAAATTGCGCCGCCTTGATCTTACCCTCTGCGCCCCGCTCGCCAAAACCGCCGGGCACCAATATTCCGTGTACCCCCTCCAGGCGCGCAGAGGCTTGCTCCTCAGTTTCAAATACACTGGAATCCACCCAATCCACATTGACCCGAATATTGTTGGCGATGCCGCCATGGGCGATGGCTTCAATCAGAGATTTATAGGCGTCTTTTAATCCCGTATATTTTCCAACGACCGCAATCGTCACTTCACCGTCCGGTTCGGTAATCCGCTGAACAATTTGACGCCAGTTATTGAGGTCCGGCGACGGCGCATCTTCTATCCGGAATGCGTTGAGGACTTCCCGGTCAAAACCCTCCGCATGATAGGACAGCGGCACCTCATAAATCGTCCGACAGTCTAGCGCCTGAATAACGGCGCCCGGGCGAACATTACAGAATAGCGCAATCTTCTTCGCTTCGCTCTCGGGGATTTCGCGGTCGGCTCGGACAAGCAGCACGTCCGGCTGAATACCAATCGCGCGCAATTCGCGTACTGAGTGTTGCGTCGGTTTTGTTTTTAATTCCCCTGCAGACGGTATGTAAGGCATGAGCGTCAGATGGACGAAAACCGCATCATCGCCCAACTCATTGCCCAGTTGCCGAATGGCTTCAAAAAACGGTAGCGCCTCAATATCGCCCACCGTGCCCCCGATTTCACAAAGGACGAAATCGGCGCCGCCAGCGTCCGACATAACGAATTCTTTGATTTGGTCTGTCACATGGGGAATGACCTGAACGGTTGCGCCCAGATAATCGCCGCGGCGTTCACGCTCAATAATTTTGGAATAGATCTGGCCCGTCGTGACGTTATCGCCCTTTGACGCGGACACGCCGGTAAACCGTTCATAGTGACCGAGATCAAGATCCGTCTCGGCGCCGTCATCGGTCACAAAGACTTCGCCATGCTGATAAGGCGACATCGTGCCCGGATCGACATTCAGATACGGGTCGAGCTTGCGAAGGCGAACCTTATAACCGCGCGCCTGCAGCAAGGCGCCGAGCGCCGCTGAAGCAATGCCTTTTCCGAGAGACGACACCACGCCGCCGGTAATGAAAATATACCGCGCCATGGGCGTTCGTCTTAGCCCCGTTTCGCTGACTGTCAAAACGAAAAATTAGCCGACCTTTGCCGCAACAACCGAAAGCCGGTTGCTATGGCTGTTGCGGATTGTCGCCGTCGCTGATTTCTTCCGGCTCCGTCGGCGCGCTTTCATTGAGGATAGCGTCAGCTGAGGCTTCTCCGTCCTGTTCAATGCTGTCCAACAACTCCGCCTCGCTGAGCGGCGCGTCCGTTGACGGCGTTTCAACGGATGCGTCATCCGTTTCGCGCGAAACACCCAAAAGATCATCGGTCGTCGTTATACCCGAACCTGCTGGCGCAACATCTTCCTGTACCGTTAGATCTTCGATCACGTCTTCGTCTTTTTCGCCTGTGCCGGCCATGATGGCGAGGCCGAGCGACGTGGCGAAAAAAAGCGCCGCCAAAATGGACGTTGTCCGCGTCAGCGCATTCGCGGCGCCCCGGCCGGTCATGAAGCCGCCGCCCGTCCCGGCGCCCATACCCAGCGCGCCGCCCTCCGACCGCTGCAACAACACGACGCCGATCAGGCCGAGGACGATCAAGACGTGGAGCGTAAGAATGACTGCGATCATGAGTTTTGGATCCGATAAGCGGTTTTACCCGATATTGGCGCTCGGGGCGTCAATGTGAAGGGCGGGAAAAGCGAAGCGCGGGTGTTAGCCGAAAGCGCCAAGGGCCGCAAGCGATCCCGAGAACTGCGATCAGAACAGTTAGCGTTCGGCGTTCAGATGACGCTCGAAGAAGGCAAGCATCGCGGGAAATGCCGCTGCTTTTAATGTCGCGTCTGGCTCAGCAGCCGGCTGGTAACCATCACCTGAGAGAAAATGCCCCGCATCCCGCGAAACGAAAATTTCCGTCACCCGGCCCGCTTCGTCGCGTGTTGCTTTGATCGCCCGCGCCATTGGTCCGGACGCCCAAACTGTGTCTTTATCGCCGCCAACAAGAAATACTGGGGAGTCAATGGTCTCAACACGGATCCGTGCTGGCTCAACTCGATCCGGATTGGCGGCCCGTCCTGCATCATGAGGGATGCGCAGTTTCGGATCGGGTTTCTGAAATTCAGCATTCATGCCCTCATAAGGAACAAATGGGAGCGGCTGACCTCGCCAGGAAAACGACGATGTCGCTTGTTCAACACCCCAACCCTCCCAAACAACATCAGTCGGTACGATCGCCGCGATAGCCTCAAACCCTCCGATAAGAACGCCGGCCAACAGAGCGTATTCGGCGCCTTTTGACGCGCCATAAACACCGATACGATCAGCGTCAGCAGCCGGTATTTTTTTGACATGCGCAATGACGGTCTCGAGATAGTCCACTGGAATCTCCGAAAATGCGCGAGGCAATCCGGGAATAGGTTGCTGCTGGCCGCCCCACGCGGGCGAATAGTAAGGAACGCCAATGGCGAGATATCCTCGCGAAGCAAATTGCGGCGCTATTCTTCTCGCTGTTGAGTCCTGTCCCTCAGAACCGCCGAGAATAAAGATGACGGGATGTGGCCCCTCGCCTTCGGGATATACCGCAAATGCGCCGGGGAAAGCGTCACCCAATAATTGGCTCATTAAACCGGGCTTACCCTCAAGCAGTATTATTTCTTCTTCAAATTCTACGCTGGCGTCGCTCCCAATATCGACGCTTAGTGTCAGCGGCGATAGCGCCGCATTCTCATCGGGCTGTTGATCTTCCGGGCGATTTCGCGACCAAAAAAGACCGGCTTGATCGACCCCTTTATAGCTGCCGGCTGCCGGCGCATCGCGCACAGTGGAAATACGGCCATCGTCGCCGACAATGAAAGTCGCGCTGCTCGTGTAATATGCTGGCTGTCCGCGCCTCAGTCTAATTTCGTCCAGCCGAAGCGTTGCTGAGTCTCCAGGTTTGAGACCACGCAGGCCGATAGAAACAGGATCGCCCTGCAAAATGGGCGACGGCGTAATAACAAGTTGAGGCTCCGAATAGGAGGCGCAGGCTGCAAGGCCAAGCGACGCGAATATAACCGAAAGCCTTTTCACTCGAATTCTCCAATCGGATTTTTTAATTTTTTCAGGCGGTGCTTCGGAAACTGTCTCTATGAATCGCTTACTGGCGCCACATCGCGGTCTTCCGATACCAACGACATCGCGTCGATGATCTCTAAAATTTCCGCACTTCGCGCATGGTGTAAGGCATGGCCGGTTTCCGGCAGCAATGTCAGGGTTGCTCCGTCAACATCTTCAGCCAATATCTTAGCATGAACATCGGGTGGAACGGTGTCGTCAGCCGCGCCGGAAACAATCGCCACCGGCAGATCAAGGGCGCCATAACGCTGCTGTTGATCCAGAATCTGTGGTTTTAAACGCGCCAGATCGGATGCATTTGCGCGAAAATCCTTTGGCCGGAATAAAAGCGAAACACCCGCTTCCTCTGCGTAGTTGGCCGGCGGCTCGCCCGGTTCAAACGACGCTTCGACGCCGTCTTCCGCCGACAGGCGCCCATAATAAGGAACGACTGTACGCCGTAAAATAAACCCGGCGACCGGCGTATTGGAAAGGCGATTATACCAGGCGACGCCGCCTGACCATTCGTGGCTGACCGGCGCCAATAATACAAGCCCCGCCATTTCATCTTGATACTGAAGAGCATACGACAACGCCACCGAGCCGCCAAAACTCTGCCCCACCACGATCGGGTTTTCGACGCCGAGGTGATCAAGCGTCCATCGTAGATATCGAGCCTGTAACTCCAGTCGATGCCCGTCTTCGGGTCGTGTCGAATATCCGCGCCCGGGCCGGTCGATCATGATGACGCGGCGATTTTCAGCCAGCGCGTCGCCAAGCGCGATTTTCATATCGCGTAAGTTGACGCTTGCGCCATGGATGAGGAGGACCGGCGGCAGGGCGGCGTCTTTCGGGCCAATATCGAGCACATGCATGGTTTCGCCGGCGATCTCGACCAGTTCACCGATGGGCGGCGCGGTTTTCTGCGCCTGCCGGCTTACGCAGCCGGACGCCACGATGATGGCGGCGAACAGCAACAGGATTTGAATGAGTAATTTGAGTTGCATTTTCAGCCCTTAAACGTGCGTCGATTGATTACTCAATCATACGCCTGGCGCGGCCATAACGATTGGAAAAAAGTCGTCGGCTTTCAGACTCGCGCCGCCGACAAGTGCGCCATTTACATGGTCAACGGCGAGAATTTCTTTGGCGTTCCCCGGTTTGACTGAGCCGCCATAAAGGATCCGGACCCCCGCACCGACCTTACTCCGAATATGATTGTGCATCTCCGCAATATCGTCGATCGTTGGCGTCAGGCCGGTCCCGATCGCCCAGACGGGCTCATAGGCGATAACAAGTTCCTCATCCGTGTCATCAGGCACAGAACCGGCCAGTTGATCACCAACAACGCCAAGCGCGGCCCCGGATTTGCGTTCGGCCTCCGTTTCGCCAACGCAGATGATTGGCGTCAGCCCGGCACGCAGCGCCGCCTTCGCCTTCTCGCACACAAGCGTATTGCTTTCGCCGTGATCTGCGCGCCGTTCCGAATGTCCCACAATCACAAAAGCGGCGCCCGCGTCAGACAACATTTCCGCGCTTATATCGCCGGTATGGGCCCCGGATGCGGCGGTGTGACAATCCTGGCCCCCAATCATGATCGCTTCATCGCTGTATTGCGCCGCCATGCGCGCAACCATTGTCGATGGCGGACAGATCAAAACATCTCTGTCGTCGGGCGCGGATCCTGCAAATTTCCCAATCAGTTGATCGATCTCGCGCATGGCGTCGGAGAGGCCGTTCATTTTCCAGTTGCCGGCGATTAGAGATTTCATGGCGTCGCTCCCTTTTTGTCCTTAATTTCGAGTAAGCCGGCCGGTCGGCCCTGTCCAGTAGGCGGGACCCGCCCGCCTCGGTCTCTTGCCCAGTCATGGGACCATCGCTAGGTTCGCGCTTTCGAGCAAAATAACAGAAGGCACGGATACGCATGCTCAGTCAGGTTCGCGGCGCGCTAAAGGGCGTGACAGCTTGGTTTGTCATCATTCTCCTCATTTTGGCGTTTGCTTTGTTCGGCGTGCCTGAGTTGCGCACGATGACCCAGGGATCGGCGTTGAAGGTCGGCGACCAGTCTTTCTCATCGAATTACGTCCAGAATGAATTCTCCCGGATATTCAATATTCGACGTCAGGAATCCGGCAATACGCTGACCCGCGAGCAAGCGCTCGCAACCGGCCTTCCCGATCAGGTCATCCAGTCCATTGCAACGTCCTCAGCCCTCGAACAGGCGGCGATCAAAATGGGATTGTCTGCGCCCCGGGAAATTGTTCGGGACTATCTCCAGACGAATGAGAATTTTCAGAACCCGGTGACAGGTTCATTTGACGCAACAATTCTTGATGCAATTCTGCGCAATAACAATTTGTCCGTGAAAGAGTTCGAAAAACGTATCGCCGACGAATTGCTGCGCAATCAGCTCGTGGCCTCGCTCGTCGCATCAGGCGCAGCGCCGGAACCGATGGCGGAAGCCATGCTGTTGCGCGAGACGGAGCGGCGCCGCGTCGCCTATCTGATTGTGACCGATGAAATGGCGGGTGTCGCCGCCGAACCCACGCCGGATGATATCGAAACCTATTATAATGAGCATCCGGATGAATTTACCGCGCCGGAATATCGTACCTTCGAACTGGTCGCCCTCGAAGAAAAAGCTTTCCGCGATGGGCTGTCAGCGCCGGAGGAAGAGCTGCGGCGGATTTACGACCGCAACAAGGAACGCATTTACGACATTCCGGAAAAACGCACGCTGTATCAGATTACGTTCGACACCGAAGCCGAGGCGACGGGCGCCGTCGCCGCGCTCGAACAAGGCCAACCCTTTGAAACGATTGCAGAACAAAAAAATGCGTCGCTCGCGTCGCTTACCTTCACGGATATAACGGAAAACGACATTATCGATCCTTCCGTGCGCGCCGCCGCATTCTCCAGCGAATTGAGCGAAGGCGATGTCGCCGGACCGATCAAGGGCTTATTCGGATGGACCGTCGCGCAAGTCGCCGGCGTCACGCCGCAAGAATCGCAATCCTTTGAAGACGTCCGTGATGATATCGAAGCGGATTATCTGAATGCCGATACGCGGCGGAAAATGCTTGAGGCGATCGATATCATAGAAGAAGCGCGCGATGTGGGCGCCAGTTTGGCGGACGCCGCCGAAAGCGCCGGCGTTGCGGTGACGACCATCGGCCCGATCGACCAATATAGCTTTACGCCGGGCGGCGCGATCATCGACAATGCGCCAGGCGAGGCAATCCAGGAAGCGTTCCGCCTGGAGGAAGGCGAAGAGTCTGAGGCCGAAGAACTGGCGCTTGAGCGCGGCTATTTCTTTGTCGCCCTCGACAGTATAACGCCGCCGGCCCTGGAACCGCTTGAGATTGTCCGCGACGAAGTCGAAGACCGGTGGCGTGCGCAGGAGCGATCGGATCGGATCGCCAAAACCATCTCAAATATCGAAGCGGAGATGGACGCCGGGAAAACGCTCGAAGAAGCCTCGCAACCGTTTGACCGAACGCCCGTCGTTGAATTGATCGACAGGCGCGGTGTCGATGAAGCGATTTCCGCCGAGATGCGAGAACAGATCTTCTTCGCCGATTTAGGAGATGTCGTTACCGGCGCAGCAGGCTTGGGGTCGTCGCAAATCATCGCGGATGTCCGGGAAATTGGGTATGGGCGATCGACTGTCTCCCCGCAGGAAGCTAAGTCATATCGGGATTTCCTCGGCTACCAGCTCGATCAGGAGTTACTCCAGGCATATGTCGACGGCGTCCGTGAGGATTTTGGCGTTCGCGTCGATCGATCGCAGCTTGATACTTTGTTCACGGATGGCTAGTGGCGACCTTTCCGGCATTCGACGCATTTGAAGCAGCTTATCGGGAAGGCGTCCCGCAACTTGTGTGGCGCCGATCGGTCTCGGACCTTGAAACGCCGGTTTCCGCATATTTGAAATTATGCCGGGAACGCAGCAATTCCTTTCTCCTTGAGTCTGTCGAAGGTGGTGAACAGCTCGGACGATTCTCCGTTATCGGATTGCGTCCGGATCTGATCTGGCGCGCATTTGGCGATCGATCAGAAATCAATCCGAACGCCGCCCACGATCCCGATACGTTCCAATCGCAGGCAGGTGCGCCGCTTGACCGTTTGAAAGAGCTCTTGGCGCAGTCGGAGATAGCCCCGCCCGACGGCGCGCCGCCCATGGCGGCGGGCGTTTTTGGCTATTTTGGTTACGATATGGCGCGCCAGATGGAGCGCCTGGGCGAACGTCCGCCAGCGGGCGTCGCGACGCCGGACGCCATATTTATTCGGCCGACTCTCGTCGCGATTTTTGACAATATTAAACAGGAGATCAGTCTCTTCACGCCGGTGCGGCCTGATCCGGAAGTGTCGCCGCGCGCGGCTTACGCCCGGGCAAGTGAGTTACTGAACGACGCAATCGACGATCTGCAAAGCCCGCTCCGGTTACGCACGAGCGTAGAGACAATACCTGAAGGCTGCCCGAAGAATTCCAATACAAGCAAGGACGAATTTTTCGCCATGGTCGATCGCGCCAAGGATTACATTCGGGCCGGCGACATCTTCCAGGTTGTGCTCAGTCAACGATTTTCACAAGACTTTGCAGCGCCGCCCTTTGAGCTGTACCGCGCATTGCGGCGCTCCAACCCCTCGCCCTTTTTGTTCTTTCTGAACTTTGATGATTTCTCTCTCGTTGGATCGAGTCCGGAAATTTTAGTCCGCGTGCGTGATGGCGATGTCAGTATACGCCCCATCGCAGGCACGCGTCCACGCGGTGAAAACGCCGACGAAGACAAGGCCCTGGCCGAAGAGCTTCTTGCGGACGAAAAGGAGCGCGCTGAACATCTCATGTTGCTTGACCTTGGCCGTAATGATGTCGGTCGCTCGTCTAAGATCGGTTCGGTGCGCGTCACTGAACAGTTTGTCATCGAACGATACAGCCATGTCATGCACATCGTTTCTAATGTGGTCGGCGCACTTCGCGATGATATCCATCCCGTCGACGCAGTAGCCGCCGGTTTCCCGGCGGGAACTGTCTCCGGGGCGCCGAAAATTCGCGCAATGGAAATTATCGATGAACTGGAAAAAGACGGACGCGGCGTTTATGGCGGCGCCATTGGTTACTTTTCATCTGACGGCGATGTCGATACGTGCATTGCACTCCGAACTGCGGTGGTGAAAGACGGGGTGATGCATGTCCAGGCAGGCGCCGGGATCGTTGCTGATTCGCATCCGGAATCCGAGCAGGCTGAATGCGAAAATAAAGCGCAAGCGCTGTTTTCCGCGGCACGTGCGGCGCTGGCCCAGTCCGGAAACCGCCAATAGTTGCGGCGAAATTCGACGAAACGTCCGCAACGCGCGACAAAGCCGCCTTTGCCGGAAACAGAAATGCGGTAGACACTTTCGGTTGGAATCGACTGACAAAGCAGTGTGATTGGGAAAATCGATAATTCTCGGGTTCCCTGCTGTAAAAAAAAGGGGCGTAACAGTGAAAAATTCAATTCGGGCCGTAATGGTAAGCATCATGATTTCTGTCTCTCCAACAGCGCTTTTCGCTGCGCAAGAGGCTGCGGAATCCGTTGAAATCCAAACCGAAGATCAACGCTTAAGCGCTTTTTTCGAAGACATATTCCAGCGCAATCTTGCCAATTCGCCTTTGTTTCAATCCCAACTTGGCATGAAGGGCGAGCGCTATGGTGAATGGGACGATTTTTCCGACGCAGAAGCAGTCAGACAAATCGAAGAAACAAAAGGCGACCTCGCACGACTTCGCGCCGATATAGATTTCGATGATCTCTCTGAAGCCGCGAAAGTCAGTTATCGGATATTCGAATTCATGCAGCAACGCGCGATCAACGATCACCCGTTCCGATTTCATGGCTACGCCTTTTCGACCATGAACAATCCGACAACTTTCCCGGTGACATTTCTGCAAAACGTCCACAAGGTCGCGGATGTCTCGGACGCTGAAGCCTATATTTCGCGCATCAACGGTCTTACGACCGCCATGGACCAGATCATCGAAGGCGTTGATTTGGCGGCCGAACGGGGAATCGTGCCAACGTCGTTTTCCTTTGATCCGGTAATAGAAGACTCCAAAAATTTGCTGAAAGGCGCACCGTTTGACGAGAGCGGCGAAGATGCAGCGCTATTCGCCGACTTTAAAGGCAAAGTCGATGCGCTGGAGATCGATCAGGCGGAAAAAGACCGATTGATCGGTGAAGCGGAAGCGGCGCTTCTGTCAGCCTTTGCGCCGAGCATCCAGAAATTTATCGCACGGGTTGAAGATCTGAGTGACGAATCCCATGGGCCCAATGGTGTCTGGAAACTGCCGAAAGGGAAGAAGTTCTACGAAAACCGAATTCAGTTCTGGACGTCTGTCGAAGACCTGGACGCCAACGAGATTCACGAAATCGGTCTTAATGACGTCGCACGCATTCGCGGCGAAATGGAAGCGATCATGGAGCAAGTCGGTTTCGACGGCGATCTTGCTGCGTTTTTTGACTTCCTGCGCACCGACGAAAGCAATTTCTTTCCCAATACAGAGGAAGGCAAACAAGCGTATCTCGATCAGTCGAAAGCTTATATCGACGCGATTTACGAAGATGTAGACGAATATTTCAATATTCTGCCGAAAGCGCCTCTGGAAGTCCGCGCTGTTGAAGAATGGCGAGAAGCTACAGCGCCGATCGCATTTTATAACCGTCCGACGCCAGATGGGTCCCGCCCAGGCATTTATTATGTCAACCTCAAAGACATGTCGACGAAGCAGAAGCATGAGATGGAGACAATCGCCTATCATGAAGGAGCGCCCGGACATCACTTCCAGATCGCTATTCAGCAGGAGCTGGAAGATGTTCCGATGTTCCAGAAATTTGCGTTCTTTGGCTCATACATAGAAGGATGGGCGCTTTACACCGAGAAGTTTGGAAAAGAAATCGGCCGTTTCACCGATCCGATGCAGGATTTTGGCCGCTTACAAAATGAAATGCTTCGGGCGGCAAGGCTCGTTGTCGACACTGGCGCCCACGCCAAAAAATGGTCCCGCGAAAAGATGATTGCGTATATGCTTGAGAACAATCCGATGACGGAGGATGACGCCGCCAAGGAAGTTGAGCGATATATCGACATGCCAGGCCAGGCGCTCTCCTATAAGATCGGCATGATCAAAATACAGGACCTGCGGGCGAAGGCGGAAAAGGCGTTGGGCGACAAGTTCGACATCCGGGATTTCCACGATGTCGTCTTGAAAAACGGCGCCGTGCCATTGCCAATTCTGGAAGCGCTCGTCGACGATTACATCACTGAAAAGCAAGCGTAGGTCGAGAATCATTCAGCGGGGCGACGACGCGCTAAACCGTGCCGTAAATCCGGTCTCCCGCGTCTCCGAGGCCAGGAACGATATATCCCTTCGCATTCAGCCGTTCATCCAGCGCCGCTGTGATGATCGGGATATCCGGATGGCGGGCGCTAAAGACGGCGACCCCTTCCGGCGCAGCTACAAGGCACACAAATATCAGCGTCCGCGCGCCATGGGATTTCAGCTTATCCGCCGCCGCAATGGCGGTTCCGGCAGTTGCGAGCATAGGGTCGGTCATGATCGTTACGGCGCCGCCTAGTCCAGCCGGAGCTTTGAAATAATATTCGACGGGTTGAAGTGTTTCCGGATTTCGGTACATGCCGATATGACTAACCCGCGCCGATGGCGCCAGGTCGAGCAACCCCTCCAGAAGACCATTGCCCGCGCGCAAAATCGACACGAAGCAAAGACGTCCTTCATCAAGACCCGGGAACGCGCCGGCCTCGATAGGCGTTTCAATGTGAACATCATGAAGCGGTAATTCCCGCGTTGCTTCATATCCGAGAAGCAAGCCAATCTCTTTCAGAAGCTGCCTGAAAGTCGCGCTCGGCGTCGTCTTGTCTCGTAATATCGTCAATTTATGTTGGATGATCGGGTGATCAACGATTGTCAGACTTGGGAATTGTGTCACTGGCCGTCGCTCGCATTGTCACAGATTGCTCGAAGCCTACTCGATTACAGAACCGATTGGCGATATCTTTGAAGACGATGACCCAAAGCACGCCCTCCCCCGAACGCTCGCTGACCGAATGGGACCAACGGTTCATTGAACTGGCCTTTCTTGAGGCGAAGAAAAGCGCTGATACCGGCGGGTTGCCGATCGGCGCGGTTCTCGCGCGCGGAGATAAGCTGCTGTCCTCAGGGCACAACCAACGGGTTCAGCAGGGCGACCCGATCGCCCACGGCGAAATGGATGCGCTTCGAAAAGCCGGCCGGCAATCCACCTACCGCGATACGACGCTCTACACATCTCTTTCGCCGTGTATGATGTGTGCAGGAACTATTGTGCAATTCAACATCCCCAGAGTGATCATCAATGATACAGAGAATTTTGGCGGGAACGAAAAATTCTTGCGCGACCGAGGCGTGACCGTGATTGATATCGCGCATCAGGATTCAATTTTGCAAATGCGAAATTTTATCGCGGAAAACGCGGAACTGTGGCGTGAAGACATTGCTGATGAGGCATAATGCATATGTCGGGTTCAAGAATTAGCCGCCGCCGCCTGCAGAATTGAAACCGGCGCGAGATCAAAACCGCGGGCCGGCGCCGTCGTCAGCCAGGGTCCCAACACATCAATTGTATTTTTTCGTGGATGGCAGATCGCAACGGCGACGCCATTCTCTAACGCCAGTTCCTCAAGACGAAGCAATTGCGCCTCAATCGCTTTGGGTGAATCGACCGCATCCAAAAATAAATCACGCCGAAAAACGGTGGCGCCGACCGCATCACCAACATCCTCAACGATGCTGCCGCCCGTTGTGACGGAGTCGAGAAAAAACAGATTTCGCGATTTCAACACCGTCAATACGAGACGCATCGCAGTATGGTCCGTCGTCAGATGACTGCCCATATGATTATTGACGCCGCCATAACCCTCAATCTGATCGAGATTCCACAGCAACGAACGCAACATTGCCGCATCGGACATAGTCGCAAGCAACGCATTTGGCCCTGGATCAACGGCACCCATCGGCTCCATCGGCAAATGCAACATAATTTCATCGCCGCGCGCGCGCGCATCACGAGCGAGTTCCGCGACGCCATTTGCGTAAGGCAGGAAGGAGAACGTCAATGGTCCCGGCAGGTCCATCACGCGCCTGAAGGCGGCTTTATCAATTCCGAGATCGTCAAAAATAATCACGATCTTTGGTCGTTGTCGGATGGGCTGTTGGACCATTCTGCGCCGGTATCGATCATCCAGCGAAGGATCGCGCAGGCCTCTGACCGACAGGGCCGGCGCCCTGGCGAGGGCGGGGTCACGCAGCGAGGCGATTTTAAGCGACTGCGCGCTGGATGCGTGGGCCGCGCTGATATCGGTCAGAAAGGACGACAGCGCCCCGACCACCATCCCGACCGCCGCGAACATCACGCCCGCGATCAGACCGACATGACCGTCTTTTTTCCTCCAACCCCTGCGCTTCTGTTTTTTCGCCCGCCCCATCCTGATTTGAGAACGCCTTTTTGCCTGATACTTCCAATTGCAATCGATTGCCGCCCCAGCCACACTGGAGCGATCCGGCACTATCTACGATTCGCCCCATTGCATGTTTCTTCTGATCGATAATTACGACAGCTTTACGCACAATCTCGCGCACCTGATCGGCGCGTTCCGGCCCGTTAAGGTCGTGCGCAATGATGCAATTTCGATCGATGACGCATTCTCCGCCAAACCGGATGCGATCTTTTTGTCGCCTGGACCCGGCGTTCCTGAAGCCGCCGGGATTTGCGTTGATCTCGTAAATGAAGCCGCGACGCGTGCAGTGCCGGTATTTGGCGTATGCCTCGGCATGCAGGCGATTGCCCAGGCGTTCGGCGGCCGCATCGTGCGCGCTGGCGCGCTTATGCACGGGAAAACCTGTGAAGTTCGCCACAAAGGCGGGGCGTATTACGATGCGATCCCGTCGCCTTTTACGGCGACGCGCTACCATTCACTGGTCGCAGAAGCGGCGTCACTGCCAGCCTGCCTTGACGTCACCGCCTATGCGGACGACGGAGAAATCATGGCGCTGACCCACGAAGACAAACCCATTGTCGGCGTGCAATTCCATCCGGAAAGCATCGCTTCGGAATATGGCGAGCAATTGATCGAAAACTTCATCAAAACTGCAATTCAATGAGCGTTCTGAAATCCCATCTTTCAAAAATTATCGCCGGCGACGCACTCAGCAATGCGGAGATGCGCGACGCCATGGAGATATTATTGCGCGGCGATGCAAGTGATGCGGAAATCGGCGCGTTTCTCGTTGGTATGCGGACAAAGGGCGAGACCATTGACGAAATCGCCGCAGCGGCTGAGACCATGCGCACCATGTCCGTCAAAGTGGACGCGCCTGCGAACGCCTTAGATACCTGCGGCACGGGCGGCGACGGTGCGAACACCTACAACATTTCCACCGCCGTAGCGCTGGTGGTGGCCGGTTGTGGGGTTCCCGTCGCGAAACACGGAAACAAAGCCGCGACCTCTCAGTCTGGATCCTCAGATGTATTATCCGCTCTTGGCGTCAAAATGGCGATTGAGCCTGAACAGGTCTGTCGATGCATTGAGGGCGCCAATGTGGGATTTATGTTTGCCGCCCTTCACCACAGCGCCGTCGCGAATGTGGCGCCCGCCCGCAAAGCCGTTGGTGTGCGCACGATGTTCAATATTTTGGGACCTTTATGCAACCCGGCCCGCGCAAAACGTCAATTAATGGGCGTTTTTGACAAAACTCTGCTCAAACCGGTCGCTAGCGTCATGGACCGTCTCGGCATCCAGCGCGCATGGGTTGTTCATGGCTCAGACGGCCTTGACGAAATCACGACAACCGGCCCCTCCTTTGTCGCCAGTCTAGACCGCGGCAAGATCGCGGAATTCACCGTCGCGCCATCCGACGCCGGCATTTCCGAAGCCTCGCTGGAAGACTTGAAAGGCGGTTCGCCAACCGAAAACGCAGCCGCAATTGAGGAATTGCTCGCAGGTGATCGGGACGCCTATAGAGACATTGTGCTTCTCAATTCCGCCGCAGCGCTCATTGTTGCGGACAAGGTCAATAATTTACGCGATGGTGTGGAGATGGCCGCGCACGCGATTGACCGCGGCGCTGCGAAGGCGTCTCTTGATCGGCTCATCGAAATCTCCAACGCCTGAACGATTATGACAATTCTCGATGATATTATCGAATACAAACGTGATGAAGTGGCTGTCGCGAAAACGCGGCGTACGGAGAATGATCTGCTTCGCGACATCAGCGACTTAGGCGAGACCCGACGCTTTATTGACGCGCTTCTTAAAAAGGCGAAGACGTCATTTGCGCTGATTGCCGAAGTGAAAAAAGCAAGTCCTTCCAAGGGCGTCATCCGGGCTGATTTTGATCCCGTCTCCATCGCAGCCGCTTATGAGGCGGGCGGCGCAGCCTGTCTCAGTGTGCTGACAGACACGCCTAGCTTCCAGGGTAAGCCAGAATATCTGCAATCCATCCGAAGCATCGCCAAGATTCCCCTGCTCCGCAAAGACTTCATGGTTGATCCATATCAGGTCGCAGAGGCGCGCGCCTGGGGCGCTGATTGTGTCTTGTTGATAATGTCGTGCCTCGATGATGGCCTGGCGGCTGAACTCACTGCTACCGCAAAAGCGCTCACGCTTGATGTTCTTGTTGAGGTTCATGATGCGAGAGAAATGGACCGGGCCCGTCGCTTGGAGACGGGCTTGATTGGAATCAATAATCGCAATCTCAGAACATTCGAGACGCGCCTTCGCACGACAGCCGAACTCGCCGAGCACGCCCCCGAAGACGCCATCCTGGTCAGCGAAAGCGGAATCGCCGAACACCAGGACCTTGTTACATTAAGCGGTTACGGGGCGAACGCCTTCCTCGTCGGCGAGTCCTTGATGCGCGCCGATGACGTTGAAAACGCAACAAAATCGTTGATTTCCGGCGCTTGACGCACAAATAGAACATCAATAGAACGTTGTCGTTTTGTTCCCCTGCTGATTCTCTGCAAGGGTCCGATTTGAGGCGCTGTTAGTCCGGCCAAGGACACATCGCCGGAGAGAACGGAGGCGACTATGCTGACGAAGAAGCAGCACGATCTGCTGATCTTTATTAATGACCGGATATCGGAAACCGGCGTCTCGCCGTCCTTTGACGAGATGAAGCAAGCGCTGGAGCTACGGTCAAAGTCCGGTATTCATCGCCTGATCACTGCTCTTGAAGAGCGAGGATTTATCAGACGATTGCCGCATCGGGCGCGCGCCCTGGAGGTTCTGCGCTTGCCAGATGATTCAAGCGCTAACGCACGGCCGAGCGAACGCAATTTTGATCCAAAAGTTGTGGAAGGACATTTCACCCGGGCGAGCAGACGCGAAACATCGGCAGCGGAACACAATCTCATCGACTTGCCCGTCCTGGGCCGGATCGCTGCCGGCACGCCGATCGAAGCGATCCAGCATGAGGTGGATCGGTTCGCGGCGCCTAGCGCATTTTTAGGGAATGGCGACCACTATATTTTGGAGGTGCAAGGGGAATCGATGATCGAAGCCGGCATCCACGACGGCGATTACGCCATTATCCAGCGCGGCGACGACGCCACGAGCGGTGATATTGTGGTGGCTTTGGTTGATGATGAAGAAGCGACACTGAAAAGGCTCAGAAAGAAGGGCGCATCGGTCGCTTTGGAAGCCGCTAACCCCGCATTCGAAACCCGCATTTACGGACCAGACCGGGTCGCCGTGCAGGGCAAGTTAGTCGGCTTGATGCGTCAATATTAGTTGAAGCGCATTGAACGCTTGCTTGCGCGTCGGCGATGCCATAGGGACCGCCGATGCCACATAATAACGCCCTTCCGTTAAGCGGCAAAATCGCTCTCGTCACCGGCGCATCGCGGGGACTTGGACGCGCAACCGCTCTCGCCCTAGCCAAATCCGGCGCGCACGTATTGGCTTTGGCCCGCACGACCGGCGGTCTTGAAGAACTTGACGACGACATTCGCGCGGCCGGCGGAACGGCATCGCTTATTCCGTTGGATCTTGCCGAACCGGAAAGCGTCGATCAGCTCGGCGCGGCGCTCGGCGCTCGTTTTGACCGTTTGGACATCATTGTCGCCAATGCCGCCGTTCTTGGCGAACTGGCGCCAATTCCCGATATTGATCCAAAAATCTGGCAGGCCGTGCTCGATATTAATCTCACAGCCAACTGGCGCTTAATTCGCAGTCTGGATCCGCTGATCCGCAATGCGGCCGCGGCGCGGCTTGCATTTGTTACGTCCAGTGTTGGCGGCGCGAAAGCGCGTGCGTTTTGGGGGGCTTACGCTGTTTCCAAAGCCGGTCTTGAAATGCTGGCGCAGACCTATGCGGAAGAGTTGCGCAATGCGACCGCACGCGTCGCGATCATTGATCCCGGCGCCATGCAGACGGGCATGCGTGCAGAAGCGATGCCGGGCGAAAACCCTGAAACCCTTCCGACAGCAGGCAGCGTTGTTCCGTTGATCCTCGAAGCCGTTTCTGAAGACTATGACGGGATTGCAGAGCGCCTGATCGCAAGAGATCGCCGCGCCGCCGGTGAACTTTAGCGCTTCGATTTGTTGTCGTACGGATTTTCCCGTTTTTTCAGGATTAGGCGTATCGGAACCGCATTTATCCCAAACGCATCCCTGATCCCGTTCACCAGATACCGTTGATACGCTTCCGGCACGGCGTCGGCGCGGCTGCATTGCACGACAAAAGTCGGGGGCCGGGTTTTGGTTTGCGCAATATATCGAAATTTGATGCGTCGCCCTGAGACAGCCGGCGGCGCATGCCGGTTTTGCGCTTCAATCAGCCAGTCATTGAGATCCGGCGTTTTGACCCGAGCGTTCCAGTCTTCGTATACGGATGTTACGGCCGGCATTAGTCGATTGAGACCTCGTCCGGTCATCGCCGATAAAGCGATCAATGGCACGCCCGGCGCCTGCGGCAGTAAACGCGCCGTCTGTTCACGCAGCGCCGCCATGGCGTCGTCTTTATCGTCAATCAAATCCCATTTGTTGACCGCGATAACCAATGCGCGCCCCTCTCGCAGCGCCAGATCAGCGATCTGCAAATCCTGTTTTTCAAATGGCGCTTGCGCATCAAGAAGAAGCACTACGACTTCGGCGAATTGAATGGCGCGCAAAGCATCGCTCACGGAAAGCTTTTCGAGTTTTTCCTGTACCTTGGCTTTCTTGCGCAGACCGGCCGTATCAAAAAGCTTGACGGGCCAGCTCCGGTTTGCGCCTTCCCATTCCCACTCAACAGAAATCGCGTCACGAGTAATGCCCGCTTCAGGTCCGGTCAGAAGGCGATCTTCACCGATGATCTGATTAACAAGCGTCGATTTGCCGGCATTTGGCCGACCGACAATTGCGACCCGCAAGGGCTTCAAGGGATCGTCCCATTCAACCTCTTGATCCGCGTCGACATCGTCAGGGTGCGTGACGAGGGGCTCCAACGCGCCAAATAGGTCCGCCATCCCCACACCATGTTCCGCTGAAATCGCCAGCGGATCGCCAAGCCCCAGTCCAAACGCCTCATAAAGACCGGGTTCAGCAGCCGGCCCTTCTGATTTGTTGGCGAGCAAAATAACCGGTTTGTCTGTCGCACGCAGAATTGATGCGAATGTCTCATCCAAAGGCGTGACGCCCGCCCGTGCGTCAATGATAAACAGACACACATCCGCCTCGTCGATCGCCCGGTCGGTTTGCTCGCGCATGCGTCCTTCAAGGGAATGTTGAGGCGCGGTTTCAAGACCTGGCGTATCGATTGCGATAAACGACAGGTCACCAAGATGTCCCTCGCCTTCGCGCCGATCTCGCGTAACGCCCGGCGTGTCGTCGACAAGCGCCAGACGTTTGCCGACCAATCGATTGAAAAGGGTCGACTTCCCGACATTGGGCCGACCCACCAGGGCGACTTTCTTCACAAAAACTGTTCTTTCGCCATTGATCAGCGATACGCTGTCAATTTTCCGTTTTCCGATAATACGTATACGGTCTCATTTGCGACAACAGGTCCGATGACGGAACTATCGATTTTGTGCGTGCCGACAATGGAACCGTTTTGCGGGGAGACTTTGGCGAGTTCTCCATCACTCGACACCAGGATTAGATGGTCACCCGCTAACACGGGACCCGCCCAGGTGATGCGGCCTTTTTTCTTCTTTTCATTTTCGTAGCGCGTCAGTTGTTCGACCCAGACGATCGCGCCATCACTGCGGGACAAACATACAAGTTCAGAATCAACGGAAATAACAAAGATAAAATCACCCGCCACCCAAGGCATCTGGAGACTGGCGATCGGCGCATCCCATGCGACCTGTCCGCTGCGAATATCGATCGCAGCAAGCTTGCCGGCGTGGCTCACAACATAAACAAGCCCGCGATCAATCACTGGACTGCCGGCAATATCATTCAGCGACGCAAGCGCGGTCAGCTGGGTGTTGCGGGACAGGGTTTCTGACCAGACAGAACGTCCGCTTTCCGCCAGGAAAGCCACGAGTTCGCCGGACGAAAACGGCGCAACAACAAGATCGCCGGCGGCGGCGGCGCTTGCAGAGGAGAGAATTCGCGCTGTCTCTTCAAATGACTGGAAGGTCCATGCTTTCTCGCCGGTTTCCTGTTCCAATGCGACGAATTCATTCGTGATTGTTGTCGCGAGAACGAGGCCACGATAGGCGGTTGGCGGCGTGCGCACCGGCGCGCTCATTTCCTGCTGCCACAACACTTCACCGGAGACCGCATCAAGCGCGGCGACAAAACCGAAACCAGAGGTGACAAATATTCGTCCGGAATCGAATGCGACGCCGCCTCCAAAACCGATTTCGGACGGCGTTGGTCCGCGGAAAATATCCCGAACACGAAAGCGTTCATCAATCTCCGGCGCCAATTCCCGCTTCCAGGTGACTTCGCCTGACTCAGCGTCATAGGACGTCACCGTTGTTTCCGCATCCAATACAAAAACCTGACCACCGACCGCAATTGGCGGTGAGGTTAAACGCGCGCGTGCGGCCGATGCTTTTCCGACATCGACGCTCCAGAGCTTTTCGATGGTGAGCGGCGCACTCAAATGGTGAAGCGTATGATCCGCCTCGCCCCCCGGCTGCACCCAGGATTCGTTCACGTAAGAGGGCGGCAAATCCAGCGTTGCACCGACAAAGCGCGGATCAGCGATTAACTCCCCGTCAAGGGCGAGGATGGAAATGCGTTCATCGCTGTCATCCTCATCGTCATCGTCGTCTTTTTCTTCCTCATCTTCAGACTCTTCATCTCCATCACCGGAGAATACGCCCGTCACAGCCGATACGGGATTTGTCCCGCAAGCTGGCAGGAGCACAAGCCCCAGAACAATCGCCATCCGCACAATGAGCGTTTGGAGGAAATTCATCATTGGCAACTCAATTTTATTGATCAGCAGAATTTTCATTGGGGCGCACTTCTTCACTTTCACTTTCAGCCCCCGAATTTTCCGTCAGGTCAGATGGCGGCGACACTTGGTCCTCGACATCTGCATTGTTTTCACCGTCATGATCCTGTCCCGTATGATCTTCGACGCCTTGCGCTTCGCCGCCGTCCGATGATTCGATCGCGGGCGAGCCAACTTCATCGGCGTCCCCGACCGATGATGAACCCAATGCGTTCAACACGTCGTCTACGCGCGCTTCGCCAAATATGTTCACACCGGATTTTCCAGCGGCGGCAAGCACCGCAAATTCCTCGGCACGGTCCCGCACGCCTGCAGGAGTGGCAATATCCGAAGCAAGTCTGTCAAAGCTCGCGATCGCTGCATCGAATTCTTTGTCTTGAAGCTGAGATAAAGCAACAATTTCTTTTGCAAAATAACCGTTTGCCGAACTTTCTTCCGGCAAGCCGCCCAGGATATCCAGGACAGCGGCGCGCCCATCAGCCAGAGACAAATAGCCCGCGCGCAAGCGCGCTAATTCTCGGACGCGCTCCGGCGCGTTGCGATCCTCCGACAAAGCGGCAAACGCTTCGATCGCGCTCAATCGATCGCCATTGCGCGCCAGAGCGGCGGCCGATTGCATCTGCGCCAGCGCCGCATACCCCGTCCCGCCTTCTTCGGCGATGGCGTCCAGCGCCGAACGTCCGTTATCCGGTTCTTCCGCCAGTAATTCGATCGCATTTTTAAATTCAAGCGCCTGGCGATCGGAAGTCGCCGCCTGGCGGGCGTTCCATAGCTGCGTGCCGGCTACGACGGCCAATATGGCGACGGCGCCGCCAATGACTATCGGTCCATTTTTGCGGAAGAGCGCCCATTGGCGCTCTTCGGCAAGCTCCTGATCAACTTCGCGTATTGCGCTTTCGTCATTGGCCACGACGAACCAACATCCTTCCTGAAGAACAGCGCTTGTCTGTAGCGAGCTTTATCGCCCTGCGCAATCTGCCAAAATCCGCAAGACGCCCGCGCAGCAAAAAGGGTGATTATAACCGCTTGCGCATATGGATGACGATGTTTTGTTCGCCATTCGCGCCGATATGAGCTTCGCGGTCGAACTCCACATATCCCCGAGCCTGATAAAGCGGTTCACCGGGAACCGTGGAGCCCAGCTCTATTGTGGAAAACCCGGCCTCGCGCGCGGCGTTCTCACCTAATTCCAACAACAAAGATCCAATACCGCGCCGGGTCCATGCGGGATGGGTATACATCGCACGGATTCGGGCTGCGTCTGTTTTTGGATCTGCCAATGCGTCGTCTCGCCCCTTCGTATGGTCGCCGCCATAGAGCGTTCGCCGCTTTCCCCAACCGCCGCAACCAACAAGAATTCGCCGGGCCCCCTCTCGGGTTTCGATCAGAAAATATGTGCCATCATCGATCAGCGTCTGGTCGACGCCCATTGTTTCTTTCGCCGCAGTGATTTCCGCAGGGCTCAAAAACGCCCGCATATTCTGCTCGATAGCAAGGCCCATCAACGCAACAATGTCAGGTATGTCCTCAGTGGTCGCGATACGACTTTCAAAAACATCGCCTGCGCCAGCGAGATTATTTGGCATGGGAGGCTCGACCTGATGATCTCAATTGATTTTTTCTCAGTGGCCCGGGAACGCCATCAACGAAACGACTGAATACCCGGCGCTGCGTAATTTCTCAGCCCCGCCCAAATCCGGCAAGTCAATGATAAAAGAGCATAACGCGATTTCACCGCCCGCGCGCTCGATAAGCCGCGCCGCCGCCATCGCCGTCCCGCCGGTCGCGATAAGGTCGTCCACGAGGAGGATCTTTTCGTTCGCTTCAATTGCGTCAACATGTATCTCAACTTCATCGACGCCATATTCCAGTTCGTAGGTCTCACCGATCGTCTCGTGCGGCAGCTTTCCTTTCTTGCGGATCGGGATAAAGCCGACGCTGAGTTGATGGGCGATGGCGCCGCCAAGAATAAATCCCCGCGCCTCAATGCCTGCCACCTTGTCAATTTTGGCGCCGGCCAAAGGCTGAACCAACTCATCAATGGACCGACGGAACGCCCGTGCATCTGTCAAAAGCGTGGTGATGTCGCGAAACATGACACCGGGCTTTGGATAATCGGGAATCGTCCGTATCGCCGCGCTTAAATCCATCCGCTAATCCTCCAGAAAACGGCAAGAGGATGGCGTAATTGCGCGGGACCTTCAACTGTTGTGCGCTTATTTCGTCAGCGCCAATTCGTAAAGGCTGGAACCGATCGCTCCAAAGGCAGCGCTTAATTGCGCGCCGTCCGACGCATTGAAATTGTGGCCCGCTGACGATGCGCAGTCCAGCATCAGTGTTTGCAGGTCAGTGTCTGTCACATCGAATGATATTGTGAAGAGTTGAATGCCGCCGGATTTCACTTCGCTGCAGATGTCCAACAATTTGTCATTCGCGACCGACGACGAACCGCCATTGTGCTGCGGATAGGACGCCGAGCGCGTATTCTCCCCATCGGTCATCAGGATCAACGCTTTTACACCGCCATCGTCATTCATGGTCGCGTAGTCCATACCGTCAGCATATGGCGCAATGCTTGAAATCGTCCTGTACCCCCAAAGCAAACCTGTCGGCACATAGGTGTGCGATCCTTGCACGGACATCGCATTGATCTCGTTCAGAATTGTTGCCTTCGTGTCTGTGAGCGGCGTAATCTCACGGGTGCACCAGGCATTCATCAGGCCTGGAACCGGATCCGTCGCATAATCGGCGTCTTCCGCATCAAGCGGATCGTTTCGCGAGCCTACGCATCCGCGAAACGTGAAAGTGTCCGTCTGGTCTTCACAGACTTCCACGGGGTCGCCCCAATCCACATCACAATCAGTGCTGGAGCACGTATAGGCGACGCCATCACGATAACATGTATTGTCAGTTGTAACGCAATTCGACGTCACTTTGTCCGGATAAGTATCCCGGCATACGTTTGCGTTCACCACAGAATAATCCGCGGGCACGCTGATCCATGGCTCATCACGATTTGAAACACCGACGTTGACATATTGCGAAAAGGGGACGAGCCCTATTTTCACATTCGTTCCGCCATCTGTCATCAGTGTATTGACGAGATTCGTTGCAGACGTTTTCAAATCCGCCAATTTCGCGCCGGTCATCGAATAGGTGTTATCAAGGACCATCACAACTTCAAGCGCCCGCGGCGGCGCGATCTTGGCTTCGGAATTGATATCCAGCGCCATGCTGTCGCGGCCGGTGATCTTCAGCAACGTCGTCTCGACGGACCCGTCAATCGCCAGTCGATAGGTATTGGTGGCGTCATCAATATAGAATTGAAAATCATCAATCGATACGCCCGCCGCCGCGCCGCCATTGGCGTCAAAATATCGCCGTGCGATTTCTTTCGCCGCGGCCAATGTAAGATCGCCGTCGATCGTTCTCGCCCGCGCCGCCGCCAGCAGTCCGGCGTCCGCGGCCTCAGTTAAAGACGAACGATGTTGGTGCGCACGGAACATATCGATTCCGATCCCTGCGCCAACCAGCATTGGAATAATAAACAAACCGAACATCATAGCGACATTGCCGCTTTGATTTGCAACAATTCCGCCTCGCGACGTCTCTCGCCGATGCATTCGCCCTCTCCCGCCCCCGGTAGATTTGCCAATCCTTAAACTTTTATCGGGATGCGGCTAAGATTTGTTTAATTGACGAAGAGCAATCCCCGCATGTTGCGCTCTTGTCCCAAATTGAGAAATCTGAGATCGGGATTTGATACGATCTACTTCACCAGAGCCAATTCGGTGAGGCTTAATCCGATTGCTTCGAACGCCTGGGCAAGCGCAACGCCGTCGGTCGCGTTGAAATAGTCTCCCGGCGCGCTGGCGCACCCTTCGATAAGATCGCGCACTTTGCTGTCGCTGATTTCGAAAGCGATTGAAAACACGCGGATGCCGCTACCCTTAATTTCGTCGCACAACTCTTCCAACGTATCGTTTGCGTCCGATCCGGACTTTTTGTTGTGATAAGGAAAATTCGCCGACCGCGTATTGACGCCGTCCGTCATTAAAACGAGCGCTTTGACCGAGTTTTGGTCATTCATTTCCGCATAGGTTACGCCTTCGCTATACGGCGCTGCATTGGACAGGACGCGGTAACCCCATGTCAGTCCACCCGGGATATAGGTTTGATCCCCTTGGACGGCCATAGCCTGTATCTTTGACTTAATCGCAGATTTGCTGGACGTCAGAGGCGCAATTTCCTGCGCACAGGAAATATTCAAAAGGCCCGGGACCGGAAACGTTGAGTATAACGCGTCTTCGACATTGTAAGGCTCGTCACGCGAACCAACGCATCCCTGCCATTTAAACTTTTTGGTTTTGTCCTTACAGGCGACAACCGGATCACCTTTATCGACATCGCATTTTGTTTTCTTGCACGTCCATGTCGTCGTGACGCCATCGCGCGTTTTTGAGCATGTGGTCGTAATCGTTTTGCAATTGCTCTTTTTCTTGTTCGGATAGGTTTTGCTGCAAACGTTCTTTTTAACGGTGGTGTAATCGTCCGGCACATCAATCCAGGCTTCGTCACGGTTACCCAGGCCGACGTTTACATATTGGGAGAACGGCACAAGACCGATTTTCACATTTTCCGAACCGCTCAGCATTAACGATTCGACCAGATCATCGGCTGCATCTTTTAAATCGTCCAGTTTTTTGCCGACCATCGAATACGTATTGTCGAGCACGAGCGCGACCTCCAGGTCACGCGGCGGTGTGATCTGGGCTTCGGAGACAATATTAATCGGCACAGTATCGCGACCGACGGCGCCCATCAAAGTTGTTTTGATCGATCCGGAAATCGACAGGCGGTAGACCTCCAGCAAAGTATCTTCCGTGAACGCAAAATCCGTGATGACGACATCGCTTGAGTCTGAGCCATTGGCGTCAAAATATCGGCGCGCAATTTCCTGCGCCTTGGCGTCCGTCAGGGACTTTTGCAGTTGTTTGGCGCGAACAGCCGCGAGCAATCCAGAATCCGCTGCTTCCGCAAGCTCGGACCGCATTTCAGATGCGCGCATCATGTCGATCCCGATTCCGGCGCCGGCCAGCATCGGAATGATAAGTACGCCGAACATCATTGCGACATTGCCGCTATTGGAGGACCTGAATCTATTAAACATGATCAATCAAAATTTCGCAGAAGGATTTACGTTGCGATCAATGATGCAAATCCCGTGCGTGACGGATGCGCACTTCGACTGGCGCCTATTAGAAACGGAAATATGATATGTTTTTCAGATGGTTAGTTATCACCGCGCCAGCACCGACCGCCGCTTGCCCCAACTCGCAGACAAACCTACAACCAGCCCGAAGGGTTAATAAGAGGGCTGTCGCCCAGATTGGTACAAAAGGAGAGCGTAACCGTGCAAAAAGGATTTTTCGCCAGCGTAGCGGCGGCGGCGTTATTGACTGGGTGTTCCGGCGAACGATCAACGGAACCGGCCGGGTCTCATGAAACAGAAACCAGAACCGCCGAAAGCGCCGCCGCGATGACGGCGCCGGAACTTGGCGCGTGGGGCATTGAACTCGGCGATCTGGAGCCAAGCGTTTTGCCCGGCGATGATTTTTATCGCTACGTCAATGGAAAATGGCTGGATACATTTGAAATCCCGGATGAGTTTTCCAATTATGGTTCGTTTACGGTTCTTTTTGAACGCTCCGAAGAACAGGTCCGTGAGATCATCGAACAGGCCGCCGATGGAAGTAACGCGCCGGGGTCGGTGGAACAAAAAATTGGCGATTTCTTCGCAAGCTTTTTGGACGTGGACGCGATCAATGCGGCAGGACTAAGCCCCATTGAGGCGGACCTTAGCGCGATTGACGCCCTCCAGACCCATGAGGATGTTGCGCGCCTTATGGCGACGCCGGACCTTGGTCTGCAATCCTTTATCGGCGCCTGGGTCGATATCGATTCAAAAAATACGGACCGATATATTGCTTATGTGACACAGTCGGGTCTCGGTTTGCCAAACCGCGACTATTACCTGGAGGAAAAATTCGCCGACAAACGCACGCAGTACAAAGATTATATTGCAGAGATATTGACGCTGGCCGGCGACGAAGGCGCGGCGGAAAAAGCTGATACGATATTTGATCTCGAAACCGCGATAGCGGAGATTCACTGGGCGCCGGCAAAACGCCGAAACCGCGATCTTACGTATAACCTCAAAAACGTCGCAGACTTAGAGAGTTATGCGCCAGGCGCCCCCTGGTCTGTCATCCTGGAGACGGCCGGCCTTGGCGGTGAAACAGAAATCATTTTCCGTGAGGACGACGCCTTACAAAAACTGGCGGCGCTGTTCGCCGAAACGCCGGTTGCGACGTGGAAGGATTATTTGCGATTTCACCTGATCAGCGACAATGCATCCATCCTCCC
>JBCDAD010000001.1:0-67950 GCA_039186325.1 Pseudomonadota bacterium | reverse complement strand
TGAGAGCGACGAAACGCTAACGGTGGAGCTGACGGACTTCACGGTCAAGCCCGACGCAAACGCCTCCATCAGCCAGAGCAACAAACAGGCCTCAGCGCAGATAAGAGATGGCGATACTGGCGGGCCAACACCAACAGCGCCGCTATACTCGATTGAAAACACCGGTCCCGCCGTAGTCGACGAAGGTGGAACCATGGAGTTTACAGTTGCTCGGACTCGCAACACATCCGGCGCGCATACAGTTACTTATATTATCCGCGGCGATAACATCACTGATGGTGACTACACTGATAGTTTAAGCGGTAATTTGTCGTTTACCGATGGTCAAACCAGCGGAAAAATATACCTGCAGATTGAAGAGAATTCGGATGTTGGTGATGAAACGCTTGAGGTGAGACTTACGGGCATCCTACCTGTGCAGGATCCTAATACTGTTCTGGATCAGAGCAACAAGGTCGCGACCGGAGTGATTCGCGATGCAGCTGCGCTAGGCGGCGCGAGCAGCATTGGATACACTTACGACACCTTAGGCCGACTTACAGACACGGTTTATGATGGCGGCGAGATCGTCAGTTTCGACTATGACGCCGCGGGCAACCGAAAAACCGTTTCAGCGTCTACGGATGGTGTTTCCTTCTCGGTTGAGGGACCTTCCGCAGGTGTGGGCCCAGCCGTGCCGGAAGGGCAGGACCTTGTATTCATAATACGCCGAACCGGCGCGCCCTCGCAGGACTATAATGTTTCGTTCGAGACTAGTCCGGTCGCCAATGCGAATACTGGCGATTACACTTATGTGTCGGAGACGAGAACATTCACCGTCGGCGGCCCCGACGTTGAAGAGGTGCGGGTAGCAACGACACCGGACACTGTTTGGGAGTATGATCAGCAAATTGACCTGCGCATCACGAATGTCTCCCCCGGGGCCATTATCGCGAAAGCGAGCGAAAGAGGAACGATTCTTAATGATGATCCGGGACCGGAATTTTCTATCCAGAGCGCTGCGTCGGGCACGGAGGGGCAGGATTTAATCTTCAACATCAGGAAATCAGGCGCAACCGAAGGCATCCACAGCGTTCGATATTCGACTGTCCCCGGTACAGCAAACGCTGCGGACTACGCCAGCGTCACCAATCAGTCGGTACCATTCGCTGCAGGTGTTGATGAACTATCTATCAGAGTTCGCGCGACACCGGATGATGATGTCGAGGGTTCACAGTACTTCTACGTTGATCTTGTTTCAGCGACCAATGATGCCACGATCGATAACGCCCAAAGCCGTGCGACTGGAACAATTCTTGACGGCACGGCAGCCGAGCCGGTCAGGTTTTCTGTGACGTCGAATGGCAATAGACGTGAAGATTGGGGACAAGCTTTCTTTACGGTCTCGTATACCGGAACACTGACACAAACAGTTTTCGTTGATTATGAAACGCGGGATAATTCCGCGACGAGCGTGGGAGCAGAAGACTACAACGCCAAAAGTGACAGGTTAAGGTTTGACCCGGGCGGACCTTCTTCTCAGGTCGTTTCTGTAATCCTGGAAGACGATAATGTATGGGAAAATAATGAGAGCTTCGACCTTTATTTGACTGGCGTTTCAACTGGCGGCGAGATTGCAACGGCAAGTGCAAGAGTGGGAATCATTGATAACGACAACGGGCCGGTTTTCTCAATAAGCGACGCGCCGAGCGTGATAGAGGGATATAATTTAGTTTTTAAAATCACGATGACTGGAGAAACGAGAGGGACCCATCGGATATCCTACACCACCGAGGATGGAACTGGACCTTTTCCGGCTACTGCATCGCAGGACTATATAACAAAGTCACAAACGGACCTCAGCTTTACCAGTTCCGCTCGAGAGAGGTTCATCACTATAGAGACAATAGATGATCAACTAGGCGAGAGTGAAGAGTCTTTGAGGGTCCGGCTTTTTGATCCGAAGCCGACAGGTCCGCAGCCAACTAGAATTTCTCCAACCAACGGTGTCGCCATCGGTAGGATCATAGATGGTGGACAAACCTGTGACGATGTGGAGTGCTAAGGGGGCGTATGATGACCATGAAATTTTATGCAGCGAAAATGTGCTTCGGTCGTGGCGGTACTGACAGAACATCGTCGCCTTTAACGAAGGAATGTAATTCCGTAGAGAGAGCAATTATGAACCGGAAGGCAATTGCAGGAATTATCGTGACGTTGCTGTCCGTGAGGAGCTCTATCGGCGCTGATGCGCAGCAAACGCTCGATCCTCTGCCGGAGAGATCGCGCGTCGATGTGCGGGGTGTCGATCTTGTATCGGGGAAGGTGCTGCTTTCGGGGGCTGCGGATATTTCCATCGGCGATCCGACTGCCGGCGGACGTACTGATGTGCGCGCCTTCAATGACCGGGGGTGGCGCGGCAATGCGCTTGGAACGGCTTCGAGCAGCGGGGATCAGTTTTTCGTCAGCCAGGGCGTCGGGACCATTTTCAACGAACTCATGTGTGGAGGCGCGCCATGTTGAGCCATGTACGAAGAAGCTGGAATTTGTTGAAGGGACGAGAGCTGTCAGAACGTGAACAAGCCCGGCGGCAAATACACTTGAAGGGGAGAGAAACAAAGGTGACGGCAGCGTGGACGTTTATGGAAAAAAGGTCTGGATGGGCGGTAAAGCTCGCCGGAGCGCTTGCCTGCGCAGCGTCGAGCGTCGGGCTTGTGGCGGCCAACGCCCAAACAGACCCACTGCCGATTGAGGAGTGGGAAAAGCGCGTCGCCATTGAAGGGCGTTTGCAGACGTACGGGCCTGATTTGCTCGGCGATAAAATCGATCCGCATACGGGCGGCCTCGTCTTTGAGCATACGGATGTTGTCATTCCCGGTAACTCCGACCTGGAAGTCGCGGTTCGTCGGCGAAAATCGCAGGGCTACCACTATGCGGAAAACGTCAATGTGGAGTTTGCGGACTGGCAGATCCTGGTTCCCAAGATTAGCACGTTGGTGGGCGCCGCGAATGGTTGGCCGGCAGCGCGGTGTACGGGAGATACTCTGACGACGCACCCGAACATTCCGTTCAGCACCTCATTTTTCATTGCGAAGGAATACTCCCACGGCGTTTCTATGATGGCCGGCGACGGCGGCTCGCAGTTGATCCTACGGAACGATAAGCCTTCGAATGCGCAGTGGCCGACTGATGCGGATTACGTCACAACCGAAGGCTGGTATTTGAAGTGTATTCCCAATATCGGCGCCAGCAATGGCGGCGGGGAAGGCTTTGAAGCCTTTGCGCCCAATGGCGACAAATACCGGTTTGACCGGCTGGTCGCCTATGACCACAAGCCTATGGGGCTGTTGACCTCATCGGGCGCTGTTATCCAGAGGAAAAAGTTTGAGCTACGAGCGACGGAGGTTACCGACGTCGATGGCAACTGGGTGCGCTATGTTTATGACACGTTGGGCCGCCTGACGCGCATTCATGCCAATGACGGCCGCGAGATTACGTTCGCGTACAACGGATCGTCGCATCTGATCGACACGGTTACCGCGAACGGGCGTGTGTGGGATTACGCCTATCAGCAAAGCACTGTCGACGATGAGCCAATATGGATCTCGGGTACGCCGGCCTATACCGGTCAGGTCCTCAGAAGCGTCACGCTGCCGGACAATCGGCAATGGTCTTTCAACCTGGACGACATGCTTCATGAAGGCTGGCCGGGCGCGGACTGCGACAATCCATTTCCATATACGGTAAGCATCACTCATCCGTATGGCGCGCAAGGATCGTTCAGGCTTTTCGAAAGAGAGCACCGGATCGGGCGCGATGTAAAAACACGCATGCCGCAAGCCCATGAGCAAACTGTGCAGGGCTGCGGCGGGAACTTTGAGCCGAACCCTCCCGGCCCGCCGCCGCCGCCGAAGTTTGTGGCTCAGACCATGGACACGATGTCCGTGATGAAGAAAACGCTCAGCGGTCCCGGTATTGAGCCGTCTGAATGGACATATGCTTATGAGCAGGATTGCCTGACGAGCGGTCCGAACAGCAATTGTGAGGATCATACGTCTACGCCGTTCACGCAGCATACGAACCAAACAATCGTGACCGATCCATTCGACGATGACACGGTTTATGAGCATTTCTGGCCGGAAGGCGTCAGCGGCCTGCGATATGGCGGCAAGCTGGCGAAAATGTCCGTCTATGAAGGCGCCGCGAGTGGCGGCGTGTTGAAGCAGGAGACCACATACACGTATCTTGAAGAAGCAGCCGTCGGTACGTCTTTCGCCACGATTACGGTTACCAACCAGTCAGCTGACAATCCGTCACGCACTGCGGAAGTTGAGGTTACGCGTGACGGCGACTGGTTCAAAACTGTCAATCAATATGATTCCACGTTCTCTTCGCCGACCTACAGCTGGGGCGCGCCGACACTTGTCATGCATACAAGTTCTACGGCCGCCGGATCGCGTACCGTCGCGACGACCTATGAGCACAACAAAACGAAATGGGTGCTCGCGTTACCGGATGTCGTGACGCGCAATGGCAAGGAGTTTGACGATTTCACCTATGATAGCCTTGGCCGGGCGACGGAGTGGAAGCAGTTTGGCGTCATGCAGCGGCAATTCGGCTACCATTCAACCGGCGCGCAGGCCGGCGCCATCGCCTGGGTCGATGACGCGCTCGATAACCGGTATCTGCTGAACGACTATAAGCGCGGCGTCGCCAGACAGCTGACGCTTCCCAACAGCGTTGTTCTCGCACGCGCGGTTGACGACAATGGCTGGATCACGAGCGTCACCAATGGCGCGGGCGATACAACGGGCTATGAATACAATGGCGCTGGCTGGCTTGAGAAAATCGTCCCGCCGAAAACGAATGGCCCGGCGACGGACACGGTTTTGTCCTACGCCTATTCCGGCGGCGTCACACAGACCACGACGCAAGGGAACTTCAAAGCCACGGCCTCTCACGATGCGCTCTTGCGCGTGACGCTGGAAAAAACTGAAGACACGTCGATCGCCGGGTCGGCCCGGTACAGTCGTAGCGTCTTCGACATCCTGGGACGTCAAACCTTTCGTTCGTTCCCTTCATCGAGCGCGACCGCGCCTCATGGCGTCTCGACTGCCTATGACGCCCTCGGGCGCATAACGGGAACGGCGCAGAACGTGGCGCCGCTCGCCACAACGTCTACGGACTACCTGTCGGGTTATCGCGTTCGCGTAACAGACCCCCGCGGTAATGCGACGACGACAACGTATGACGGCTGGGGCGCGCATATGCCCGCTGACCCCGCCGCGCAGCCTGCGGAGAACACGAGCCTGTGGGATCTACCCGTCACAGCGCTTGTGGATGCGCCTCTCGGCGCCGATATCGCCTTTATATATGATAATTTCGGCAATGTCCTGACGCAGACCCAAGGCACGGCGGTTACGACGACCGTCTACGACGCCTCGCTGCGGCCGTTTACCGTGACGGATCCGGATAATTATGTTTCGTATACATATTATGACGCTGCGAACCGGCCGATTGTCGCGATCGACGGCGCCGGCCGCAAGACGCGCACCGTCTATGATGGGCTCAATCGACCGGTAAAAACCATCCGGGCCTGGACGGGCGGCAATGATGGAACCGGCGCGACTTTGGACTGTGCGGCGATGCGCACGGCCTACGATCCGGCGGCGAACTACCTGCAGCAATGCTATCGCCTTGCCAGCTACACGGCGACGGGCCAGCTCGATACGGTGACGGACGCCAACGGCAATGTCACGAAGTACGACTACGACGCGCTCGATCGGCTGACCCATACCTATTTCCCGTCGAAGACGCAGACCGGGCAGCATTCAACGACCGATTTCGAGCAGTCAACCTATAACGGGCTGGGGTTGCTGGTCTCGAAGAAGACCCGCCGCGGCGATGTCATCAATTATACGCACGACGCGCTCGGTCAACTTGTGGATCGCCGGGTTCCCGGCGCGCCAACCCATTCCTCAAATGGGCGCACGGTCTCTCACGCGTTTACCTATGACGCTTTCGGCAACGTCTTGACCGCGACCCATGACGGACAAACGACGACGACGGCGTATGACGATATTGGCCGTGTCACTTCGCAAAGCTATGGCGCAGTCACTGTATCCTACGACTGGGATAAGGCGAACAATCTGACCAAACTCACCTGGCCGGACGGGTTCGATATCGATTATGAGTGGGATGCGAACAACCGCGTCACCCACGCGAAGGACGGCGCACGGGTGCTGGCGACAGTCGCTTACGATCCGCTGTCGCGGCGTCAGTCGGTGACGTATGACAATGGGACGTCTGCGGCTTACGGCTACTCTGACCGCGGCGATCTGACCTCCCATGACTGGGCGTTCGCCGGGGCTGCCGCCGCAGATTACACCTTCACCTACAACGGCGTCGGTCAGGTGTTGAACGAAACCGTGTCGGATGCCTCGTTGCACTGGCGGCTGGGCGCCTCGTCAACCGATGCGTATGAGGTGAACGGTCTTAATCAGTATACAAGCGTTAAGGGCGTTCCGATCTCCCATGACGGCAACGGCAATGTCACGAGCGATCACCAGGGGCGCAGTTTCACCTATGACGCGGAGAACGTGCTGCGGACCGTGACCGGCGTCGCGAGCTATCGCTATCACGCCGACGGCACGCGCCGGCAGAAAACGGCGGCCGGGTCGACGACCGAGTTTTACTATATGGGCGGTCTTGGTTATCTCGACGATGCGGATACGGCCTTTGCGGCGGATCAGGAAATTGCGGAGTATAACGGCTCGACGCTGCTGCGCCGTTACCTCCGTCTGCCGGGCTCCGTGGACGAACCGTTTCTGATGATCGACTATACGGGCGCGGGCTGTTCTTCGGGCTGCGAGACCTGGGCGCATCAGAACCGCCTGGGTTCTGTGGTGGCGATCAGCGACGATAGCGGTGTCGTTCCAAACGGCGGCAAGTTCACCTATTCCCCCTACGGGATTAGCGGCGCGGAAGGAACGGCGGGCTTTCCGTTCCGCTTCACGGGCCAGAAGCTCGACCCCGAAACAGGTTTGTACTACTATAAAGCCCGCTACTACGACCCGGAAACAGGGAGGTTCCTTCAAACAGACCCGATTGGCTACGAGGACCAGATGAACCTCTACGCCTATGTCGGAAATGATCCGGTGAATAAGTTTGATCCGAGCGGCGAAGATTCATTCGTAGTATTTCGACGAACACCTGGCAACGGTCGGCATGCTTTTGTTGTGGTCACAGACGATGATGGGAATGTTGATCGGCGATATTCATACGGACCTCAAAATGAGGGTGAATTGAGGAACCCTGGACAACTAGTAGCGGTTGGTGATGGTGACCCAGATAGTGATACCGGTGGCGATGATGCTGAAGCATGGCAAGATCGAGCCACGCGAGATGATGTAAGGGTGGTTAGTTTGACGGATATGGGTATCGCTGACGAAGATGTTATTGCTGCGGGTGACGCCATAGATGAGCAACTTGGGACTCGTGACCAGCCTGGCGACACACCATATCAGGTATTTCCGCGGATCATGCCTGGCGAAGGCTGCAATAGTAACTGCGCCGCCGCCGGCGTTGTGAATGGTGCACAGGAAGGTGCGAGTAGAGATATCAATCCGCCGGCAAGAACACCAGGATGGCGCGATCCGATTGAAATTGAAGATCGAGAATGATGTTTTTTGAAGGCCAGACCGCTGGAAAAAGAGACGGGGATCTGGAATTTTCGTATGAATGGAACAACAAAAAATGTATGCGACAAGAGAACTGTCTTTTGCAAATTTTCGCAGAATTATCTGTCGGGCAGTAGCCGGAATAATGATTGGTTTAATGGTTATGGGATGCGCACCGCGGCCTAGCCCGATACCCGAGGGAACGGATAAGCATTGGTATGGGAATATCGTTTCCGGCGAGAAATTTGGCATCAATATTGGTGACGACTACTCTGCAGCTAAAGATATTTTAGTGGAAGATGGGTTTAGTTCACGCGGTGTGTTCTCATGCTCTGAAAATAGGGGTGTCGTTTTTGCTTGCTCTTCAGATTCACATGAGATTGCCCGGTTTCGACTGAGACGACTCGGCAAAGACGGCAGTGTCTCTTTAGAAATTAGTGAAGGCAGCGTTGTAAGGATCGTCTGGTCATTCTCTCCAGTTCGAATCCCGTAGGCGTTATAAAGCGAGACTGTGTTTTAGCTCTGGTGAGTAGCCTTTCTTTAAGCAGATTTTTTGCTGCGCTGACTGAGCATTTTGCTCTGGTACTGCTGGATGAAGACGTGCAGGAACTGCCGGCTGGTCTCTTTGCTCTCGTCGTCGAACTGGCGCATAGCGTTGAACTCGTAACGGAAATCCCCTTCCGGTCCGCGCTCGTAATCGTCGAAAATGAGTTCGACAGCCGTCACATTGAGGCTTCTCGCAAACTTACGAATGACGCCCATGGGCGGCTCCCCGTCACTCTGTTCGTAGCGCTTGACCTGCGGCAGGTGTGCGCCGTTCAGCTTGTCCATTTGAGCGTGTGTTATCTTGCGTTCCTTGCGGATGGCGACGAAACGCTTTGTGAAACTCGTAGTGCTATCCATATGAGCGACAACACAGTGGCCACCTTGCAGTGGCGGATATCTATCAGGTGAATGGCCTTAATCAGTACACAAGCGTTAAAGGCGTTCCGATCTCCCATGACGGCAATGGCAATGTCACGAGCGATCACCATGGGCGCAGTTTCATCTATGACGCCGAGAACGTGCTGCGGACCGTGACGGGCGTCGCGTCCTATCGCTACCACGCTGACGGCTCGCGCCGGCAGAAGACAGCGGCCGGGGCGACGACCGAGTTTTACTATATGGGCGGTCTCGGTTATCTCGACAATGCGGATACGGCCTTTGCGGCGGATCAGGGTGAGGAGAACCGTTTGCGGAGCAAACGCAGTCTCCGAACGCGGAGTATAACGGCTCGACGCTGCTGCGTCGCTACCTCCGCCTGCCGGGCTCCGTGGACGAACCGTTTCTGATGATCGACTATGCGGGCGCGGGCTGTTCTTCGGGTTGCGAGACCTGGGCGCATCAGAACCGTCTGGGTTCCGTGGTGGCGATCAGCGACGATAGCGGCGTCGTTCCAAGCGGCGGCAAATTCACCTATTCTCCTTACGGGATCAGCGGCGCGGAAGGAACGGCCGGCTTTCCCTTCCGCTTCACGGGCCAGAAACTCGACCCGGAAACAGGCTTGTACTATTATAAAGCCCGTTACTACGATCCGGAAACAGGGAGGTTCTTACAAACAGACCCCATCGGCTATGAGGACCAGATGAACCTCTACGCCTATGTCGGAACTGATCCTATAAGTTGGCTTGATCCGACAGGGGAAGTTGCCAGTCTCGCGATTGATGACGAGAAATAGCCGAGATACGGCGATATCCATAGCAGCCATATTGCTCAGTAAGGCGAATAATAGCTTTCGTTAGCTCTGTCTCGCCTTGACGGCCGTATGGCTTTTTCCGCTGTGTTGAACGATGCTGACCGCGAACCCGGCAAACCTGGCGCTCTGACGCGCCAAACTCTTTGACAACCCGGCCAACACAGGTAAGGCGAAGCGAAGGGCCTAGAAGCTTCCCTTTGCAGCTTCCGCCAGGATTTGGTTGCCGATGGTCAACTCCGACACCGCGCGGCGCAGGCGCCGGTTCTCTTTCTCAAGCTCCTTAAGGCGCTTGGCCTGATCAACGCTCATGTAGTCATACTCTTTACGCCAGCGATGATACGTCTGCTCCGTTATCCCGATTGCCCGAATAGCGTGGCCCGTCGTTTCGCTGCGGCTCAAACGAGCGTCGACTTCACGCAGCTTTGCAATGATCTTTTCAGGTTTGGCTCTCTTACCCATTCTTCAGCTCCTTAGAGGAAGCCGAAACCAACTGTTTCAGCGGACCACTATTTAGGACGCATTCCAGTTGAAGGTTGTTTGTCTTAAACTACTTAATTTCGAGCCGTTGATCAGGATGGTGTAGAAACGTAACTCCGAGAGTGTGAGGAAAGGAAAATTGCATACGACTTCTTAGACTCCGGCCTCATAACCAACAGCAAATGATTGCGGTTGGCTGGGCAGCGGCAAAGTAGCTTCCGATGGGATCGTCGTATCTTGTCGCAATGTTTCTGAAGTTTTTTTCCACCCAAGCATGCGCTGAATGATGTTCGGGTTTTGTATAGTCCCGGTGCGAAACCGGGTTAGTGTTTCCTGTTGCTCTTAAGCTTTGTGTTTGTAGCTGCGTTGACCGCGCCGACAAAGTAGGATGCTGTTGTACGTGTTTGAAAATTGCACGCGAGCCGACGCCGAAACAGCCAAACGTCTTGCCATGAGCGATCTGGAATTGCAGAGGAGATGTTCCGTCCTGAGCGACAAACAACTTTTGGACGCCGGCCGCATCAAGGGTGGTGACGTCCAGCGGTTTCAAGGTTCAGCATCTTCGCCTTTCCAAAGGGGTTCTTAACAATGTTTTCTGCATCTTGAAGTGATGGCGCCACCGCTTCCCGCGCCCGTTTTGGCCGGGGGCGTAAGCGCCGTGCGCATTCAATCTGCGTTGGCGAGTTGCTTAGGACGTAGAAATCCTGCCTTTCGCATCTTGTCTTTACAACTTTGCCGGTGCATGGTGCAAGTCTAATCCTTGCTTTTTGCTCTTGTTCGCGGGCGAAATGGCTGCTGCGGCAATGTGTGGAGACCTATGGCGACGGTTAAAGAGCTAGAAGACAAAGCGCTGGCGTCTGTGCCGGAAAAATCGGGATCGATTGTCAATGGCGATTGCGTCGATGTTGCCGGCGCACATCGGTTGCCGATTGTGAACCCAGATAATGGCAAGCCTTTTTGCCACCTTGCGGAAGCTGAGGCCAGTACTGTTGAAACAGCGGCCGCCGCTGCACGCGCCGCATTCGAAGCGGGCGCCTGGTCCCGGACGTCAATTGAAAAACGCCAGGCAGTTCTTTATCGCGCCGCAGATTTCATTGATGCGCATGCAGAGGAGATAGCTCTCCTTGACGCTCTATCGACGGGATTGCTGTTTGGAGCGATGGTCGGTCAGGCGCACGCAGGCGCTGCATGGTTCCGGTATTTTGCCAATCTTATCGGGAATACGTCGGACCAAGTTTTTCAGCAATTACCTAATGCGAAAACGATTGTAACGCGGGAAGCCGTCGGCGTCGCCGGACTATTTACGCCGTGGAATATTCCGGTGATGGGGGCGTCGCTAAAGCTCTCCGCTGCGCTGGCCATGGGAAACAGCTGTGTCATTAAACCGTCCGAACAAAGTCCGCTTGGAACGGTTCGGTTGGTCGAGCTGCTGCATGAAGCCGGCGTTCCTACCGACGTTTTGCATCTTGTCAATGGGCGAGGGGCTGTCACCGGTGCGGCGCTGGCCGCGAGCAGCGACATTGATCTCATCTCCTTTACGGGCGGAGAAAACGCAGGGCGGATTATCGCTCGGGAGGCGGCTAAGCGATTTGCGAAAGTAACGATGGAGCTCGGTGGAAAATCGGCCAACATCGTTTTTGCGGACGCCGATTATGATCGCGCGCTTGATGGGTCGTTACTGGCGATATTCGCAAACAACGGTCAGGCGTGCCTCGCTGGGTCGCGGATACTTGTGCACAAAAAAATTGCGGACCGCTTTATTGCTGACTTTGTTGCGCGGGGGCAGTCGATCAAGGTTGGCCGTCCATTTGATCCAAATACCGAGTTAGGACCGCAATCGTCTGCGCAACAAATGGCGCGCGTTCTGTCCTTTGCTGAAGGCGCGTCTGAAGACGGTTGCGAGATTTTGACTGGCGGCGACCGGGCGACCGGGATTGGCGATGGCTATTACGTCAATCCTACGGTCGCATTGGCGAAATCGAATGGCGTGCGAATTTGCCAGGAAGAAATCTTCGGTCCCTTTGCGACTTTCCTGACGTTTGAAGACGATGAAGACGCCGTCAACATCGCAAACGACACCCGTTTCGGTTTGGCGGCCTATCTGTGGACGGAGCGCCTGGAGAGAGCCGTCACGGTCGGCGACCGGTTGCGCGCGGGTACGGTGCTCATAAACACACCTATGCTGCGCGAGCGCAATGCGCCGTTCGGTGGGTTCGGTCATTCGGGTATTGATCGAGAAGGGGGCCGCTGGAGTCTTGATTTTTATAGCGAGGCGAAGGCGACGGTGATGTCCGACGGTCGCGCACCCATCCCGCAAATGGGAAAAGGAAAAAGAAAACAATGAGTGATCTCTTGGGCAAGACGGCAGTTGTAACGGGCGCCGCCCAGGGTATTGGCGCGCGCCTGGCAAAAGGGCTTGCATCGGCGGGCGCAAATGTGGCGATCGCCGATGTGTTAGACGGAACTGAGGTTGTCCAAGAGATTACTGGCGCTGGCGGTAATGCGATCGCGCGAAAGACTGACATCACGGATGATGCGTCCATCCTGTCGTTGATTGCTGCGGCAAACGCTGCGTTCGGCCCTGTCGATATTCTCGTCAACAACGCAGCGCTTTTTGGAACGCTGCCGCCGCAACCGCTTGAGGAGATTTCCAATGAGACATGGGACCGGGTCATGGCGGTGAATGTGCGCGGCGTGTGGCAATGCGCGAAGGCCGTCATTCCGGATATGGAAAAACAGGGCGGGGGCGTCATCGTCAATATCGCAACCAATCGGATCTTTAAGGGGTTCCCTGAACTGGTGCACTATGACGCGTCGAAGGGCGCAGTTCTCTCCATGACAAAAGCCATGGCGGCTGAGTTGGGAGATCGAAACATTCGTGTGAATGCTGTTTGCCCAGGGCTCACCATGAGTGAGAATGTTCAAGCTAAAGACGGTATTCAGGACCGCAACAAAGTTATTGTGGGTGGTCGCGCCTTGGGGCGTTCACAAGAACCGGAAGACCTCATTGGCGCTGTTCTCTTCTTTGCCGGAAATGATAGTGCGTTTGTTTCCGGCCAGTCGCTGATTGTCGATGGCGGAGGCATCATGATATGACCGGCTCTCGCGATGTATCATCGTCGATGACGTTTGGCGCAAAGGCTGGGTACGGCGTCGGCATGTCTGGTTTGTGGTTGACCCACATGACCGTCGCCGTTTACCTATTTTATTATTATACGGATGTTTTCGGTATTTCGCCGGCGCAGGCTGGAACTATCTTCTTTGCAGCGACCATGTGGGATGCTGTCACCGATCCGCTGATGGGTTGGATGGCGAGCCGCACGCGGGCGAAACTTGGCCGCTATCGCCCCTATATACTGTTTGGAGGGGCGCCGCTTGCAGTGTGCTTTCTCCTGATGTTCATACGCCCCGATCTCGCCGGTGTCGGTCTTTTTGCCTATGCGCTGGGGGCGCACCTCCTGTTTAAGACCGCGTTCACCGTTGTCTATATCCCCTATACGGCGATGATCGCGCAGCTTTCTTTCGATGCAGATGAGCGGGCCTCCATAGCCGGCGTCAAAACTGTTTTTATAGCGCTTGGGTCTCTTGTCGTCGCCTTTTTCGGGCTTCCGCTCATTGATGCATTTGGGGGCGGTGACGATCGCAAAGGGTTCTTTCTTGTCGCTGCATTATTCGCGGTCGGCGCTGCTTCGGCTCTAACGCTTTGCGGCGCGATTACGCGCGAGCGCGCCGCCGACGCCTCTTCCGCTAGCGAGAGTCGTGATACGGAAACATCATCGCCATTTGAAGCGTTGTCGCTGCTCGTGCGCAACGGCGCCTTTGTGAAGGTATTTCTCGGCGTCATCGTTTTCACCGGGTGTTACACTATCCTCAACAAACTGACGGTTTATCACTTCCAGTATAATCTGAATGCGCGCGCCGATGCGCGTTGGGCGCTTTCGGCGATTTCGCTAGCCGGAGTGATTGCGCCAATGATTTGGGCTGCCATTACAGCTCGCACAGGCAAGCGTTTCGTTTGGATAGCCGGCGCCATGATCGCTGCCGCCTCGCTCGTTAGTTTCTATATTCTAAATCCCAAAAGCGTTGCGGTTATCAGCGGTTTCTACTTCGTCGCTGGCATCGGAATTATGGGTGTTTTGATGACGTTCTACGCCATGGCCGCTGACACGATCGACTATGGCGAATGGAAGGACGGTCGGCGGGCTGAGGCCATCGGGTTTGGCGTTTTGTCCTTCGCCAATAAGACGTCGCTCGCGATTGGCGGTGGGTTGCTGGGAGTTTTGCTTTCCGCCATTGGCTACGTGTCGGGTGAAACGCAGACGGAAGAAACTCTCGAAGGCATTCGGTTGAGCCTCGCTGTTCTTCCGGCCGTGGGGTTTCTTCTTTCGGCGATCGTGATTTCCTTTTTCAAACTCTCCGCAGCGCGTCACCGCAAAATTATCGCGGATATTTCCGCGCGCCGACGTGATGCGGCGACGTAAAAGGTCAAAGAACGTATGAAATTGACCGATCAGGAAAAGGCGGTGTTGGACGGTGCGGAAGGTGAAGCGCGTGCGCACGCGATGGATTTGATCGTTCGTTATGGCCGTGCATTGGGCGCAGAACGCCTGGTCGATACGAACAGCGTCGCCGGCGGTGTTGTTGGTTCCTTGCCTGGTCGGCGCGATGTCGTGCCCGAAGACAAGCGTATGGACATGAACGCTGTCTATTCGCTTTTAAACCTTGATAGCGATGTCACTCTCGAAATTCCGCCGATGAAAACAAAAACATATCGCTTGATTGAGGCGATGGACCCGACCCTTTGGGAAGTGCAGGGGGTGAGCAGCGACACGAAAGCGTTGGTCGACAATGTGTCCGATTTCTGCGGAAAAGTCGGATATCAAATGTGCAATACTTGCACGCCCTATCAGGTAGGCCATGTGCCGGTTTTTGGCGAGCACTGCGCATGGATGGAATCCTCTGCTGTCATTTACATCAACTCATTGATTGGTGCACGAACGAATGTCGAGGGCGCGCAAAGCACCGCCGCAGCGGCGCTTGTTGGCAAAATTCCCTATTGGGGGTTCCACACGCCGGAGCATAGGCGCGCCTCCCATCTGATTGACGTCGAGTATAAAGTTGAGAGCATGCTCGAGTGGGGGTTACTCGGCTATTTTATTGGTGAGAAGGTCAAGGAGAAGGTGCCGGCTCTCAATGGGATCGACTACGTTCCAGATACAGATTTCCTGAAACATTTCGGCGCCGCCGCCGCGAGTTCCGGCGGCATTGAGATGTATCACGTCGCAGGCGTCACACCGGAAGCACCGAGCATTGAGGCGGCGTTCAGCGGCAGGACATGTGAGGAAGAGATCGTATTTGGGCGTAAAGAACTTGAAGAAGCTTACGGCTGGTTTTCAACCGGCAAGGATCCCGATGTAGACCTCATCGTTTTCGGATGCCCTCATGCATCCCTCGATCAGGTCAAGCTCGTTGCAAGCCTGCTCGACGGAAAAAAACTCTCGCTCAATACTCATTTGTGGATGTTTACGCCCAACGCCCTAAGAGCGATTGCCGATAGAATGGGGTATACTGATATAATTCGGAAGGCCGGTGGTTATTTGATGACTGACAGCTGTGTTGCTTTGAGTAAGGTTTACCCGAAAGGCGTCAAGGTTGCGGCGACAGACTCATGCAAGCAGGCTCACTATCTCCCGGCAATACACGGGTTTGAGACATGGCTCGGATCGACTGAGCAATGCGTTGAGGCGGCGCTCACGGGAAAATGGGCGGGAGGGCTGCGTTGAGCAACATTATCCTCAAAGGACGCGGTGTTGTCCCTGGCATTGTGGAGGGTGAAGCGCTGGTGACGTCGCAGACCATCTCCGGGTTTGGTGGTATCGATAATCAAACGGGAGAGATTACGGAAGTCCGCCACGAACTCCGTGGACAGTCGTTTAAAGACAAGGTGCTGGTTTTTCCGGGCGCTAAAGGATCATCCGGTTGGGCGAGCCATTTCCAAACCGTGCGCCTGGCCGGCGCGGCGCCTAAAGCGATGATCTTTAACATCATGACGACAAAAATGGCGCTTGGCGCCGTCGTTACGCGTGTCCCGGCGGTAACGGATCTCGATCAAAATCCAATTGACGTCATCAAGACCGGCGATTGGGTGAAGGTCGATGGCGACAGCGGGATAGTTGAAATTACGCCGGCGACGGCGCGAAGGGATCAGGGCAATTCATGACGAATGGATATGATGCGATTGTTATTGGCGCCGGACATAATGGTCTGACATGCGGCGCCTATCTCTCAAAAGCGGGTAAGAAGACACTTGTGCTTGAGCGGAAGCCGCATATCGGCGGTGCGTCGGTTACGGAAGAATTTTCCCCAGGCTTTCAGACGTCAACTTATTCTTTCATCATGGGGCATTTGCATCCAAAGGTGATCGAGGAACTGGAGCTACGCAAATTCGGACTTGAAAATTTCCAAATGCCTGACGTCTGCAATCCGACGGATGACGATTGCATCGTGTTTTCGAAGGACCCGAAAAAGACTCATGAGCAGATTGCGCGATTTTCAAAGAAAGACGCCGACAACTATCCAAACTTCTTTGAAAGGTTGCAGGCGACCGTAAAGTTATTGCGCGAACTTCAGATGGAAACGCCCATTAATCCGTTTCGGCGTGATCCGGTTGGCCTTTTCAAATCGGCGCGGATGGCTTGGAAAATGCGCAACTCCGAGAAGGAAGTTTATACGCTTCTGCAAGCGCTATCGATGAGCGCCTATGATTATGTCTCGCGATGGTTCGAAACCGATATCGTTCGGGCGAAATTTATGTTCTGGGCGACCATTGGCGGCAATGTCGGGCCATATTCGCCGGGGACGGCGTTTTATCTTGTCGCGCACCTGATTGGTCAGACCGGCATGAGCCTCGCTAAAGGCGGGATGGGCGCTGTTGCGGATTCGCTCGCGCGTGCCGGTGAAGCCCATGGCATGGAGATCCGTACGAATGCCGGCGTTGAGGAAGTGCTTGTGCGGGACGGGCGCGCATATGGGGTACGCCTCGAAAGCGGTGAAGAAATTCACGCAAGCCGCATCGTTTCTAACCTCAATGCCAAAGTTACATTTGGCGGCATCGTGCGCCGTGAAAAACTACCCGAAGAGTTCATGGGCTGGATCGATGGATACCGGGCGCGCGGAAAGAGCTTTAAGTTGCTGTGCGCCATCGACCGGTTGCCGCAATACAAAGGGTTTTCGCAGGAAAAGACCGGCGTTAAATATCCGGCATATTCGCATATTTGTCCGACACCGGAGTTTCTTGAACGCGCTTATGATGAAGCGAAGTTCGGGTGGTATTCGTCAGAGCCGTTCCTGTCGCCGCTTGTGCCAACCTATTATGATGCGTCGCTGGCGCCGCCGGGCAAGCATATCATCACATTTCAGGGGGGCGTGACGCCTTACGAGCTTGCGAATTCGACATGGGAAAAAGAGAAACCAAATCTGCTACGCAACATTTACGGCGTCATGGACCGCTTCGCGCCTGGGTTTTCAGATAGCGTTATCGACTATAAATTGTTTCTGCCGAAAGATATCGAGGACGATATCAATATGCCAGGCGGGAACACGCAGCATGGCGAAATGGCGCTCGATCAATTGTTTTTTATGCGTCCCGCACCAGGTTATGCGGATTATCGCACGCCTCTGAAGGGGCTCTACCAATGTGGGGCGTCTACGCATCCCGGCGGCGCCGTTTCCGCTGTGCCTGGTCACAATGCAGCGCGGGAAATTTTGAGCGATTGGCGGCGGTGATACGTGATGATGGGCAGCTCACAAACTAGTTTCACGCGCGCTACCGCAATCGCGTCCTTGGCTGTCCTCGCGGTGTTTCTACAAGCTTGTGCGAGCGAGCGAGCGATAAAAGAATCTTCATCATGCGAGACTGATGTGGTGGTCGAAGGTCATGACGGCGTAGGAATTGCGGCCGATTGCTTCGGGGCGCCCAATGCACCGGCGCTCGTATTCGTGCACGGATGGTCGCAATCGCGTGAAGTCTGGCGAGAGCAAGTGCGTGCGTTTGCCGGCGACTATAGGGTAATCACGCTCGATCTCCGCGGTCATGGAAAGTCGGACCGTCCAAAAGATCCGGACGCCTATCGTGGACGATGGACACACGCACGCGATTTTGAAGCGGTTCTTGATCATTTCAATATTGAGAAAAGCGTCATCGTCGGGTGGTCTTTCGGGGCCGCGCTTGCGGCGGATGCCGCGGTGCATCTTGGCGCCGAGCGTGTTGTCGGGATTGTGCCGGTATCAGGATCTATTGAAAGCGGCACGGACGCCGTAAGGAAAAAGCTCGGCCCACTCATGGAAGAGACGGCGGCGATGGCGGCTGGGCCGCGAGGTGTCGAAGAGGAAAACGCGGTTAGGCGATTTCTGGAAGAGTCATATTTTAAAGGGGCATGGGACCCGATTTTATTTGAGACGATGTATGCCGCAACGATGAGCTTGCTTCCTGAAGAGCGGCGTCGCGTGGTCAATAGAGGCGTAAGTTATTCGAACGCAGACGACTTGAATAAAATCGGAACGCCGGCTCTTTTGATACACGGCGAGGCCGACCCTCTTATTCTCGCCGAAGCATCACGGCAGGCTCATCGTGAATTGCGCCGATCGACGCTCGTTATTCTTGATGGTGTTGGTCATTGGCCGTTTCTTGAAGATGCGGACCGCTTCAATCAGGAAGTTGCGGTATTTGCCAAGAGTGTTTTTGGCGATCCGTAGGGGAATCGTTCCTAACTGTCGATAAGGAATTAATGAGTTTCATCGATGAGATGGCATTTTTGAAGAATGGAAGGTAAATAAATGTCCTATACAGCCTACGCTGCAACCATGCAGGGGGTATGGTTTAGCCATGACGATGGTGAAAACTGGTCGCGTCTCTTAACGCCAACCGGCGGCATGTATAATGAAGCGCGCTGTTGGGCTATTGAAACGCATCCAGATCGCCCGGGGAACGTTTTGGCCGGTACGGATCAAGGATTATACCGGTATACGCGCGAGAAAAACCGTTTCGATTATGTTCCTTCGCCGATGGATGATTTGCATATTTTGCAAATCGCACGCGACCCAAATGATCCCAACTTCATTGTATGCGGAACCCGACCGGGAGAAGTCTTTATTTCAGAGGATGACGGAGAAAGCTGGACGCGTTCGAAATTAGCGGTTGCGACGGAATGCTGGTTTATCAACACGACGCGTGTGACGTCCATAAAGTTCGACCCTCGCGAGCGCGATACCATTTGGGCGACTGTTGAGATCGACGGCGCCTTCCGCTCTCGAGACCGCGGCAAAACGTGGGAGCTGCTGGTTGACGGGCTTGTCGACAGGGACACTCACGACATGATTTTTCTTGATCGAGGCGATGGTCGTGAAATTCTTATGTCGACCGAAGCGGGTGTCCACCGTTCGCGCGATAATGGCGCAAGTTGGGTATGTGAACCGATCGACTTGGCGCCGTGGCCTTATTTTCGCTCATTGCGAAGTTTGCCTGGCAAACCGGAGCAGGTGCTTGCGTCGGTCGGTGACAAACCTTCGGGCGAGACCGGCATGGTTCTTTTGAGCGAAGATTTTGGCGCAACATGGCGTGAAGTTGAACTGCCGCACCCCGTGAACAGCACGATTTGGTCGTTCGCCACGCATCCAGGTGATCCTAATCTTGTATTTTTTGCTACGATATTCGGTCAAATTTATCGCAGCAAAGATGGCGGCGCGTCATGGACGAAGATCAAGCGTGAATTGGGTGAAATCAGAATGATCGCTTGGGAGCCAAGTGCGCCGGCGGCGTAAAACAAAAGGAGTTTTCAATGTCATTTTTTCTTTTCAAGCCGCATGTGGAAGGGTTGACCGGAGACATAACGACACCTGATATCATTATCGACCGGTTGTTGTTGAGTGATGGCGGTGCGCTAAATCCAATCCCATCGCGCCTGTTGTCAAGCGCGGCGGAAATTGGAATTGAAGGTAACGCGGCGACTGCGTTTCCAGCCTACATGCTTGCGGCGGCCGGAGGCGGGGTGATCATCAGTCCAGCAATTATTGTGCGATCAGAAGATGCGACATTCAATACAACATCTATACACATCGCGAGAATGGCCTGGCGATGGAAAAATGTATCCGGACATGCCGATAAAAACCTCTTCCTTTCTGTGCTTGGCGCCGAAACAACGATCTGCAATCTTGGTGATCCGCGCAAAATCATAGAGGAGGTTCACGGAGCAAAAAGCGACGAATTACCCCGAGGGGTCGCGGTGCTGTGCTTTTCCAAAAGTTGTTCAGTAGATGTTCAGGGGGCGGTCAGACTTCCCGTCACGATGAAAGACAGCGCACTTGATCGTAGCTTGGTGTTTCCGTTTGATCTAGATTCGGCTGCCGCTGACCCCTGGCCGGAGCGGCCGTTGCCGCGGTATTCGGTTGGGCCGCAAGAGGATGATGTGAAACACTACATCTAGAAGCCAATAATACGTTGATCCAGGTTATTTTAACATCGTGACAGTGTCGGCGGTCTTTCGAACATCGCCGAAGCTTTGATAGAACGACGTTAATCCAACCAGATGATCTTCATCGAAGCGCGCGGCGTTGGCGTCGGAGACCATGACGACCTTATAGTCTAGCATCATGGCGTCGCGCGCTGTTGATTCACTGCACATATTTGTGGCTGTGCCGGTTACGATCAGGTTTTCGACCCCGGCTGCTTGTAGCCGCTGATGGAGATCGCTTGCGCCTTCGACGAAGGGGCTGAAGCGTTTCTTTTCGACGATCTCATCGCCGTCCACCACGTTTAATTCAGGATAGATGTCAAATCCTGGATCGCCGGGTGTCAGGCTGTTTTTGTGTTTGGCGCTTTTGGCGTCGGTAAAGAAATAATTGTGATAGAGCGGCCATTGTGATGGGGCGTCCGGCCCGTCCGCACACCGCATAATGATCCAGTAAACCTTGCCGCCTTTCGCGCGCATGTCTTCTGCCAGACGGTTGATATTCGGCACGATCCCCTTGCAGGTATCGACTTCAGCGACGTAGAAGTTCTGCATGTCTATAACGAGAAGCGCCGATTTGGACGCCTCGAAACTGTCAAAGACCTCTAATTTTCCACGCTTCGCCATGATTCGTTCGATGACATATTCGGGGATTTCTACGTTATGCATGATTGTTCCTTACTGGCGGTGCCGATCACAATATCTTATTCAGTCTATTGATCACTTTTCTTAAGCTTTGTTTCTTCTGCCGCCATATCCCATATCCGGTTCCAGTTCGGGGGCGACAGGGCGTAGGCCTCATCCGTATCTTTTGAAATTTTCTCTGTCTCAATCGGCGCCATAGGTGTGTAGTCGGTCCGATGACGTTCGGCGCCAAGCGCTTCAAAATCCATATTTTCCGTTTCGATGCCGACGCCGCGGGCAAAGCAATTCATGAACTGAAAAGTCGACGCCACGGCGACGGCGCTATGCAGGGCGTCGCCGTCCCAACCGGCTGCATATACAGCTTCGGCGTCGTTAGTGGTTAGCCGATTGGGATCTTGGACCAACTTACGAATAAAAAGAAGAACCGGTTTCAGATTATCCTCTATTTTGGCTTCCTCGACGTTTTCCAGCAATTGCTCGACGACGCCCTCTGGATATCCGAAGAGGTGCGCCGTTTGTGAATGCGCGCCGAAACAGAAACCGCATCGGTTGAGTCCGGAAACATAAGCGCCGATCAATTCCCGCTGTCCCGGTGAAAATGGCGAGGGGCCGCGCATGATGGCGCGGCTGGCCATCGAGTAGAGTTTGTAAATATGCGGATAGCGCGCAAAGACGTGTGCAGCGTGATCGTCTGGCGCGAGCCATTTGAGAAAAGGCATACCCGGAAAACCTCGCAAGAATTCAGAGGGTTGAGAATGCGCGGCATAACTTGTATTGTCAACATGGGCGGCAGTTTACGCGTCAACGCCTTTGCTATCGGTGCGCTCCGGCGTCAGCGTGATGCAGGATCATTTGGGAGGCGCGGCGATGGCAAACGACCTGACATTACCTCGAAAACTTGGATACGGGATCGGCATCTTCGGTCCAATGCTGGGTTGGGTCGCTGCGCTCCAGTATCTAATGTACTTTTATACGGATGTCGCCGGCATCGATCCCGCCAGGGCTGGACTGATATTTATGATCGGCATGGTTTGGGACGCGGTTAGCGATCCGCTGGTTGGTGTCCTTACGGATAGAACGCGTACGCGCTGGGGGAGATACAGGCCTTATCTCCTGTTCGGCTCTGTACCCTTCGCTATTGTCGTCGCTTTTGCATTTTTTCCGATCAAAGCTGGCGCCGAGAATGCCTTCTGGATTGCACTCGTCACGCATCTTTTATTCCGTACAGGGTACACGATTGTTTATATGCCGTTTACGGCGATGATTGCGCGCATCACGACGTCTTATGACAGTCGCACGAGCCTTACCGCAGTTAAAACAATGTTCGTGTTTCTTGGTAACCTGACGATATCGTTTGGGTTTTACACGCTGGTTCTGCGTCTTGGGGGAGGATCCGAAGGAGTTGGGTTTTTCCGCGCCGCCGCTGTTGTGGGAGTTGCCGCCGCGCTCACATCGTTGATCTGTTTCGCCGCCACCCGCGAAGCCAAAGAAGACGAAGAGATCGTCAGTGCGGCGCGAATTCCCTTAAAGACCGCGGCGCCGGATCTATTGGGGAATAAGGCGTTTTTACTGCTTTTTGCCGGCGTTGCTATATTTGGAGGCTTTTATGGCGCAGAACTTGCCATGACGGCGTATTTCGCCAAATATTGGTTGGGCGATGCTGGATTGGCCCGAGTGTTGTTTACGACGCAGGCGTTTGCGTCTCTCGCCTCCATCCCCGTTTGGTTATGGCTCGGCAAGCGATTCGGGAAATCTCATGTTTGGACTACCGGGGTATTGTTGGCCTCAGCAGGGTTGTTTGGCGTCTTCTTTATACGACCGGAAAACTACATGATTATGGCTGCGCTCTACGCCGTCGCCAATGTCGGTGCGAGCGGTTTTATACTGATCTTTTACGCTATGACTGCTGATACGGTTGACTGGGGTGAGTGGGTATCGGGCCGGCGTCATGAGGGTGTCATTTTTGGCGCGATATCATTTGCGAATAAGTTTGCGGCTGGGGTCGCGACAGGTTTTGTCGGGGTTTCGCTCACCTGGATCGGTTTTGCAGCCAACGAAACGCCCTCCGTCAGCGTGATCAACGGTATGTTTGTGATTGGCGCGCTTATCCCCGCGATTGCATTCGTTGTCGCGGCTTCGCTTATGCGTTGGTATCCGGTTTCTCGAGAGGCGCATCAAAAAATTCTTGCGGAAATTGAGAATAGCAAAGCGTGAGAGATAAGGTTGATTATACAAGCTGCTCATCGTTTTAGGGCGAAATACCGTTTGCCGCCACTGCTGTTGTAAATTTGGTACATCGGATGTCTTGATAATTCAGACTTCTGACATTCTGTTGACAATACAAGTGAACCCATGAAACGATGAGATCGATCGTCACGCTGGCATCCGTGACGTCACGGTCGCTTTGGTGCTGCGACATCGAATTGGGCTGAGCGCTCGGCATGGGCGCATGATAACCGGGAGGGTTTCAATAATGCCTTTTGACAATGAAGTAATAGCCAATTTTAGCCCTAAGCGGCGCGCTTTGTTTATGGGAGCATGCTCCTCGGCGTTGTGTTGCGCCGCGCCGACGTTTGCTGTGGCGCAAGACGAAGCGATAGCACGCGAAGGCGTTGATACGGTTATCGTTACGTCGCAACGCCGAGAAGAAAACCTGCAAGATGTTCCAGTCGCGGTGACCGCATTCGGCCGCGACGCGATCGATAAATACGGACTTGATGATGTTCAGGCATTGCAGGCGTTGACGCCTGGTTTCAATTATGGCGCGTCCGGCGAAGATGCGCGCCCGTCTATTCGCGGTGCGAATGTAAACCTCATTGAGGCGAACGCCGATCCGAATATCGGACTTTTTGTGGACGGCGTTTTCGCCAGCCGGACAAGTCAAATGACAATGCCGTTTGTCGATGTTGAACGTATTGAGGTGTTGCGCGGTCCGCAGGGTACGCTCTTCGGTCGGAATACGTCGGCAGGGTCGATCAATATTATTCCGGCGCGCCCGACGTCGGAGCTTGAATATGGCGGCGAGGTTACCCTTGGCAATTTTGAAACGGTCAACGCAAGGGGATATTTAAATCTGCCGCTGGGCGATGCGACGGCGGCGCGCTTCGCGTTTGCGCGCGACACGCGCGGTGAGGGGTATGTCAACAATATCGGCCCCGGTAACGACTACTTCGACAACAACGATCAGTTCTACCGGGCGGCTATTCGCCACGAGTTCGATCGCGGGGATGTTCAGTTTTCTGGCCATTATTATAGAAGCGACGATGCCGGTGGATCGACGCTTGGTTACGCTGTAATCGGGTCGCTTTTTGAGACAAACCCGGTGACCGGCGCACGCATTTTGGTGGGCGGCGAGCCGGTGGCGATCAATCCGCGGGTGCTGGATGGCATTCCTGATCTTGACGGCGTTGATCTTGGTACGCCGGTATCTAGTGATCCGTATGAAGTTGATTATGACCAGCCAACATTTGCGGATACGCAGTCTTGGCTTGTGCGGGGCGAACTCAACTACGCGCTCACGGATGATATCAATTTCATGCTATTGGCGTCACATTGGGATCATAATTCGCAAAGAACCTCGGAAAACGACTTCACGTCTATTCCAGCCGCGGCGCAGTTGGTGGACTTTCTTACGGACGGCGCGACAACACAAATTGAAGCGCAGTTTAGTTCAACTGGCAGCTCCCGCTTGCAGTGGGTGTTCGGCGGTTTCTACTATATTGACGATCAAGCTGAAGAGTTCTTCATTGAAGCACTGCCGGGTAGCGCGCTTCGGGCTGCAAACGTTTTCCCTGACGGACTGGTTTTCAATCGATTTACGGATGTCAAAACCAATTCAATCGCGGTTTACGGGCAGGCCACATACGACCTTACTGATCAGTTAAGCATTACGGCCGGCGGTCGATATACATCAGATGACAAGGAATATGCGATTGCCAACCCATCAGGCGTTGCGGGCGGCACGTTTACCGACGACGAGACATTTGAAAAATTCACTTGGCGGGCCGGCCTTGAATATGACGTGAGCGATACAAGCTTGCTCTATCTTTCCGCCGCAACGGGTTTCCGCTCCGGAGGATTTAATCGTCAGCCTGATCAGGAACCGTTTGACAGCGAAACGGCGCTGTCTTTTGAGCTTGGTTCAAAGAATGACTTTTTCGATAATCGTTTACGTCTGAACGTAGCTGGTTACTATGTTGAGTATAAAGATCTGCAAACAACTGCGGTGGCTCTTGATCCGACTACAGGTCAATCACTTGGTTCATTCTTCCTCAATGCGGCGACGGCTGAGTCGTATGGTGTTGAAATTGAATTCCAAAGCTATCCAGCCGAGAATCTGTTTTTTGGGGGGGCGATCACGCTTCAAGAATCTCAGTTTGTCGATTTTCCAACAGCATCCAACCCATTCTCCGATTCAGCAACAGTTGATTTAAGCGGCAGCGAGCGCCCGCTTTCTCCCACATGGTCTGCATCTTTTGTTACGAGCTATGACTTCGATCTTCAAAATGGTTGGGGCCTTTTGCGCCCTCAAGTGATCGCTGAATTTAGCGACGGCTATTTTACCAATGATTTGGCTACAGAAATTGATCGTCAAGATAGTTTCGCACGCCTGAATGCGAGTCTGACATTCGTCAGCGCGAGTGAGGTTTGGGAAATCGAGGGCTTTGTTCGAAATGCAACAAACGAAGCTGTTCTCGACCGGATCGCCTTTGGCGGGTCCAATGCGGCATTCGCCAACTACCAGCCGCCGCGCACCTGGGGCGTTACTCTAAGGGCGAACTTCTAGAATCTTTCGTTTAACGCTGAGAAATAATCCCCCCAGATCGCAGTTATCTGGGGGGTATTTTTATTGCCGCTTCCTTTTTAATCCGGTTTGTCCGAAACACATCAGATAAATGCGGCGGTGACTACCGTTCGTATTCAGAACAGTTGTTGTTCTATGGACTCGGTTTATTGATTTATGACGCGCATGGAAGGCGGGCCGTCATGATGCCCATCTTTGAAACTTACAAAGACCGAGGAGCGCTAATCGCTGCGCTGCGACAATTTTTCGACAATGTCTTGATGTCTGAGAGGAGTGATGGGGTAGAAGTACACAACGATAACCGCGGCGATATAGGCGACTGCCGGCGCCAAGGTGGCGAGAGCCAAAACGCCTTTGGCGACTTCTGCAGATTGCTGGATGTTGGCGACAAAACCAATGCGGTCGAGGCCAACGCCTAGAATAAAGGTGCCCGCGCCGGTCGCCGCTTTGTTGGCGAGAGAAAGTAACCCGTAACTCGCAGCTTCCGGGCGGTATCCGCTTGCCAACTCGCCATAGTCTATCGCGTCTGCTGTTATCGCGTAAAATGCGATGAGGTAGGCCGGTCCCGCAGCGCCTATAATGACGTAGAAAGTACTAATGCCTGTCAGCGTCGTTGGTTGCGCGATATAAAGCGATACGACGCCAGTCGCCGCCAGCAGGGCGCCGGCAATCCAACAGACTTTCTTGCCCCATCTGACGCAGACCCATGTCCACACAGGCACGAAAACAAGCGCGGCTATAAACTGTGGCGTTAAAATCGCAGATGTTGCGCCGCCGCCAGCTAAGGTGTCGATGCCGCTCACCGCGGAATAATAGTAACGCGCGACATAAATGATTGACGCGTTATAAACGCCGAAGCCAGTCGAATAAACAAAAACGCCAAACAGAATAATTGTAATCGGCCAATTGGATCGAAAATACCGAAAGGTTGTTTTTAGAGAGACGCGTTTTTCAGATTCGTCATTGGCGATGGGCATTTCCTTCGTAGACAGAAATGTAACGCCCCCCAGAACTATGAGCATCGCCGCCAATAAAATGGCGGTAAAAAAATATCCGTGTGCGCGATCGCCATTTCCCAGTTTGGAAATCAGCACCGGCACAGCAAACGAAACAAAGATAAATGCGATATAGACAAAAAGCGATTTGACGCCGGCGATCCGGCTGCGGGTTTCACCATCGACGCTAATGCGCGCAATCATTCCCAGATAGGGGATGTAAACGATTGTGAATGCTGTCCGGAACAAAAGCTGTGTCACAAGCGCCAATGTAAAGAGCTGTGTCGGGCTGCCGTCAGGCGGCGGCGTAAAGGCGAGGATGAGACACAATCCCAGCAGAGGCGAGCCGAAGAGAATAAATGGCCGATACCGCCCCCATCTGGTTTTTACCCGGTCAACCACGCCTCCCATCAGAGGATCTGTAATGCCGTCCCAAATGAGCGCAATCAAGAAAATGCTGCCCGCCTGTGCGCCGGTGAGGCCGTAAATATCGGTATAGAGATTAAGAAGGAAGAAGTTGGCGGGAATCCACGCCAGCATGAAACCGAAATTACCGACGCCATAGCCGATTATCGTGCGGAGGCCGGGCGCGGCGGCGCGCGCCGCTTGTGTAGCCGTCATTTTTTCGCCCGCGAAGCCATTTTTTCGAAGTTCGGCGGCGCCAGAGACATCGCCTCTTCAACCGTTTCGGCAAATTCAAGCGCTGGAATGGGCACCATTGGAGTGTATGACACTCCGTGTCGTTCCGCACCTAGAAGGGCGGGGTTCTGCTGGTTTGCATCTATGCCCAAGCCGAGCACGAATCGATTGATGAATGAAAAGCCGCAAACAACAGCGACAACGGAATGAAGCGCATCTTCATCCCATCCCGCATCGTAAATTGCGTCCGCATCGGCTTGCACCATGCGTGACGGTTCAAGGCTGAGTTTGCGGGCGTATCGAAAGAGCGGGCGTTCCTTTTCATCGATTGGCGCGGTGTCAACATCCGCAATAAGAGCTTCCAGAAGGTCTGGATCAACCCCAAAAAGGCGTGCGGTCTCCGCGTGACTGCCAAAACAATACGAGCAGGAATTTGTGGAAGAGACGAAAGCGCCGAGAGCTTCTCTTTGCGCTTCGCTCAGCGGCGAGGGGCCGCGCATAATCGCGGTGCTGGCAACCTGATACACTTTATAAATGTGGGGCCAGCGCGCAAACAGGTGAGGAACATGGGCGTCGTCCGGCATTGAAGGCAGAAAAGTCATCGCGCGGTTTCCTGACGGCAGGTTTCTACGTAATTAGGAAAATTAGCAATGCGCTGCTGCTAGCAGGGCGTATATTCCCAAATAACGCTTACGGAAAAATTCAATTGCTAACAGCATAACAGTAGTTGATAATACAAGTTGCGTCAACTTTAAGGTAGCGAGAGCGACGGCCGAACGGCGATTGTCATCGTCGGGATTTGGATAGGTGGCGAGCTTTGATGAGAGAGGTTGTTGTGCGGAACTCATATTTCGATGCGGTGAACGGTAAAGCGCGATTATTGCAGGCGGCGCTCGGCATGAACAAGCCGGCCGGGGACATGATCAACGCCCATCACCAGATCGTCATGCGCGGGTCTTCCGGTTTGACGCCTGCTTTGCGCGAGGCTGTGGCGGCGCTCGTATCCGCGCTGAATATGTGCCCGCTTTGTCATAACGCGCATATTCGCGTCGCCGAGTTGCTTGGATATGATCGTGCCGTGATTGAGACGGCGCGCCTTGATATCGCTGTCTCGGGCGCCCCTGAGCAGGACATTCCCTTATTTATATACGCCAAAAAGATGACACTGGCGCCGTCAACCCTAAGCCAGCGGGATAAAGATGACGTCATTGCCGCGGGTTGGTCGGAGCAGGACCTGCACGACATGATCAATGTCGCGTGCATATTTAATTTTATCAATCGGTTCGTTTTGTCCCATGGCATTCACGTAGCGCCGGAGTTCGTTGAGCAAAGCGCGCAAATGATTACATCCGTAGGGTACTGGGATTTGGAAAAAAACAGACTTCCCGCGATGGGAAAGAAGACGTGATGACCTCGATATCAGACTGGTGCGAAGCAGAATATGTTGAGGGGTTGATGAAGCAGGACCCTCAGAAATATGCACCTGAGTTTCATGCGGCGAGTGTGGAGGCGGCCAAACAACTAGCGTGTACGCTTGATATAGCGTATGGCGATCACGAGCGCCATCAGTTGGATGTCTTTTCACCGGAGAGCGTCGGTGCGGCGCCGGCAATTCTTTTCTTCCATGGCGGCTATTGGCGGCGCGGTGATAAGTGTGACCGGCGGTTTCTTGCGCGGAAGTGGCGCGCGCGCGGTGTTGCGGTTGCGCTTGCAAACTATCGGTTGGCGCCAGACGCGACACTGCTTGACATGATTGATGATGCGCGCGCCGCCTTTTCCTTTCTGGTCGATAACGCACAAGAATACAGCATTGATCCCAAGCGGATTGTCGTCGCCGGCAACTCTGCTGGCGCGCATCTGGCCTCGTTTGCCGTCACCGGCGTGAATGAAGGTCGCGCGAAAGGTCTCTGTCTCCAAAGCGGATTATTCGATTTGCGGCCGTTGCTTCACACTTCTATGGCGTCTGTTCTGGGGCTCGACGCAGAAATTGCAGCGGCAGCAAGTCCGATATTTGCAGGGCAGGCGGGGGCGCCAACGGCTGTCTTTGTGGGCGCCGAGGAGACCGATGGGTTTAAGGCGCAAAGCGAGAGCTTCCACCAGTTACGCCGGGCGGCAGGTTTAAATAGTGTGTATGCTGAGCTAGAGGGGCGCAATCATTTTTCGATCATAAGAGACGTCAGCGATCCTGAAAGCCCTATTGGCTGCGCCATCGCGGATCTTTTAAATAGGGGCGAAGGGTAATTCGTCGGGCGTGGCGGTGAATATTCAGGGGCGACAGCACGTACTAGCAACACTGTGGCGATGGCGGTGAAAACCGGTTTGCTGCGTCGTGAAGAGCTATGGGCGACATTGCGGATCGGTGCGCCGGCGATGGTCGCGCGCGCCATGATTCCGTTTATGTTTACGGTCGACATGGTGGCGCTGGGGCGGATAGATGGCGCGGAAATCGGTGTCTATGGGCTTGGTGTTGCGCCGATGCTGTTTATACAGTTTCTCGTAATCGGCGCCGTTCAGCCTGTTATTTTTATGGGAGCGCAAGCGCTGGGCGCAAACGATACGCGCCTGTCGGGCAATATTGTCAGGTTTGCGGTTCGGCTCGTTCTTCTCGCGGCGCCGGTCGTTATTGCTATCGGATTTACACTGCTGCCTGTTTTCCGGTTTTTTGGGTATCCGAGCGAACTTGTCCGCGGCGCCGCGGCCGCGGGGCTCGTCTTTTCACTCGGCGTTCCTGCGATCGTACTTTTCCTGATTGGCTCGTACTTTCTTGAAAGCCTTGGTCGACCGCAAATTGCGCCATTAACGCTCGGTTTCGGCATAGCGCTCAATTTCTTTCTGAACGCGCCAGTTATTCAAATGACAACGTCCTTTTTTAACGCGCCGGCGGCGGGGGCTGTACTTGCAACCGTCTCTGTACGGTGGCTGCTGGCTTCGGCGATTTGGGCTTATATCTGGCTTCGTATTGACCGGGCGAAGCTAGGCCTTTCGGGCAAGATTGATGCGCCCAAGCAGCTAGCTGCGCGTATCTGGCGCGCCGCAGGGCCGACATCCACCTCATACGCCCTTGAGCACGGGCTTGGTATGGCGATGGTCTTCATTGCAGGAACTTTTAGCGCTGCTGCGCTTGCCGGATTTCAAATTGCGATCAATTTCTCTGCTCTTGCTGGTATGGCCATGGTGGGAATGGGCGTGGCGGCGTCAGTGAGAATAGGGCAGGCGGTAGGTCAGGGAGACGAAAACGCGGCGCGTCGCGCTTTTGCTTCCGCGCTTACGCTTGGTTTTCCGCTGGCGGCGCCAATTGCGGCAATCACCTTTTGTTCACCCGAAGTTATCGCTAACCTCTTTCTTGCCGGGTCAGAGAGCATCGATAGTGCATTAATCAGCTTACGCACGATAAGCGTCTATCTGATCACTAATGGCGCCTATATGATTTCAATCAGCGCCAATCGAGCCGCCAGCAACGTTCGTCAGTCACTCAGGATCGTCGTACTTGCAAACGTCTGCGTCAGCACGCCGATGGCGTTGATGTTTGCTTTCATATTGAACTTCGGCGTCACGGGGTTGGTTTATGGTATGATCTGCGGCTCAATCGTCGGCGCCGCGCTTTCCGGTTTTAGTTTTTGACGCGCGACCGCCGATCGTGTTCAGCGGCTTTAGCCGGGTCGGACAAGCCGCGCGAACGCCAATACGCGCATCGCCCTGGTGTTTTGACATCAAGAAATAATTGTTTAATAACAACGGGGTGGCGCATTTACGCTGCCGGAAAAGTTGGCTATGGACGAATCGTCTATGAAATCGAAGCAAGGCAGAGAAAAACTGCCGCGCTATCGGGTTATTAAAAATCATCTGCTGGAACAGATCCAATCCGGAGAAATTGGTCCAGAAGAAAAGACTGAGTCTGAAAATGAACTTGTCAATCGGTTTTCGGTATCTCGACTGACGGTGCAACGTGCTGTCCGCGAGCTTGTCTCTGAGGGCGTGCTTAAGCGTGTACAGGGAGCCGGCACCTTTGTCACAAAGCGTCCAACGCGGTTTTCTTTATTGGAAGTAAGAGATCTGGCTGAGGAAGCGCGTATTCGAGGCGGCGTTCCTGCGGTGGAGGTATTCCTGCAGCGAAAACTGGTTCCGGGCGAAACTGTCCGTACTCTGTTTGAATTACCGCCGGATGTTCCCGTCTTTCAGGCGGTGCTCCTGCAGAAGAGCGATAATGTCCCGCTCGCGATTGAAGAACGCTATGGCCATTGCGACGTGTATCCCGATTTCCTTGAGCAGGATTTTGTAAAAAATAGTATCTACGAATACTGTTCAAGCCGGGCGCGCCTTGAAAATGTGGAAACGGTGCTGAAGGCGGTCATGCCGGATCAGCGCACACGTGAGCGCCTGGCGGTCGAAAAAGGTGATCCGTGCCTGTTTCTTGAGCGACGCAATTGGTTTGAAGGGCGTGTTATTACTGTGACGCGTTTTACCTATGCAGGGTCGCGCTTCACGCTTGGCAGCCGGTATCGCCCGCCTGAAGCGACGTAAAGCGTATTTACAGAAGCATTATTGATAAGGCAGGTCTAAATGTCCGCCCGACAATTCTACTCTGATTTGCTGTAGCTGGCGGCTTTCTGCTCTTCCGGCGCCCACGGTGTTGCAATGCATCACATGTGGCGCCGTAAAAATTTAGCATTTCTAACTTGATAATACAAGTTGTGCGCGGTATTAAAGGCCATGTGAAACATCGTGTTTTACCCTGAATCAAAGACCGGGAGGAGTTGACTATGGCGGGCGCATCTCTGGAAGACAAACTCAGCAAGATCGGCAATCCGGTGACGATGCTGCGTAATGCGCCGTCTGGTCCTTATGAATTCCCAATCAAGAGTGAGTTTTCGAATTGGCGCGACGAACAGGAAGCCTGGCGCAAGACCGCTGTGCTGTTCGATCAATCCTATCATATGACGGATCACTACATCGAAGGGCCAGACGTCAAACGCCTGCTGAGTGATCTCGGTATGAATTCTTTCAAAAATTTTGGTCGAGACAAGGCCAAACAGCTGGTTGTTTGCAACTATGATGGATACGTTATCGGCGATGCGATACTGTTCGGACTGGAAGATGAAAAAGTCAGTATCGTGAATAGGCCAGTCGCAGGAAACTGGGTGCAGTTCCATGCTGAGACAGGCGGCTACGATGTCGTTGTAGACAAAGATGATCGCGCGCTGGACAACAAAGGTATTCGCAAAGGCTATCGCTTCGAAGTGCAGGGGCCAAAGGCCTGGGAAATACTGGAAAGATTGAACGGCGGGCCGATTACGGGATTTAAGTTCTTCGGGATGGGAGAAATCAATATCGCCGGGCGCAAGGTCCGTGCGTTGCGACACGGCATGGCCGGCGCTGCCGGTCTTGAACTTTTTGGCCCGTTTGAGGAGGGCGATGAGATTAAGGCGGCTATTGTTGAAGCAGGTGAAGATTTTGGTCTGCGGCTTGCGGGATCTAAAACCTATTCAACGGTCGCACATGAGTCCGGTTGGATCCCTTCGCCTTTATCGGCGATTTATTCTGGCGACAAAATGAAGTCTTATCGTGAATGGTTGCCGGCTGACGGTTTTGAAGCCAACGCATCGCTTGGCGGTAGTATGGTTTCCAACAATATTGAAGACTACTATCTAACGCCCTGGGATATCGGTTATGGTCACATTCTTAAATTCGATCATGACTTTATCGGGCGCGAAGCACTTCAGGCGATGGAAGGTCGTCCGCACAGGAAGAAAATGACGCTGGTTTGGGATCCGGCGGATGTCATTCGTGTTTTCTCATCGCTTTTCAACGAAGGCGACCGCTACAAGTTCATGGATATGCCAGCGTCACACTATGCGACTTATCCTTATGACGCGGTCATGAAGGGCGGCAAGCAGATAGGCATCTCCTGTTATCCTGTTTACACATCCAATTTCCGCCGCTGGATTTCGCTCTGTATGCTTGATGAAAGCGTGGCCCGGCCGGGTGAAGAGTTGACGGTGCTATGGGGCGAACCCGACGGCGGCTCCCATAAGCCGGTTGTGGAGCGTCATATTCAAACGGAAATGAAGGTAACCGTCGCGGAGTGTCCGATTTCCGACGCTGCTCGTGAAAGCTACAAGCAATGGGCGGCTTGAGCCGGCGCCACAGCACTGGATTCCGATGAATTCTACATTTGTTTTGGGCGGTGAGGAAAATGCAATGACCAGCGTCGGCGCTATTTTCGATGACAAGGTGGGGGCGTATTCCGCAGAGATTACTGCGAACGATAAAAAGACGCTCTCGAAAGCTGCATCGATGATGTCGCCAGGCGCGCCAATTTACATTGCTGCGTTACCCAAATCGTCGGCTGCTGAGCTGATCGAAAAAGCGGAGCACGCGCGCTCGCTGGGGCTGGATCCCATTCCGCACCTTGTTGCGCGCAACTATGCGAGCGCCGAGGAGTTAAAAGACTGTCTTGGTGCGCTGCAGCAGCGCGCGAAGAATACAAAAGCACTTGTTCTTGGCGGTGATCGCGATGATCCGGCCGGCCCATTCGATAGCGCTCTTCAATTAATCGAAACAGGCTATTTGCAAGAATATGGCGTGCACGGTATATCTGTAGGGTGTTATCCGGAAGGTCATCCTCGCATTTCTGATGAGGTCCTTGCGCAAGCGTTGCGAGATAAGATTGATGCGTCTGAGAAAGCGGGTCTCGCGGTTCGTCTTATTACACAAATTTGCTTTGATGCGGACGTCATTCTTGATTTTGTGAGGTCTTTGCGACGTAGCGGTATTCATGCTCCATTGCGTGTCGGTGTCGTTGGGCCGACGAAGTTTTCGACGTTATTCAAATACGCTGTTGTATGCGGCGTTGGCCCCTCCCTTCGTTCATTGAGCGAGCGTCGCGACTTGCATAAGAAATTGCTTACGGGATATCGCCCTGACGACATTGTACGCGCGATCAGCGCAGCCTCTCACATTGAGCCTGATTTGGGGATTGTAGGCGCTCATTTCTTCACTTTCGGATCGTTATCGAAGTCAGTTGAGTGGTTAAGCGCGGAAGACATGACTTCACTACAGTTTTCCCCTGCGCCGAAATTTGATTGGGATCAAAGGTGATTTGAGGCGTATGACGCCGCGCAAGGGCGCCTATGCACAGCTGATTTCCATATCAAAATCTCCCGACGCGAGATGAATCGGCGTCGAACCCCATATACGCCTTTGCGGCAACGCCTGACTTAAAAACTAACGCGGCCTATTTGAGCCTGGAGAAAGCTGTGTCCGAAAGTTTTACGCTCTGTCTGCAGTGTGATGATCGCCCCGGGTTGGTCGCGGTTGTCGCAAATTTTTTGAGTGCTCAAGGTTGTAATATACTTGATGCACAACAATTCGACGATAGCACCAATCAGCGATTTTTCATGCGTGTGATGTTCGCTCCGGGCGAGGGCGCTGATATCGATTCTTTGTGTGATGGTTTTTCGTCGATTGGTCTTGATCATGCGATGGAATGGACAATACGCGATAACGCTATCCCGAAAAGAGTCGTGTTGATGGTTTCAAAGTTCGATCATTGCCTTGGCGATCTTCTGTACCGCTATCGGATAGGCGAATTGAACATGGATGTGGTCGCGATCATATCTAACCATCCAAAAGAAGTACTGACCACATCACTGATTGGCGATATTTCGTACCATCACTTTCCAATTACAAAAGACACAAAGTCACAACAAGAAGCTTTGATTAAGAAAGTTATCAAGGACACAGGCGCAGAATGCGTGATTCTTGCTCGATATATGCAGGTTCTGTCGGATGATCTTGCGGGGTTTCTTTCTGGACGCTGCATTAATATTCATCACAGCTTCTTGCCAGGGTTTAAAGGCGCAAAACCTTACCATCAGGCGTTTGACCGCGGCGTGAAAATGATTGGCGCTACCGCGCATTTTGTTACTGCAGATTTAGACGAAGGACCCATCATTCATCAAGACGTTGAGTCGGTGCGCCATTCGGACACGCCGGAAATCTTGATTGCAAAGGGGCGCGATATCGAGCGTCGGGTTATTGCGACGGCGGCCCACCTATTTCTCGACGACCGCGTGTTTTTGAACGGGCAGCGTACGGTGGTTTTTTAACGGCTGTCGATTTTTACTTACCGCGTGCTTTGAAGACTTTATTGAGATACGCGTGGGCGCGCCCGGCGTTTTCGTGAATGATTTTTTTGGCGCCAAGAATATCGAGGTTATTTATATATCGCTCGGTATTGTCGAAGTAGTGGCCGATTTGATGGGTAATCCCGCGTGCCGCGCCAAGTATTTCCGAAACAGATAGAATATTTTCGACATCAATCACCTTCAATAGAGCAATTCCAGATTGGTGATAGGCGTGAGTGTCAAAATAGACGTTGTTCACAACACAGCCGCCGCCCGCGCGAAATGTGTCCGCTCAGGCAGGAGGATATTTTCTATCACGACGGTATTTTGGCTTGCACATTACTGGTGACGATGATCTCGGAACCATTGGGAAAAACACGTCCGGCGACTAGCGTATTCCTGTTCGCAAAACAGGTGTGGAGCTTGGCTTTGATGAACCGCATGGCAGGGTGGACGCCGGGAGAAAAGCCCCCAAGCTGCATATGGAAATGAGAACTTCAAACGGCTTTATCAGGAGCTTTCCCGACGGTAATGCAAGGACTTGAGAGTGAAGCGGCGAACGGTTCCGGCGTTGTACTAAGTTGACACGAGCGTATCGTTAGTGTTTGGCGTCATAATGAAAAGTTCGTTGTTGCCTTCGCCCTTGCCAACATATCGGCAACCGTGAGAGCCTTGTATGAATTCTTTAATGGAGAGAAGTCATGAGTCGAAAAATATACCTTCTACTGATGATTCTTTTACAGACCGCTTTTGCATCCGCAGAGCAACCTTCCCGTGCGCGAGATCTCGGAATACCGTTCGATGGGATAGCGGGTCCCAATAACGCAATCACAGACGTGGCTGGTGTCGAAGTTGGTTACACGACGATCATAGAGGGAGACGGCCCACTGAAAATCGGCAAAGGCCCTGTCCGTACAGGAGTAACCGCAATTCATCCATTAGGGAAAGATAATACTGACGGCGTCTTTGCGGCGCGTTTCACCATGAACGGCGACGGTGAAATGACTGGATCGCATTGGATTGATGAGTTTGGAACTCTTTTTGGCCCCATTCTTCTTACCAATACGGTCAGCGTCGGTGATGTTCATGCTGCGGCGATGGATTGGATGAGAGAAAGAGACCCGGGCAATATGACTCATCTGCCTGTCGTGGCTGAAACGTGGGACGGCGACCTCAACGATATGTATGGAAGACATATCAAACGCGAGCATGTTTACGCCGCGTTAGAAGCAGCAAAGTCAGGTGTGATCGAAGAAGGCAACGTTGGTGGTGGAACCGGCATGATCACTCACGGCTTTAAGGCTGGCACCGGCACCAGCTCACGACAAGTTGGACCGTACACAGTTGGCGTCCTGGTGCAAGCCAACCACGGCCTGCCCTGGCGCCTCACAATTGCTGGTGTCCCTATCGGTGAGATCCTCAATCCTGATCAAACTGAGCACGTCTCCAACGCTGGCGCCAACGGAAATTCGATTATTGTCATCGTAGCGACTGATGCGCCTCTACTACCAATGCAACTTGAAAGGTTTGCGAAGCGTCCGGCTATGGGGATCGCACGTGTTGGAGGCATTGCGGAACGGAGTTCCGGCGAAATATTTCTCGCGTTTTCGACTGCGAATACACATGGTCGTTCTGAAAACGAGATCGTGACATTTCAGGCTTTGACTGACGACGCCGTTTATACGCTCGACTATCTCTATGAGGCGGTCGTCCAAGCCACAGAAGAAGCGATAGTGAATGCTCTTGTCGCGGCTGAAACGATGATTGGCGCAAATAACTTGCGGGTCGAACGATTAGATCACGATAAGGTGCGGGAGCTTCTGCATCAACATAATCGCCTTATAGAATAGGGTTCAAATTCGGCCATAGTCGCGAATATTTGAAAGACCAAACGACTGCCGGTAGAGGCCGTGTTTGGACATAAAACATCCTACAAGTTTTTAATCATGTAGGTGTAAGCACTTGAGCTACCTGATGATTTGGCGTTCCCGCTTACAACTTCAAATTCAACAATATAGGATCCCTGCCTGCGGCGATCTTAATGGGGAGGTGGTCACGCCGTTGGATAGCCTACGCACAGCGATTGCCAAAAAAACTGTAGCGGAACGCGCCAACGATCAACACTATGGAGAAATGGACGGCGTGGCTGGAGATAGGTACAGCCTCGGTAATAAGACGATTGAGAGCACGAATTCGCCACATGAACCTTACAGTGAGCAATAAATCTGAAGGAACGGCGCCAGGGTGTCACTAAGTAGCCACACGATCAGTTTTGCGAGTTGCCAACCTCCCCGTAAAGACTATTACTAAACCCCGTCTCCAACCGGATGAGCGACGTTCCTTGGCAAATAAGGCAAGCGGCATAGGCAAAGAAACGACGTCGGGAAGCGACGGTGCGTCGGTTTCGATCCGTACCCTTTTCACGCGTTATCGTGCAGAACTGGCGGCTTTTGCGCGCCGGCGCGTAGGCGATGGCCCGCCAGAACCGGAAGACCTCTTGCAGCAGGCGTTTGCTAATTTCGCTGGCGTTGAAGACCCGGCCTCGGTCAAAAACCCTCGCGCTTTTCTCTATCGCACAATCGCCAATCTGATTGCTGACTACCGCAAGAGTGGTCGCCATGTTTACAATTGCGATGTTGACGACGCCGAACTCGAAGATTTGTTTCAGTACCATGACCAAATCAGCCCTGAAATCGTCTTACTTGATAGGGAGCGATTTTTCCGGGTCGAGACGGCGATCCGAGCTTTGCCTCGCCGCCAGAGGCGGTTCCTACTCCTCAGCCGGCTCGACGGCATGAGCTACACGGAGATAGCGCGGCGCAACGGCGTCTCGATTTCGACGGTGAGGCGCGAAGTAGAAGCGGCGATCGGCGTATGCCGGGAAGCCATTTGTCAATTGATAGTCGATGACGAATAACGAACGCGATAACAAACAATCGGATAGCACCGCGCGTAGGGCGCAGATTGGCGCAGAGGCTGACTATTGGCTTGTAAGGATAAATGAAGGTCCGCTCGAGCCGGACGAAGCGCGCGCTTTCAATGACTGGCTCGCTGCCGATCCTGAGCATGAGCGCCAGTACCGGTTTGGGCAGATGGCGATGCGCGAAGTGCCGCTGATGCGGGGCGAACAAGACCTTGACGCTCTGATGCGCCCTACATTTTACGAACGTACGACAAATGCGCTCTACGAAGCCGGCCAATGGGCGAAAGAACAATTCAACAGAAAGACTGTTCGCGTCGTGTCCGGTTTTACGGCGGTAAGCGTAGCGCTGCTTTTCATCTTCGTGATTTTTCAGCCGTCGCTGGCGCCGGAGCAAACACGGATTGCAGATGCAGCGTCTTCTTCGATACCGCAGCATAAAACCGAGGTCGCTGAAATTCGGGATGTAACGTTGCCCGATGGCAGCGTGGTGACGCTGGGCGCTGCGTCCGGGCTGAAGGTTCAGTTCACATCGAACGAGCGACGGGTCGTTCTGTCGGAAGGTGAAGCGTTCTTTGACGTCGAGAAAGACCCAAGCCGGCCGTTTATCGTCGTCGCCGACAATATGCTGGTGCGTGTGCTGGGCACCAAGTTCGACGTCTGTCTCGGCGGGGAGGCAGTTGACGTTGCTGTGCTCGAAGGTCGCGTGGAAGTCATCCAGCCGGAGGACGTCAGCGGTCTCATTGTCGATCGCGATGTCAAGCATGTCTTGACCGCGGGTCAGAAAGTCGCTGCGGTAAAGCACGGTCGAGTGCGGCCGGTGGAAGTGATCGAAGCGAACGACGTTGCGGCATGGCGGCGAGGCGAACTGATTTGGGTCGATACGCCGGTGCGCCACATCATCGCCGATCTGAACCGTTATTCGGCGTCAAGAGTCATTCTTGCCCAAGATGAGATCGGTGACATTGAGTATACGCTTGCGCTGCAGGCTGATGACGTACCGCGCGGCGTTCGCCTTCTGGCCGCATCACTCGGGCTTGATGCTAAAGAAGGCGCAAATGGTGAAATCGTGCTTCAATAACAACGGCTTCAGATAAGGCGGCAAGCCGGTTTACCTTTGCGTCAGCGCCGCACCAGCGCTTTTAATAAAACTATTGATAAATTATGCGGCAAATTATCCTCTTCATTCGTCTCATCTAATGGAAGGCGGATTCGTACGCATAGCGCTCAAGGGGATCGGGGGCCTTCAGTGATCAAACCATTGGAGGGACCAAAGATCATGTCGTGGAAACGAAAATCAATTGCTGCGCGTCGCCGGCTGGGAGCCGTGTCTGCGCTCGCCATCGCCCTTAGCGTCTCCGTGACGGTCCACGCCAACGACCGTGACGCAGTGTTCGACATACCGGCCCAGCCATTATCTGAAGCGCTGGCGGAATTCTCACGACAATCAAATGTCAACGTGGTGGCGCCGTCATCGCTCACACGCGGAAAGGTTTCTAACGCCATCGCCGGCGAAATGACGCCGGAACATGCTCTTCAGGCGCTCGTTGGCGACGCCGCCTTTGATATTCGGATGGAAGATGATGGCGCGTTCATTCTTGCGCAGAAAACGGCCGATGTGCAGAAAGGCCGGCTTTTTCGTGTGGCCCAGTTGGATCAAAAAGCACCTGTTCGGGAAGTAGGGCTCGACGAGGAAGATGACGAAGAATTGGCGCCGGACACGATCATCGTTACGGGGACAAATATCCGGGGCGTAGAAAATCCCACTGTACCTGTTCTTAGTTTTGATCGCGAAGACATCGAGATAACCGGTGCGGCGACAATCGAAGACTTCTTTCGAACGGTGCCTCAAAACTTTCGTTCGGAGTCACATTTTATCGAAAACAGCGGCAGTCCAACGAGAAGCAATTTAAATACGTCCGGGGGGACATCCGTGGATCTTCGCGGCGCCGGGGTGGGCTCCACTCTCATCCTCTTAAACGGCAGGCGGCTGCCACCGGGCGAGTTCGGCGCGTTCGTCGATGTGTCGGTATTGCCGCTGAGTGTGATCGATCGGGTCGATATGCAGACCGACGGAGCATCCGCGGTTTACGGGTCCGATGCTGTCGCTGGCGTCGTAAACTTTATCACCCGCAAAGACTATCAGGGCGTTGAGGCGTTCGCGCGCTATGGAACGGTCACTAACGGCAGCCTGCGCGAGCACCAGGCGGGTCTGACCGCGGGTGAAAATTGGGAGTCGGGCGGCGGTCTTGTTTCGTTTGAATACACTGACAGGAACCCTCTATTAGCCTCGGAGAGAGACTATGTTGACACCGCGGTCATCAATCCGAATGGCGCGCTTTCCGCGAGCGAAGAAAAATACAGCATAGTTCTGTCACTCAATCAGGAAGTAACAAGCCGCTTATCCGTATCTGCCGACGTGTTGCATAGCAACCGCGACACCGTGCGGGTTCAAAATATTGGCGGCCAGTTCACAGTAAAGACGGCGCAGACCAATTGGTTCGCAAATGCCAGGCTTGACTACGATATATCCGACCGGTGGAACGCTGGCCTTTATGTTGACTATGGCGATTCTATCACGACGAGCCGATTTAGTGACGATAATTTTATGGAAGAGGGACGCAGGACCAATCGCCTGCTTGTCATTGAAGGACAAACCAGTGGATCGCTTTTCGAATTGCCAGGAGGTGAGATCAACTTCGCTTTGGGCGGACTTTACCGGGAAGAAGAATTTGAGTCCGGCGGTGATGGCATTCTGGGAGTAGAGGCGCGCCGTGAAGTCAAATCCGCCTTTAGTGAATTATTGATCCCGCTGGTTGGAGATCAAAATGCCTTCCCCGGCGTTCAAGCGTTCGATATCAGCATTGCGGGACGCTATGAACACTATAGCGATTTTGGTGACAGCTTCACCCCGAAAGTCGGTTTACACTGGCGTCTCAACGATTCTTTCGCATTAAGAGGTACATACTCGGAATCGTTTCGTGCGCCGCTATTGACGAACATCAACGGCCTCAGGCAACTTTCCGGGTTTGCGTTACCAGTTTCTTTCTTAACCGTGACGCCCCCGCCGCCACAAGATCCACGATTAGCCCCCGGTTTTTTTTCTTACGCTGTTGTGGCGGGCGCAAATCCCGATCTTCAACCGGAAACTGCGGATGTTTGGACGGGCGGATTTGAGTTCCAGCCGACAGGGCTAAAGGGACTGAGTATCCAGGGTTCATTCTTCGACATTGAATACGAAGACCGCATAGAATCCATCAATCCACTTGACGTTATCGGGAATCCGGATTTCCTGCCGTTCCTCGAACTGGACCCAAGCTCGGCGACCCTGTCATCGATTGTCGCCAGCGCCGACATTATTACGAGCATCCTGCCCTTCGATTTTACGGGCGGCAATATCCAAGTCCTCGGGTTTACGGGCAGTCAAAACACATCGAGCCGCGAAATAAGCGGCCTCGACTTGAGCGTGTCTTATGACTGGGCGACAGAGGTTGGCGATTTCTCCACATCGGTCGATGGAACCTACCTGCTGGATTACAATACACAGCTGACCGACCTGTCGGATGTACAAGAACAAGTCAGCACGGTCTATCGACCGGTTGATCTGAACCTACGCGGCGCAGTTTCGTGGTCGCTTGACGGTTTTACGGCCTATAGCGCCGTAAACTACGTTGATGGATACACAGATAACCTGTCCGGCGTAAACGACATTCCGATTAGTTCTTGGACAACGGTTGACGTGATGTTGTCTTATGGCGGTGATGCACGCCAGGCGAGCCCCTTGCTGAAGAATACGAAAATCAGCCTTGGCGTTCAAAACCTGTTTGATCGGGACCCGCCTTTCGTCAGTACTGCGGACGGGCTGAACTACGATCCGGCGAACGCCAACCCGCTTGGTCGTCTAATCAGCTTTCGGATCAATAAAGCGTTTTGATGGACAAGAGTCCGGTTGGAAGTTTGCTTTGCAGCAAAGCAGGGTAGAGCTTCCAGCTGAGCTCCGATATCCGGGTCCTCTGCGACATCTAGAAAATTCCAACGATTATACTTCTGATCAATAAGGTGAAGCAAAGGAAAATCATGAAAGCGTATATAGATCGCACCGGCTTCCTGAGCGCGCGAACAATCAAAACTAAGCCCGCCGCTGCGCCTGCCGTGGCCTTGGCGCATCCCAACGACAACGCGTTCGCGCCGGTGGGATTGGTCTTCGGGCTATGGAAGACCTTCGTCGTAATATTCGGTCTGTTAGCGGCGACGCTTGTGCTGGCGCCACTGGCTGCAGCAGAGACGACAGCGTCACAGCAACGCCCCATGGAAGTCGATGATCTGTTCGAGGTGCAAAGCCTCGCGCGCGAGTTCGGCGGCGCCGTGACGCTTTCACCGGATGGCCAATCGGCGGCGTTCTCCTGGAGCCGGCCGTATCGGGAGCATTCCAGTTACAGCTACATGACGGTCAGAACCGATAGTGATGTCTGGGTACAGATCAAGCCTGATGAAAAAGCGATCAATATTACACAGGGCGGCAAAGACAAAACTAGCTGGTGGGGCGCGGTTTGGTCGCCGGACGGCAAGCGATTGGCGCTACTATCCACGCGCGGCGGGGATGGAGTGCAATTGCTCAGGGGCAGCGGCGTCGTCTGGGTTTGGAACAAAGAAACCGAAGAACTTCGACAGATCACCACTCGAAAGGCGGACCAGTTGTTGGTCCGCAATACCGACCGTAACTTGCTGTGGCTCGATAACCGCCGACTGCTCGTTCCACTCCAGTCGGCCGCACCGCCATCGCCCTATCGTGAGTTGCCCGAGGCTCAACGGATCTTAGTCGATCATTGGACCAAAAGCGTGAAAGGAGATGAAGCGACCGCTCATGTTCTGGATAGCGGCGTTCCATGGACGCCGCCCGAACAACCGCGTAGCCAGCTGATGTTGGTGGACACTATGAGCGGGACATCGCAGCTCATCATAGACGATGAAGCTCATGGGTGGAGCGCCGCACCAGGCGGCAAAGCCGTGGCGTATTATCGCCAGATTGGCGCCTACGCACCGACGGCGGAAAACAAGTTGCGCCCGGACGACAGGTCCGAGCTTTTTGGCTTGCGGATCGTTGACCTCAAGGGAGATCCATTGTTTGCGGACGATGCCGCATTAGCGGACGTTGTTTCGGAAACCCTGCGCTGGTCTGTCGATGGAAGCGCGTTCGCATTCGCTGAAAGGCCCAAAGCCGGCGAACGCCCCCGCATTCTCCGCGGCTCCATCGCTACGAGGCAAATCACCTCGTTGAAGCTGGATAATCTCGATGTCTCCCCGCCAGCCCACGACCACCATCAGCGCATTGAAATTCGCTGGACCCAAATGAGTGACGTTTTGGTGCGAGCGAGGCTTATGGAGGCCGATGATCCGGCATTGAAGGATCGGTATGATTGGTGGCTCGTCAGCGTCGCCGCGCCGCCTCGCAATTTAACGCAAGCGCTGCCCGAAGCGCCAAAGGACTTGTGGCTTGCGGCGGGACCATCCTCCTTTGTCGGGTTCAGCGCTGGCGATATCTGGCGCATAAAACCAAGCGGAGAGACACGCAACCTCACGGCGAGTTTGGAGGGTAAGGCGGACATGCTGGCTTGGCCGCAGACAAGCTACAAGGCGACGACCGAGATGTCTGCGCCCGACCGCGTCTATTCAAAGTTCGTTCTGGCGAAGCGCAAGCCCCGGCACGCGCTCGACTATTCAGTGTTCGACCTGACCTCGGGCGCTATCGCACCGTTGGCCAAACCGGACCAGGAAGCGGAACTCGCAAGTTTCAACCCCTCTGGCGACGCCGCGGTGTTCTACGCCAACGGCCGCGAACGTGGCGCGCGGCTGTGGCGCGCAACTCCGTCCTCCGGAAAGACACAAGTCTTGATTAGGGCTAACAGATTTCTCCGGGACATTGCAGAAAGCGAGTTTCGTCTGATCGAGTATCGCAGCCTTGTCGGTCAGATGCTTAACGGCTGGGTATTGCTGCCGGCCGGCTACCAGGAAGGCCGGCGCTACCCGTTGCTTACCTGGGTTTATCCGGGCTCGTTCATATCAAAGAACGCTGACGCGCCATCTCCCCTCCATCGTATTGGCGGTACGAGCGCTTACAATATGCAGTTGGCTGCAGCGCAAGGGTTTGCCGTTTTGCTGCCAAGCATGCCGCTCGGCCCTCATAATGCGTCGGACGATCCGCTGCTGCGTCTCACCGAGGGCGTCTTGCCTGCGGTAGACAAGGCCATTGAGCTTGGGATCGTGGATGAGAATCGGTTATTTGTCGCCGGTCATAGCTTTGGCGGCTATGCGACTTTCGGCCTGGTGACGCAAACGGATCGTTTTGAAGCCGCGATCGCCTTTTCGGGCACCGCCAACCTTGTGAACACCTATGGCACGTTAATCCCCTGGATGCGTTACACTGACGCCGCCAATTCCATGCTCACGATGAATATGGGGTGGGCGGAAACCGGCCAGGGACGGATGGGCAACCCGCCTTGGAAGGATCTCGACCGCTATATCCGCAATAGTCCGATTACGTATGTCGATCAGGTTGACACGCCCCTGCTGATCGTACACGGCGATATGGATTTTCTTGGTATGGAAGACCCTGAAAACTTTTTTCGCTCTTTGTATCGTCAGGGTAAACGCGTACAGTTCGTTCGCTATCTGGGCGAAGGCCACATTCTCGGAAGTCCGGCCAACATCAGGGATTTGTGGCGGCGGATGATCGGGTGGATGGATGAGCACGGTGATATCAAGCGTAACGCGCAGGGAGAAATGGTGTTTGAGAACGGGCGCGTTGCAACTGCATCGGTCGAAGGCGAGGGTCAACCGTAACGATCCGAGTGATGTCTTTCTTGCCTGCACATTTATGTAAGACTATCCGAAAAATACTCTCGCTACGAATAAAACTGTCCGATTATCTTCTTTGTCCTGCGTTGTGCGGATTCGTTTTTTATTACTTTTTGAAACGAATTTAGCGTGTGTTGTGCTTAATCGTATTACTATCCAACAGCGCTGAAAAAGTTTTGACATTGGCTTGCGGTGAACAGAGCGCAAATATCACCAACAGCTTTCCAGACCTGTTGCTAGAGCCGTTTGGAATCTTTATGAGTCATGCAATCGGCTCTAAGTATTTGATTGCGCGGGTTGCGACGCAGTTGGCGGACGGGAACCGCCAACCGGTGAACCACTTTTGCTGCAACCCGCTCTAAGTTCCGGCGCAGGCTTTTCTGAGATGGCTTGTGAAGCTTAAACTGTCCTTTTTTCGGCTTAAATCGGAAGAATGTGACCGAAGAAAAAGAGCCGTGCGCTTTCTGAAAGCCCCGTTTAGTCTTCCTTCCGATTGAAACGCGGGTTTATTAAAATTTATGCGCCTGCCAGCAATGAGGCATTGCCGCCGGCAGCTGTTGTATCAATTGTCAGGGTGCGTTCAACAAAGAACCGTTCCGGATCATCATGCGATGAGAGAAGCGGAAGTATTGGACCTTCGCGGTTGCAGAGCAGGGTCGAAACTTCTCGTTTCAGCGGATCGTCGGCTATCACTCCATCAATATGTGCGCCAGGATTGTACCATCGAGCCAGATTGCGGCCTTGTTCATAAGAGACGATTGTAATGAGACTGCGCGGCAGCGCGTCCGCCAGGCGGCCTACCTCGGTCATGTAAGCGTTATCATCAGGAGATGGCGCGTATAAAACTGCGTTACCTGCGGCGAGGGCGAGGCTGAATTGCTGCAAGAGGTTTGCAAGATCGGCTGCGCCCAGGCTTAACAGCACGCCCCTTGGTGCTAACCAGAGCGTATTGTCTTCGCCTGTCGGTCCCGGTAATGCCGTAGAAGAGGGATTTATGGGTGCAAGCAAGGCTGGCGGTACTGTAGAAAACGTGCTTTTAGCTATGCTTTTCAGTAATGAAATGCGCTCCGATCGCGTTTTGTTCTTTGTCCAGAGCGTTGACGCCAACTTTGCTGCTTTGATTGACGACGCCATGCCTTGCAGGGATCCTTCAACAATTTTTGACGATGGAGAAGACTTGGGCGCCGCAGATACGTCAGTTTGCTCGCTCGCTTGGTTGGTGGTTAAGCGCATGAGATAATGCGGTCCACCCGCTTTTGGTCCGGTGCCGGAAAGCCCCTCGCCGCCAAAAGGCTGAACCCCTACTACAGCGCCGACCTGATTTCGATTGACGTATAGATTACCGGCTCTTGCCAATTCGCGCACCCTATCGATACGAGAATCGATGCGCGTATGCAGCCCCATTGTCAGGCCGTAGCCCAGATTGTTGATGTCTTCGACAAGAGCGTTGAGTTTGCCCGATTCAAAACGAACCACATGCAGGATCGGGCCGAAGATTTCGTCCGTCACATCGGCGACGGCGCCGACGCGAAAAGCGATTGGCGGAATAAAAAATCCGTTTAATGAGCATAATGGAGGTTGGTATTCCGCGATAACGGGCCAGGCGGATTTTTTGTCTTCCACATAAGCTGATATTTTTTTGTACGCCGCCTCGTCAATAACCGGTCCGGCATCTGTCGCCAAATCCTTCGGATCGCCGAGGGATAGGGCGTTGACTGCGCCGCGCAACATCGTCTCAAAAGCAACAGCGATATCGCTTTGTATGGCAATAATTCTGCATGCGGAGCAACGTTGCCCTGCACTTTGGAAGGCCGATGCAACAACGTCCCGCACCGACTGTTCCAAGAGAGCTGACGAGTCGACGATCATAGCGTTGATCCCGCCTGTCTCGGCAATGAAGGGAATATGGCCGTGTCCGGTATCTGCGAGGTTTAGGGCGATCCGTCTAGCCGTCGCCGTGGAGCCGGTGAAGCAAATGCCGGCAATTTTTTGGTGACGCGTAACGTTTTCCCCGACCTCGCGTCCTGATCCAATGACAAGATGGAGAGCATCCGTCGGCACGCCGGCGCGATGAAGCAGTTTGACCGCTTCGGAAGCGATCAGCGGTGTTTGATCGGCAGGTTTGGCGATAACAGTGTTGCCAACGCTGAGCGCTGCTGAGGCCTGGCCTAAAAAGATCGCGAGCGGAAAATTCCAGGGCGATATGCAGGCGATAACGCCTAGGGGCGTTCGGCTCCTGATTTTTTCCCGACATGCTTGAGACGCGTAGTAGCGAAGAAAATCCACGGCCTCGCGAATTTCAGCGATGGCGTCAGGAATAGTTTTGCCAGCTTCGTAAACGCACAGATTGATGAATCTATCTTCTTCCGCTTCAAGCATGTCGGCAGCGACATTCAAAGTGCTCGCTCTTTCGTATGCCATGACGGTATGGCGCCAGTTCGATTGCGCCGCTGCGTCGATAGCGCGTTCAATATCCTGGGGCGTGGCGGTGTATGCTACGCCGACGACCTGTTCTTTTTTGGCTGGGTTGACTATTTGCGTTTTAGCGCCGTGACAAGCGACGCCATCAACAAGGGTTGCCGCTTCCGTCGGCACGGCGGCGTTTACGACCGAAGACAAACGCTCAGCGGTGCCTAGTTGTGTCCAGTCGCTGCCCGCCGCGGCGAGGCGTTGGTTTTCCAGATGATCGCGCGGCGCTTTAATCTTTGGATTAGGGGTAAATTCATTCGCCGTACTCTCTGAGATGACGTCTGTTGATAGCGTTTCCGGATCGCAGTTCTTGTCCTGCAGTTGATTGACAAAGGAGCTGTTCGCGCCGTTTTCCAGAAGGCGGCGGACAAGGTATGGCAGTAGCTCCTTGTGATCTCCGACAGGCGCATAAACGCGGCTGAGTGCGCCATGATCGCGAATTAACACATCATGCAGGGCCTCGCCCATCCCGTGGAGGCGTTGAAATTCGAAGTCACGTTTTTTGTAGGCCATATGCAGGATCGCGGCGGTGCTGTTTGCGTTATGGGTCGCAAACTGTGGATAGACGTAATCGCTCGCGTCAAGTAGTTGACGCGTACAAGCGAGATAACTGATGTCAGTATGCTGTTTTTGCGTGAATACCGGATAATCATCGAGTCCGAGTTCCTGCGCTCTTTTAATCTCCGTGTCCCAATAAGCACCTTTGACGAGTCGAATGGGGATGCGTCGGTTTGTATTCCGGGCGAGCTGTATCAACCAGTCGATGACGGCTGGCGCGCGCTTTTGATAGGCCTGAACAACAATCCCGAGACCGTCCCAACCGGCGATCGCATCCGACAGCGCCAGGCGCTCGAAGATGGCGAGCGAGGCCTCCAGGCGGTCGGCTTCCTCCGCATCGATTGTTATCGTAAACCCAGCCTCGCGGGCGATATCGGAAATCTCAAGAACCTTTTCGACTAATGCGGGGCCGCAATCGTTGAGTTTGTTAAGCTCGTAGCGGGGGTGCAACGCAGAGAGTTTGATGGAAATATTATTTGATAAACTGTCGCCGGGTTCAGTGGTTGCGATTTTATCCGCGGCTGCGAGGTAGCGCTGAAAATAGAGTTCAGCATCATCATCTGTACGCGCCGCTTCTCCAAGCATATCAAACGAAAAGACGCCGCCGTCTTTTGGGCGTTGTTGCGTTTTGCGAAGCGCGCCGTCGATGGTTTCGCTCAATACAAAGTGGTTGCCGATCAGCGACATCGCGCGCTTGGTGATGGCGGTCACCGCGCGGTCGCCAAGACGCGCGATAGGGTTGTCAGCGCTAACATCGCCGGTGGCGGCGATCCACCAGTTCGTCAGCATCAATCCTGCGCTCGCTCCATTGACGAGTGCGTTCCGGTCGGTCCCCATATGGCTGCGCCAGTCGCCCCTATGAAGTTTGTCGCGAATGAGCGTGCGTGCGGTATCGAAGTCCGGCGTCCTGATAAGCGCTTCGGACAGCCGCATTAGGGCAACGCCCTCCTTGGAGGAAAGGCTGTATTCTGACAGAAGTCTGTCGATCGGGTTTGCCTTTATTGGGGTTCGGCGAATGGCCGTGACGAGCTTGTTGGCGGCGGCGGCAATAGCTGTCCTGTCTTCCAGAGAAAGGTCCACCGCCTTTGCAAGGCGCGCCGCGCACTCTGGTTCCGGCGCTATGTAAAGCGCTGAAATTGCTTGGTGATTTCTTTTCAAATCGCTATGTTCGTCAAACGCCATGATGTCCTCGCTATAGGTCTAGAGATACTCCCTGAGCGATAGGCGTTGTGACTATTTTTAGCGTAAATTTGTAACCTTTGGGTCAGATTTATGTGTAAATTGTTATCTTTCGATCTATTTTTTGTGTATTAAGTAGGCGTATGGACAATCTCGATAAGCGCCTTCTGCACGAAATTCAACGCGACGGTCGCGTTTCGATTATCGACCTGGCCGACCGCATCGGTCTTTCCAAAACGCCCTGCCAAAAGAGATTGCGCCGTCTCGAGCAGCAAGGCGTCATTCGCGGCTACCGTGCGGATATTGATCCTGCAAAGATCAATTGCGGTTATCTTGTCTTCGTTCAGGTGAAACTGGAAAGTACGACGACCGCGAACCTCGAACGGTTCAACAAGAGTGTGCGATCTGTCGATCAGATTATGTCGTGCCATATGCTGTCGGGCGGTTACGACTATCTATTGAAGGTGCGAACACGGGATATGTCGACATATCGTGAATTGTTGGGCGACGTGATTGCAAAATTGCCTGGCGTTGCGCAGACGGCGACGTTTCCCGTGATGGAGGAAGTCAAGGACTCTTCAGTTTTGACGGTATTGGAAGAGTAGAATCTTTACGGGCGTATTGCGCACTTTGTTGAATGGACCCTGCGAGCATGAAGAACGATCCAAATACGAATGATGTCCCGTGGATCATCGAAACAAAGTTCGAGCCGAACCGGCCACGATTGGATTTGGTGCAGCGAACGCGTTTACTTGAACAATTGAACGAAGCCGCGACGAAGAAGCTTGGTTTGATTATTGCGCCCGCCGGATATGGGAAGTCGTCGCTACTTGGTCAGTGGGCGGCTGAAGCGGAAGCGCGACAGCTGAGCTTTGCCTGGCTGACCTTGGAAAACAGCGAGGCCGATGAAAAGCAATTCCTGGCCTATGTCGTGCTGGCGTTGTCGCGCCTTGGTGTGGGGTTTGGTGAATTATTGATTGGCGCCAGAGACGGTTTCGCTGATGCTTCGATCGGTGCTGTTCTCTCAAAGCTTATCCGTTCCTTAAACGAGTTATCGGAGCGGATAGTTTTAATCCTAGAGGATTATCACAGCGCGGAATGCGATGTTGTCAACGCTATCGTCAAAAGACTGGTCCGTGAAACGACGTCGAACCTGACGATTTTCATCGACAGTCGTCAACAGCCGCAAATTGACGGATTTTCTTTAATCGCGTCAGGCGAAGCGATAGAGATCGGCGCAACGCAATTGCGATTGACGCAGAGGGAAACAATTGAAGCGTTCGGCAAGATTACCGATGAGGCGTCGGCAATCGACATTTATAAAAAAACCGAAGGTTGGCCAGTCGCTGTACAATTAGCGATGGTGCAGAAACGGGCGCAGCCAGGCGAGCCCATCCTGTCCGGCGTTGACGGTGGTTTAGTCGCCTCTTATCTGACCGAGCAAATCCTGTCGACGCTTGATCCAAAAACGCAAGAGCTGCTACTGAGCGTCGCCTTTTTGGAAAGGTTCAATCCGGAACTTACCAATTATGTTCTTCAATCGGAAGAAGCCTGGGGGCAGACCGATCAGCTTTCCTCCTTCGCAGCGCTTATTGTGCCGCTGGATGTGTCGGGGCGTTGGTACCGGTTACATCATCTATTTGCAGAATATCTACGTGATCTTCAGATAAAAAAGAGCCAGCCTGAAGCAAACGTTATTCTGCTGCGTGCGAGCCATTGGTACTCTGAGCAAAGGCAAGTTGTCGAAGCTGTGCGCTATGCGGCCAGGGCTGGTGATTATCAGGAATGTGAAAGGCTGATTTTAGAGGCTGGCGGATGGAAGCTGATCCTTAGCGAGGGAATTGGCGTTTTGCGCGGCGCTTTGCGTTTGCTGCCGGACAACGTCATTGAGGCGAGTCCGCGACTTCTAATTGCGCGCGCATATTTGCATTGCAAGTACGGTGAAATTCCCGAAGCGCGGGCGATGCTTGAAGCGTCTGCCGAGCTTTTGGAGCATACGTCGCCCAGGCTTCGCGACACGGACAAGCTTGTTGTTGAATCGATGATCAATCTCTATGAGGATCTTGCGGAATGGCCTCAAGAGCACGCGCGCTTGCGAGAGCAATATAGCGAAGAGAGTGATCTGGACCCTCTCGGGCGAGCAACGATCGGCTGCGAGTTGGTTCTGAGACACTTGGCGCGAGGCGAGTTCGATCTCGCTGGCGGGCATCTTCAGCGCGCTTTTTCGCTGATGCGGCAAAGCGGGTCGGTTTTGGGGCTGAATTATTGTTACATTCATGCGGCGCATATCGCCTTGTATCGCGGCGATTTCCTGGTTGCTGCAGCTAACATCGATCGCGCCAGCAAGATGGCGGATGAAAACTTTGGCTCCGACAGCGGATTGAAAGCAGTCGCCTCCGTATTGAAATTTTCGCTGCGCGTTTGGCTGGGGGAACTAAGCCGTGACGATATTGGTGATTTCGAGGATGCGCTTACGCATACGATAGAAAATGACGGCTGGGTCGATGTTTATATGACGGGCCTTGCGGCTATGGTTCTGTTAGCGAAGCAAGGGAACGACAATGCCGCGGCTGAAAAGGTTATCCAGAAATTACGTCTGTTTTCGGAGCAGCGAAACCTGGGCCGTCTTACGATTTTCGTTCGCTGCGCCGAAAAAGCCAGTCGTTCTTCGACTCAGAGTGAGCTTGCTTCAACGGGGGAGTTGAGTTCCTTCGTCTTATCGTATGACTATCAAGCGGCGCCAAGAGACTGGCAATACTACTTTTGGTCTGTTTGTCTCGTCGCGAGCGAGTGTAGTATTGAAAAAGCCGAGGAGGTTCTGGATTTGGCAATTGACCTCGCGAACGCTCTGGGCGCAGGGCTTTGGGCGTTGCAGTTGAAAAACGCAAAAGTAATTGCCTGTTTAAACGCCGGTGAGCGCGAGAAGGCAAAAACAGCGCTCCTCGATTTGTTGAAACAGGCTACCGCTTCAAAAATCATCGGTCCGTTTTTGGCCGATCAAAAAATGTTGCGCTTGTTGGGTGATGTTCGCGCCGATTTGCGCCATGACGAGCGAGAACTGATTACCCTTCAATTTGCAAACGACATCCTTGAGCGAGCAAAACTCTTACGTCCTGCGAAAGAAACGGGACCACTGAGCGAGCGCGAGCATGAAGTATTGGTCCGGCTTGCGCGCGGCATGTCCAATAAGGAAATCGCCCGATCGCTCGAGATGACGGAGAACACCGTCAAATTCCACTTGAAGAGCATATTTTCCAAACTTTCCGTCAGTAAGCGGACGCAAGCTGTTTTTGAGGCGCAGAAACGCGGGCTTATTGACTAAAGGAAAATCAGTGTGCATTGCTCCCGAATTTTGGGAGAAGCGATTATGCATGCGGTGTTTGAAACTGAAATCGGCGCTTTCACAATGGCGCTGGATACGGAAAACGCGCCCGTCACGGCGGGATATTTCGAAGCAATCATCCAGTCTGGCGCCATGAACGGCGCCGTTTTTTTTCGAATTGTCGGCCCGGAAAATGCGTCATTGCGGGCTGATAATCCCATCGAGGTGGTGCAAGGCGGGTTACGGGAAGCTGATCTGCAGCCCGTGGCCGCCATTCGTCATGAGCCGACGTCGGAAACCTGCCTCAGCCATAAAAAATGGGCTGTTTCAACGGCGCGCAACGCCCCTGGCGAAACCTATGGCAGCTTTTTTATTTGTATGCGCGATGAGCCGGAGCTGGATTGGGGCGGAAAGCGGCACCCGGACGGGTTGGGGTTCGCTGTATTTGGTTCGGTTGTTGATGGATTTGACGTTGTTGATGCACTTTTTCGCCGGCGGGAGGGCCAGGAATTTATGGACGAACCCATACTGATCGTCAGCGCAAAGCTCGTCGAGCAAGAGCGATAAGACCTACCCGAAAGGGTGGTGTAACCTGTTGGCCATACCCATATTCGTTCAGCCGAAACCCATTTTTGCGTTTGTGTCAAATAGTCGATTGAGGCCATCATCCGCATTGAATTTCAACCAATGGGAGGGGTTCCATGTTTGAGGCAAGGCAAAAATTAGTCGTCACGCTGATGGGCGGGATATCGCTCGGGGCGTTCAGCGCAGCGCCAGTCGCAGCTCAAGGCGTCGGCGCTCAGGAAAGGCCTGACGAAATCATCGTGATTGGCCGTGGCCGTGAAGAAAACATCCAGGACGTGCCGATCTCCCAAACGGTTTTCACGGCACAGACGATTCAGGACGCGCGGATCGATCAAGTAGATGACTTTTTTGCGCTGACGCCGGGCGTTACCTTTGCGAACGCTCAGGATACGGGCACGAGCTTCATCACCATCCGCGGTGTTTCCCAGGTGCGCAACGGCGAAGCGCCGGTTGCGGTGGTTGTGGACGACGTCCTGCAAATAAACTCCCGCTCATTCGATCAGCCTTTGTTTGACGTCGCAAGTATTGAGATACTTCGCGGGCCGCAGGGGGCACTTTACGGTCGAAATGCGACCGGCGGCGCGATCATTATCAATACCGCAATGCCCGGCGACGAATTTGAGGGGTACGGTCAGGTCAGTTATGGTCGGGGCAATGATGTGCAGGTTGAAGGATCTCTTTCCGGCCCAATCGTGCCCGGTCGCATTCTGGGCCGTATATCGGCGCGCTATTCCGATCGTGACGGCGTTCTGGAAAACGTCATCCTCAATGATGAGGTTGATTACAGCGAAGACTTTTCGCTCCGCGGCCATCTGCGGTTTATCATTTCGGATGCTGTCACGGCTGATTTGCGGGGCTCGCTTGTTCAAACGGAAGGCGGCGCGCTGAACTACACCTATCAGCCAGCGATCGTTGACAAAACGACGGGCCTTCCAACGGCGTTCGATTTCTCGATTGGCGACGCCGACCTTGTTGAGCGAGAGTTTACAGCGAACAATCTGGGCATCGATGAGCGCGACGCCGAACAAATCTCCCTACGGATTAATGCCGATCTCGGGTTTGCAACGTTGCGCTCGGTGACCGCCTACGATCATATCGAGCAAACGACGTTCAGCGATCAGTTTCCTTATACGACAGCGAGTACGGTGACGCCCGCGCCGCCTTTCCCGTTTGCGGATGGCATCCAGTCTCAGCATATCGAGGTGGAGGCTTTCAGTCAGGAGCTTCGGTTGACGTCGCCTGACGATCAGACTTTCCGCTGGATGGTTGGCGGGTACTTTGTGGCGACAGATCGTTTCATCAATTCGTCCATCTATGACGATCTTGAAAATGGACTGCCGACGATTTCCAGGCGTATGCCGGTTTTCGATCCATTGGCGCCGCAGACGAGCTTCATCGCTGACGATAACAATAACACCGCATGGTCTTTGTTTTTCAACGCGGCGTATGACGTCTCGGATCGCTTAGAGGTGGCGTTTGCCGGTCGCTATGACCGGGACGAGCGCGAGCAACAGGTCTCTGCGCAGCAGGGCGCTTATGTGAACGGTGTCTTTTCTGCGCCTGTTGGCGTGCCGGGATCGCTCAACGAGGCGGAGTTCGATCTTTTCCAACCTAAGGTCACGCTGCGCTATGCGGCGCTTGATAATCTCAATATCTACGCCTCCTGGGGCAAAGGCTTCCGCTCTGGCCAGTTCAATCAGAACGGGGTTGGCGCAGTGGCGGCTGGTGCAGGCGTTCTCGGCGTTGTGGATTTGTTGCCGCAGGAAGAAACGTCAACTTACGAGGTTGGCTTTAAATCGACCCTTGCGGACGGTGTCACTTTCAATGCGGCTGGCTACAGAACGCGCGTTGAAAACGCGCCTTACTTCGTCTTTATCGGTGCGGTCAGCGCGCAGGTTCTCGTTCCCATCGATGAGATCGAGATCTGGGGCGGCGAGGTCGAATTGGCGGCCAATCTTTATGACGGGCTTGATTTCTATACAAGTTTCAGCCTCGCAGACAGCACGATCGATGCGTATACGGTGAATCCGGCCGCAGTCGGAAATCGCGCGCCATACGTCGCCAAAACGACGTTTAACGCCGGTTTGCAGTATCGCACGCCAATCACGAGCAGTATCGGGATTTTCAGCCGTGTCGATTACGAGCGCCGGGGTGAACAGTTCTGGGATCCTGAGAATACGACGGCGCGCTCGGCGATTAACCTCGTCAATGCGCGCGCGGGTTTTGAGGCCAATGACGGTGGATGGTCGCTCACAGCGTCCGTCGATAACCTGACCGATGAAGTCTACAACTCGGAATGGGTGCTTGGCGGCTTCGCCCATGCGGGCGTGCCGCGTCTGTGGCGTCTCGATCTGCGGGTAAACTTCTAAAAAATATCTAGGTCGTTGCGTTTCGCCATCTCCTCCAGGCGGAACGCAGCATTCCAGAAACGCCTGCGTTTCGTTCATAAGAGATGGGAGCGATAACAGCTATGCGTGTAGCAACAGACGTTGGCGGAACCTTCACCGATCTCGTGTGTGTCGACGATAATGGCATTCGGATCGCGAAATCCGATACCACGCCGCCGAATTTCGAACAGGGCGTCATGAACGTGGTGGAGCTTGGCGGTATTGACCCAAGCGACGTCAGCGACTTCGTTCACGGGACGACCGTTGTCATCAATGCGCTGCTGTCGCGTCGTGGGGCGAAAACTGCGCTCATAACAACGCAAGGGTTCCGCGATGTTTTGGAAATTGCGCGCGGCAATCGGCCGGATCTTTTTAACTTCGCTTTCGATAAGCCCGCACCGTTTGTACCTCGGTATCTGCGCCGCGAACTGGTCGAGCGCTTGGACTATCTCGGCCGGGTCGTGGAACCTGTGAACCTTGATGGGCTTGATGCGATCGTTGGCGACTTTAAGACCGACGGCGTTGAGGCGGTGGCGATCTCGTTTCTCCACGCGTATGTCAATCCGGTTCATGAGCTCGCCGTTGAAGCGCGCATAAAAGAGCTGTGGCCTGAGGTATCGGTTATCGCATCGCACAAGGTTTGCGGCGAATGGCGAGAATATGAGCGTACCAGCACAGCGGTTTTGTCGGCCTATGTTCATCCGTTGGCGAAGGACTATCTGGCGTCGCTTGACGACAAGATGAGCGCGCGAGGGCTTTCCTCGAAACCGCTCATTATGCGCTCTAATGGCGGCGTCGCCACGGTTGACGGAGCGCGCAACGATCCGATTTCCATGGTCGAATCCGGTCCGGCGAGCGGCGTTCTCGGCGCCGCGGCGCTCGGCCGTCAGATCGGCGCGCCGAACCTCATTGCCCTCGATATTGGCGGCACGACGGCGAAAACCGCGCTCATTGAAGACGGTTCGGCGAAGATCACGACAACGTATAAAATCGAGTGGAACCGGACCAATCCGGGCTATCCGATCAAAACGCCGGTGGTCGATCTGGTTGAAATTGGCAATGGCGGCGGGTCGATTGCGTGGGTGGACAAGGGTGATCGGTTACATGTCGGTCCCCAAAGCGCGGGCTCTCAGCCAGGGCCTGCCGCCTATGGGCGCGGCGGTGACAGCGTAACGACGACAGATGCCAATCTCGTCCTGGGACGGATCAATCCGGATTTGTTTCTAGGCGGTGCTCAGAAACCTGACTGGGAGAGTGTCGACCGCGCCTTTGCGAAACTGGAAGACAAGCTTGGCGAGAAAAAAGAAGATATCGCCCGCGGTGTTATTCGTATCGCCAATGCCAATATGATCAATGCGCTGAAACTCGTGTCTTTAAATCGCGGTTATGATCCGCGGGACTTCGCGCTCATCGCCTTTGGCGGCGGCGGGGCGATGCACGCTGTCGCGCTTGCAGAAGAGTTGATGACGCCCAAGGTGATTATTCCGGTCAACTCCTCTGTATTTTCCGCATGGGGCATGCTGATGTGCGATCTGCGCCGGGATTTCCTGAAGACCGATGTGAAGGTGCTGGAGGCGTCGGCATGCGCAGCGATTGAGGAGGGGTACCAATCGCTGGAGGCTCACGCCCGGGAAACATGCCTTGAAGAGGGTATGCCGGAAGACGCGCTTCGGTTGGAACGCCTTGCGGACATGCGCTATGCGGGGCAGGAGCATACGGTAAAAATCTCGTTGCCTTCGGGCGCGATGACGACGTCCACCCTCGAGGGAATAAGCAAAAACTTCCACGCCGCCCATAAGCGTGAATACACGTTCGAACTCGATGCACCGATAGAACTTGTCAATTTTCACACAGTAGTCTTTGCCGATGTTGATAAAAAGCCCTTGCCCGTTCTTCCGACAACGGGCCGCGCTCTGGAAGAGGCCCACAAAGGCCGGCGCAAGGTCGATTTTGACGACTGTGGCGTACACGACGCGGACATTTACGATCTCGCGTTATTCGAACCGGGCATGGCTCTGGTTGGCCCGGCGGTCTTGGAAGACCCAACCGCCACGGTGGTGGTTTCGCCGGGCAAGCGCGTTGAAATGGACGCCTATGGCAATCTTCACATCGATATGAGGGCCTCGTGAAACCCCATCATCAAGATACCTTCAGCCAGGAAATCATCAAGAACGCCTTGGTCGCTATCGGCGATGAAATGTTCGAAGCGATGGCGCGCTCTAGCATGAGCCCCATCATCTATGAGGTGCTTGATTACTCGGTTGGTCTTACCGACCGAAATGGCGACTTGATCGCGCAAGGTAACGGCACAACCGTTTTCCTCGGCATGATTGACGCGCTGGTCAAGCATATCATCGAAAAATTCGGCGCTAACGACGACATACATCCCGGCGATGTTTTTATCAGTAACGACCCTTACTTCGGCACGCATCTGTCCGACGTCGCTTTGGCGAAGCCGATTTTTTTCAATGACGCGCTTGTGGGGTTTGCGGTTAACAAGGCGCACTGGGTCGATGTCGGCGGGATGGTCCCCGGCAGCTTTACGCCTTCTTCCACGGAGATTTTTCAGGAAGGTTTGCAGATTCCGACGATGAAAGTGATCGATCGCGGAAGTACGCTGCAATCCGTACTTGAGCTGATCTCGGTGAATATTCGCATGCCCAAGGAATCCATCGGCGATCTGTGGGCCGGTGTCGCGGCGAATAATGTCGGCGCCGAACGCCTGACCAGGCTTTATGAAAAATACGGCGTTGAGGCCATGGATACGGCCATGACGGGGCTGCTGGACTATGGCGAGAAAATGATCGCTGCAGAACTAAAAAAACTGCCTAACGGCGTTTATGAGGCCGAAGACTGGATTGACGATGACGGACATGGCGACACACCCTTACGCGTGTGTGTTCGCGTGGAGGTTTCCGATGATAAGTTCACCGTTGATTTCACCGGTTCCGCGCCGCAGGCGCTCGGTCCCATAAACCATGGCCGCACGGCGTTAGTGGCGGCGGTGCGCACGATCTTCAAAGCACTGACAAATCCTCAAATCCCGGCCAATGGCGGATGTTTCCGGGCAATGGAAGTAATCTGCCCAGAGAAAACGATCTTTACGGCGGAGCGCCCCGCGCCGGTGTCCACCTACTGGGAAACCATGCTGTATGCGGAAGATCTGATCTGGAAAGCGATGGCTGAACATCTGCCTGATCGCCTGACAGCAGGGCACGTTCTGTCCGTCTGCGCCTTTATCCTGTCTGCAAAACATCCTGAAACGGATGAAGATGTTATCCTTGTGCAGCCGTTGGTTGGCGGTTGGGGCGCCATGCAGCATAAAGATGGGCTGAATGGACAGTTTTCCGTCGCTGATGGTGAGACTTATAATATACCGGTGGAAATCCAGGAAGCCCGGTACGGTGTGCGTGTGAAGCAATATGCGCTCCACAATGAAGACGGCGGCGAAGGAAAACATCGCGGCGGCAAAGGCGTTTATCTGGATTATGAAGTGTTATGCGACGAGGCGAATTTCAGCGGCAGTTTCGGACGGTTTAAGTTCCCGCCCTGGGGCGCCGCCGGCGGGGCAAAAGGGTCGTCGAACTATGTGGAGTTGATCCGCGCGGATGCAAAGGGCGGCGAACGAGAAATTTACGGCAAGCCGTCTCAAGTCAAAATGAGAAAAGGTGATGTCGTGCGTTGCGTCACGGCGACTGGCGGCGGTTGGGGTAACCCATTCGAACGTTCCGAAGAAGCGCTGAAAGACGACGTTCAAAACGGCTATGTAACGCCGGACCAGGCGGCGCGCCTTTATCGCCGCCCCCGCGCCGCAGAATAGAGTAAAAAAACGAGTAGGGCTCCTCATGGGCAAGATACGTGCAGCATCGGATGTGGGAGGCACCTTCACCGATCTTGTCTACTTCGATATCGATGAAACCACGGGAGAGGTGCGGTCCGTCGAGACGGAAAAAGCGCACACAACGCCGCCGAATTTTGAAAAAGGCGTCGCAGACGCTTTTCACAAAGCGGACGTGCCGCTTCAAGACGTGGAGTTTTTCGCCCACGGGACCACCGTTGTCATTAACGCTCTGACCGAACGCAAGGGCGTTAAGACCGGCCTTATTACAACCCGAGGGTTCCGCGATATTCTTGAAATCGCGCGCGGCAACCGCCCGGATTTTTTCAATCTGCAATACAAAAAACCTGCACCATTCATTCCGCGTTATCTCCGCAAGGAAATCGCGGAACGTATCAGTTACAAGGGCGACGTGTTGCAGCCCCTTGACGGCGCCGATATCGATCCGATTATCGATGATTTTAAAGCAGCCGGCGTCGAAGCGATTGCCGTGTGTTTTTTGCACGCCTACGCAAATCCGACCCATGAAATCGCTGTCGTTGAGCATATCAAAAAGGCCTGGCCGAAGGTGTCCGTCGTTGCTTCCCACGAGATTTCGCGAGAGTGGCGTGAATATGAGCGAAGCAACACGGCTGCTCTTTGCGCCTATGTTCAGCCGACGACGGACCAATATTTACGTAACATGGAAAAGCGTTTGGAGCGCGACTGTTTCACCGGTTCTTTTTATGTGATGCAGTCCAACGGCGGCATCGACACGGTTGCGTCAACGCGGCGCACGCCCATATCGATTGTCGAATCGGGCCCGGCGAGCGGCGTCCTCGGCGCGGCGGCGTTGGGTGAAGCCCTTGGCGTTAAGAACATCATTGCGTTCGATATTGGCGGTACGACGGCGAAATGCTCGCTTATTGAAGACGGAAAAGTCGCGATCACCAGCCAGTATATGATTGAGCGTAGCCGGACATCGGCTGGCTATCCGATCATGACGCCCGTGGTTGATATCGTCGAAATAGGCAATGGCGGCGGTTCGATCGGTTGGGTTGATGAGCATGACAAACTGCATGTGGGCCCTCAAAGCGCTGGCGCTTTGCCCGGCCCTGTTGCTTATGGCAAGGGCGGCACGGAACCAACAACGACAGATGCAAATTTGATGTTGGGTCGGATTAATCCGGATTACTTTATCGGCGGCGAAATTCAGGCTGATATGCCCGCGGTGGAGGCGGCTTTCGCCGCCCTCGGCGCCAGGCTCGGCCTGTCGTTGGAAAACGCTGCGCGTGGCGTCGTGCGTATCGCCAATAATAACATGACGAATGCTTTAAAGCTGGTTTCTATCAATCGCGGGCACGATCCGCGCGATTTCACGATGATCGCCTTTGGCGGCGGCGGCGCGATGCACGCGACTGCGCTCGCGGCGGAGTTAAAAATCCCGAAAGTAATCATTCCAGCCCATTCCGCGGTTTTTTCCGCGTGGGGAATGCTGATGTCTGACCTGCGCAGAGACTATATTCTGACGCGTCCCAGCCATGTGGACGCATCGGCCGCGCAAAGCATAAACGATACTTTTGAAGGTATATGTCGCGAAGCCGTTGATGCGTTTAAAGCAGAAGGCGTATCCGATGATCGCATTCGGTTAGAGCGTTCCCTGTCCATGCGATACGAAGGACAAGAGCACTCCGTATCGGTGCCTGTCAAAGCGGGTCTTCTTACCGAAGGTGACGTCGCCGGGATTATTGCGGATTTTAAAGATGCTTACGAGAAGGAATACACGTACCGCCTCGATAACGACGTGGAGGCGGTGAACTATACGGTTGTCGCCTTCGCCACAGTAGATCGACCAAAATTATCGCCGCTGGATCGCACGGGGAATGCGGACAGCGCATTGAAGGGGACGCGCCGGGTTGATTTCGACCCTGACGGCGTATGCGATACGGCGATCTATGACCGCAGTAAGCTGGGCCGAGGCGCGACTTTTTCCGGACCCGCGATCGTTGAGGAGGCAGGGTCGACGACGGTCGTCTATCCGGAGCAGACCGTCACAGTCGACGACTACGGCAATCTCCACATCGAGATATAAGGCGCGCTCATGTCTGCAGTATCTGAAATATTAACGCCACAATACGATCCGATCACCGTCGAGATCATTCAGAGTTCGCTCTCAGCCATTACTGACGAAATGTTCGCGACTATGCGGCGCACGGCGATGAGTTCGATCATTTACGAAGTGCTGGATTTTGGTGTTGCGCTTTTTAATGCGAACGGCGAGTTGGCGAGTTCGGGGTCCGGCATTCCCGGGTTCATCGGTATGCTGGAGCCTGGCGTCAAAGTTATCATGGAAAAGTTCGATATCGAAAAGCATATTCACGATGGCGATATCTTTATGCTGAACATTCCTCATAAGGGCGGGGTTAGTCATATCAACGACGTCGTTATGATCATGCCGGTTTTCGCGGGCGATGCGTTGATCGGATGGCTGTCGAATAAGGCCCACTGGGTCGATCTTGGCGGCGCGTTTCCCGGCGGCATCAGTCCTGACGCAACGGAAATCTATCAGGAAGGATTGCAGCTGCCCGGCGTGAAGGTAATCGAGCGCGGCGACCTTAATCAGGCTGTACTCGATATCATTCTCAGCAATTCGCGCGTGCCGGAAACAACAAAAGGCGACTTCTGGGCGGGGGTTGCGTCGATGCGTGCGGGGCGCAGCCGTTTCCTTGCTCTGGTGGAAAAGTATGGCGATGGCGCGGTTCGTTTCGCGATGGAAGATTACATCGCCCTTGGAGAAAAGATCGCCAGGCGCGCGATGAAAGACCTGCCCAAAGGCGAATTCACAGCGGAAGAAGTTCTTGAAGACGGTCGGAAGATCAAGGTCGTCATTACGATTACGGATGAAAAGTTCACTGTCGATTTACGTGGCAATCCCGCACAGAGCAAAACCTCGTCGCTGAATGCATCTCGGGATTCGACGTTTGTCGATTGTCAGATGATCTTTAAAGCGATTACGAGCCCTGACACCTTTGGCAATGCTGGCTCGTTCCGGCCAATTGAGATGCTGGTTGACGACGGTTCTATGTTCGCGGCGGAATACCCGACGGCTATGGGTGTCTATTATGAAATAGCCATGGTCAGTTTTGACCTCTTGTGGAAAGCGCTAGCGCCGGCGATGCCGGATCGTTTGCCCGCGGGACATTATGCATCGATCTGCGGCACCTTTATGGGCGGACCACATCCGGAAACCGGCCACAATCACGGGATTGTAGAGCCACAGCTTGGCGGTTGGGGCGCTTCGAAAGACAGCGATGGCGTCAATGCTCTTTACACGGGATTTCACGGCGATACATTCAACGTTCCCGTAGAGATTACCGAGCAACGTAATGGTCTCATGGTCGATCGTCTTTGTCTCAATGATGCGCCGGGCGGTGAGGGCGAGTTTATTGGCGGTAAAGGCATTTGCCTTGATTACCGTGTTATGGCCGAAGACTGGTGGCTCACCATGGCGTATGTACGCTCTGAGGTTGGGCCCTGGGGACTTGATGGCGGCAAAGAAGGATCGACTAATTACGTTGAGGTCGTGCGCACGGACTGTGAAATGGTGCGATATTCCGCATGCACAGCGGTGCCGCTCGGACCCGGCGACGTGGTGAAAGTCTTTACGGCGACCGGCGGCGGCTATGGCGCGCCCGAAAAGCGTCCGCTGGAAAAGGTTCAGACAGATGTCAAGAATGGGTATCTGACGCAAGAGCGAGCCGCCGAGATATACGGCTTAAAAAAAGAAATGACAGCGGTGAGGTAGTGAACGGTTCTCGTGCCTAAGACCCTCATTAAAAACGTTAAAATTCTTGATACGCTTGAAGAACGGCCGAGCGAGCGTTGCGGCATTCTGATCGAGGATGATGAGATCCGTGATATCGGCGGCGCAGATCTAGACGCTGCGTCGGTCGATTATGAGATTGACGCGGGCGGTCGCTTTGCGTTGCCCGGTCTCATCGATTGCCATGCGCACCCCTTTCTCGCCGATGCAAATATCGGTCGCTTAAAAGATGTTCCGCCGACGCTGATGACCGCGCGCGCGGCAAATATCATGCGGCGAATGTTGATGCGTGGCTTCACGACGATCCGCGACGCCGGCGGTGGAGATTGGGGCATGAAAGCTGCGGTCGAGGAGGGCGAAGTCATTGGGCCGCGCATGTTTATCGCTGGTCGCGCCTTATCGCAGACAGGGGGGCACGGTGACTTTCGATCTTTAACGGATGAAACCGATGCGTGTCAGTGTACGAACGCGCTCGCTTATACCGGCGTTGTGGCCGATGGCGTAGAGGGCGTGCGAAAAGCCGCCCGCGAACAATTGCGCCGCGGCGCCGACCAAATCAAAATCTTTGTATCCGGCGGTGTGTCGTCTCCACATGATCCGCTTGAATGCGATCAATACTCCCCGGAAGAGATCCGTGTTATCGTTGAGGAAGCAACGCGCCGGCACACCTATGTGATGGCTCACGCCTATCAGGCGAGCGCCATAAAAATTGCCTTGGAGCAGGGTGTACGGACGATTGAGCACGGTAATTTGATCGATGAAGAAGCCGCTCTTTTGGCTGTAAGAAAGAACGCCTATGTTGTTCCAACCCTTGTCACTTACACGGTGCTGGAGGAGGCGGGACGCGAGAGCGGCTGGAGCGAGGACATGCTTCGCAAGTTATCGGTCGTGAAGGCGGCCGGATTATCAAGCATTGAAATCTGTAAAAAAGCTGGGGTTAAGCTCGGGTTGGGAACAGACCTTTTAGGCGATACATTCGATCATCAATCCCGGGAGTTTCTGATCAGATCGGAAGTTGAAACGCCGCGCGAGATCATTCATTCCGCAACGCGCATCAACGCGGAGATCCTTAACCAATCCGGCAAGCTAGGCGAAATTTCAAAAGGCGCTACCGCTGACCTTCTTATCCTCGATGGAAACCCTTTTGACGACCTCGACGTTTTGCAAAGGCAGGGCGAGCATATGCCGCTCATTATGAAGGCCGGCGAAGTCCATAAGAACACCCTGCACTAAGGACTATTGTGAGCGACAGCCCAGTTACCGATAAACCATCTTCGTCTTCGGGGCGTCCCGCAGGCTACTGGTTTGAAGACATGCCGCTGACACGTGCGCACTGGGTCGCCGGCGCTGTTTTGTTCTTTGCCTTTGTCATTGAAGCCTGGGAGATGATGATCATCATCCTCTCGGCTAGCGCCATTAGCAATGCGTTTGACGCCGATGCGCAAACCATTGGCGGGCTGATCAGCGCGATATTTCTGGGCATGATCCCGGGCTCGCTGCTTTGGGGCAAGCTTTCGAACATTATCGGCCGCAAAAAAAGCCTCTTATTCAGTATCGGTTCTTATGGCGCTTTCCCCTTGTTGAGCGCGATGGCGCCGAACCTTGAAGCGCTGTGGCTAATTCGGTTTTTCGCCGGTGTTTGTCTGTCCGGTGCGCTGGTTGTGACGTTTCCGCTTTTTACCGAGCTGTTACCCGTGAAATGGCGCGGACGGGGAACCGTTTTTTTGTCTGCCGGCTGGCCGGTGGGCACATTGCTGGCGGTTGCGGTAACAGCGCTCTTTGCGGACGCGGGGTGGCGATGGGTGCTTGGGTTCAGCACGGTGGTGTCGCTCTGGGCGCTGCCGGTCTTTTTCCTTGTGCCGGAGTCGGCTTATTGGCTCGCGGGAAAGGGGCGCGGCGAGGATGCTCGTTCCGTCATCCAGAAACTGTCTGGAAGGGAGATGGCGCCGGATGCGCTCGCCGAGGCGGATGGAGACGCCTCCGCTATGCCGTTTGTCGGCATCTTCCGTAGACGGATTTTATGCATCACGGCTTTAAGTACGGTGGTGAATTTCTGCTTCTCCTGGGGGTATTGGGGCATGACGTCGTGGTTGCCGTCATTGTTGGCCAGGAAAGGACTGAGTGCGCCTGAGGGGCTCGGGTTTATCGCTTTGTCGGCTTTATTCATGTTTCCGGGGTACATCACTGCAAGCTATCTCACCGGCATTTACGGCCGAAAGAAAGTCATGGTCAGTTTCGTCGCCATGGCGACGCTGGCGGGTTATGGGTTTGCGAATTCAGCCTCCATCACTCAGCTTTATGCATGGAATTTCGCGCTGTCCTTTTTCAGCCTCGGTGCATGGGGCATCTGGAACACCTGGATGGGTGAGATCTACGACACCGCCAATCGGGCGTCCGGCGCGGCATGGGGCGTTATGCTTCAACGCGTTGCAAACACCATCGCGCCTATCGCAATTGGCGCCATCCTGGTGACGGGCAGCTTTACGACGACCGTCGCGTTTATTTCGTCCTTCCTCGCTGTAACGTTCGTTACAGCGTTATTTTTACCGGAAACGGAAGGGAAGCGTCTGACGTGACGGTGAAAGAGTTGTCGCTAGCGGACCATAAAACAGATGCATACTGAAGTTAAGGAGCATCGAAAATGTCTGAGCTTCATCGCGAGTGGGTCATCGCCGATTATCTCGGCGTCTCCGGTCTTGAGTTAAGGGAATATGCGCCCAAGGACGCGGGACCGGGCGAAGTGCGATTGAAGGTCGAAGCATTCGCCCTCAATTGGGGCGATATGGACCTCATGCAGGGGCGGTATTCTTTTAACTTCAGCGAATTGCCGGCGCGGGTCGGCTGCGAGGCGGTTGGCATTGTCGATCAGGTCGGCGAAGGCGTGACCGGCGTCGAACCGGGCGAGCGGTACTGCACGCTTCCTTACTTCTATGACATGAAGGGCGTCAGCGGCGATACGGTGGTTATTGATGCGCGCTATCTGACGAAGGCGCCGGATGGCATGAGCGCGGTAGAGGCTGGATCGATCTGGATGCAATACATGACGGCGTACTATCCTATTGCCGAATTGGCCAAAGCTGCGCCGGGCGTCAACATCCTCGTTACCGCCGCCACCAGCACCGCAGGCTATTCAGCGCTTGAGATCGGCAAGATCAAGGGCGCGACCATGATCGGGACGTCTCGGTTTGACTATAACCGGCATTACCTCATGAAGGGCGGCGCCGCGCATGTGTATTTCGGGGAGGGCGAAGGACTGCCGGAAGCGGTGAAGGAGTTTACGAACGGCGTCGGCGCGCACGCGGTTTTTGATTCTATCGGCGCCGGGATGATTTCGCAATACAGCAAGGTCCTTGCGAAGGATGCGCAGATTTTCACCTATGGCACGCTCGATGAAAAATTGCCTGAGTTACCCATGATGGATCTCTATCAGGCAAATGCAACCTTCAAACCCTATTCGTTGTTTCATTACATTGAAGACGTGAAATGGAAGAAGAAAGGGCTTGATTTTGTCTACGGCGCGCTCAGTTCGGGCGATATCCAGCCGAACGTCGATAAAGTCTTTCCGATGACGGACTTTAAGGAAGCATGGGCGTATTTGCGCGCGCCGCGCAAGGACCACGGTAAAGTCATGATAAAGGTGTGAGATTAGAGCACCGGGCGATTATTCAGCAATATAGTTTTTGTACTTTGAAGAAGTTCCCGCATTTGTCTTCGGTAAAGAGCGCGCAAAAATCGCCGACCGCCTTCCATAAGGCTTCATAGGTTCGGGCTTTGACTTTTCTTGATAATGTTTTAATTTTGCAAACGCCATTTCAATCGGGTTTATGTTAGGGGAGCACCTCGGTAAAAAAACAGGATCATGCCCCTTGCGCCGCGAGGGCTTGCGCGTTCTCGAGCTTTTATGAGGTTCAGGTTGTTGCAGATAATGACATCCCCGTGCCTCATCGTCGGGGCGAATTGTGTACGGATATAAGTATCAAAAGCAGCCCCATCCACGGCGCCATTGATAACCCAGGGGGCAAGAAGCCCGTCGCATCTGAGCCCAGCGATAAATGTCTGCGTATGCCGTTTGCCGAAGGGAATATCACCCCTAAACCGTCGTCCTTTAAGTGCGTGGTGGCGCAAGGGCGTCATTTTGGTTTTTATTGACGTCTCATCGATAAAGATCAGCGGACCAGATTCTCGCTGCATTGCTGACTGGCGATGATAGCGCCACTCGCTGCACACATTCTCGAATGTCGGCGCTTTTTTTCTCCGACGCCAGCGGCGTGTTGTTGTGAGTATAGTGGCGGAACGCGGTGCGCATGCCGCCCTAGAGCGAGTTGTCGATCTGGTGATTCACAAATCGTTCGAACAGTGATTCGGTTCTCCTGTGTGATGATGGGAGACTGCTATGAGTTATGGTTACGATGCGGCTCTTCGCGATCGTGTAATCAAGGCGGTTGAGGAAG